>JANNSC010000095.1:0-55609 GCA_031402135.1 Gemmatimonadales bacterium | reverse complement strand
GGATTTGAATCCAATGATGGCGTGATCCTCATTGCGGCCACCAACCGGCCCGATGTGCTCGATCCGGCGCTGCTGCGGCCCGGTCGCTTCGACCGCCAGATCGTGGTGGATACGCCCGACGTACGGGGCAGGGAAGGCATTCTCCGCGTCCACACCCGCAAGATTCCGCTCGCCGCCGATGTACGGCTCGACACCCTCGCCAAGGGTACCCCGGGGCTCAACGGCGCAGACCTCGCCAATCTGGTCAACGAGGCGGCTGTGCTCGCGGCGCGGCGCAGCAAGAACCTGGTCGAAATGTCGGATTTCGAGGATGCCAAGGACAAAGTGATGCTCGGTGTGGAACGCCGCAGCCTGACCCTCACCGAAGACGAGCGAAAGCTGACCGCCTATCATGAGGCGGGACACGCCGTGGTTTCGCTCAAGCTCCCCGGCACCGATCCGCTCCACAAGGTCACCATCATTCCCCGGGGCAGGGCGCTGGGTCTCACCACCTGGCTCCCCGAAGAGGACCGCCACAACTACACCAAGGTCTGGCTGGAAGGGCGCTTGGCCTGCGCCTTCGGGGGCCGGGTCGCCGAGGAGTTGGTGTTCGGGCCCGAAAAGGTCACCACCGGCGCAACCAACGACATCGAACAGGCGACCAGCATTGCCCGTCGGATGGTGACGCAATTCGGCATGAGTGACCGGATCGGCGTCATTGCCGTGGGAGACAGGGAGCAGGAGGTATTCCTGGGCCGGGAAATCGGCCACCGGCGCGACATCTCCGAGTCGCTCTCCCAGATGGTCGACGCCGAGGTCAAGCGAATCGTCGACGAAGCCTACGCCCGGGCCCGCTCCATTCTCAGCCAGAACCTCGAGTTGCTCGACCGGTTCTCGCTGGCGCTGCTGGAGCGGGAGACACTCGATCGGGAAGAGATGGCGTTCCTTGATCGGGGCGAGCCGCTGCCGCCCCGGGCCCCGCCGCAGGCTCCGCTGCCGTCGTATTCGTCGCCCAGCCGCTCCGCCGCCACCCCCGCTGCGGCACGTCCCCCAATTCTCGGGGCGCCCCCCGCCGAACCCGCGGGCGCGTGAGGCTCGTTCCGCTCGCCGGCCGCTCCGAAGACGCGGTCCGAATCGCCCTCCTGTCTCACGGATGGGGGGGCGATCTCGCGCGCAGCACCGCCGATGGCGTCGAGTCCCTCGCCTTCCACCTGACCCGGGTGGAACCAGCCACCCTGGAGGCGCTGGTCCGGATCGGGGCCAAGCTCGGCCTCGACATCGTCACCGGGAGCGACTGGGCGGTGCTGGCAGGCCCCCTGGCCCGCCTCTCCTCCCTGGCCCGGCCCTGGACCAGCCCCGAGGCACTGGTGGAACTCGCCACCGCGCTGGGTCATGCCCTTCCCGCGGACACTCCGCCCTTCTGGCAAACCGCCGCCGGCCCGATTTCCCTCGATCGGCCGGTCATCGTCGGCATCCTCAATGTGACCCCCGACTCCTTCAGCGACGGCGGAAAACATAACACGCAGACCGCCGCCCTCCGCCATGCCGAGGCGCTCCTTGCCGCCGGAGCAACGGTGCTCGATGTGGGTGGAGAATCGACCCGACCGGGAGCGGATCCGGTGTCCGAAGCGGAAGAGCTTTCCAGGGTGATCCCGGTCATTGCCGCCCTCGCAAGGCAATTGACTTCATCTGTGAAATCTGTGCAATCTGTGGACCCTGTGATATCGGTGGACACCACCAAGGCCGGCGTGGCCCGCGCCGCCCTCGACGCCGGCGCCGCGATTGTCAATGATGTGTCGGCCTTCCGCCTCGATCCTGAGATGGCGGCGCTGTGTACCGATCGGAAAGCCGGCGTCGTGCTGATGCATTCCCGTGGTGGAGCGGGGGACCTCGCTTCAGCGGAGCACGCAGTCTATCCCGAGGGCGTGCTTGCCTCCGTGATCGACGAACTCGGGCCCGCCATCGGGCGGGCCCGAGCCGCGGGCATTCCGATCGGGTACCTGGTGGCCGATCCCGGACTGGGTTTCGGAAAGGCCCCGGACGACAGCATCGAGCTGCTTCGCGGCCTTGGTGCGCTCCGGGTCCTTGGTGTTCCCATTATGGTCGGCCCGTCCCGGAAGCGATTCCTCGGGGACCTCACCGGTCAGGCCACCCCGGACCGGGACAGCGCCACTGCCGCCGCCTGCGTCGTGGCGTGGGGTGAGGGCGCTCGATTGTTCCGGGTACATAACCCGGCCGCCGTCAAGGATGCACTCGCCATTGCGGCGGCGATCCACCCCGCATGAAGTCCGTCGAATCGTCCGCCAGCGCCATCGCCCATCCGCCCTACCGGGCGGCCCTCCTGCTCAGCGCCGTCGTCCTCCTTGGCTACCTCCTCTCCCTGGCTCCGTCGGTCACCTTCTGGGACGCCGGTGAGTTCATTGCCGCCATGAAGACCCTGGGAATTCCCCATCCGCCGGGGACTCCCCTGTTCGTCATGATGGGGCATGTGTGGGGAATGATCTTCCCGTTCGGGGAATTTGCCTTTCGGACCAACCTGTTGAGCGCCTTGTTCAGCGCGGCGGGCGCCGGTTGCTGGTTCCTGGTGCTCCATGAGGCCACTGCCGGCACTCTCGAGGCCGCCGATGCCCGCCGTTTGCCGTGGCTCGCCCCGGTGGCGGCGGCGGCCGGCGCGCTGATTGCCGCGTTCGGATTTACCAATTGGCTCAACAGCAATGAAACCGAGGTCTACGCCGTCGCAACCTTTACCATTGCCGCGGTCTGCTGGCTGCTGTTGCGATGGCGCGCCGCACGGGGAACTCCTCGCGCCCCCAAGTACCTCCTGATGGTGGCGTATCTGCTGGGCATTGCCATCGGAAACCATCTGCTCGGGCTTCTGGTCGGCCCCGCCGCGCTGCTGTTCGTGGTGACCGAGCTCCGTCGCCAGCCGGCCGCCGACCCCGCCACCAGCTCCGCCGAATGGGGCCATGCGGCGGTGCTGGCCGGTCTCTGGGCACTGCTCACCGGAATCGGGTTAGGCAACCGTGGTCTCATTGCCGTTGGCGTGGTGGGCTTCGTGGCGGCGTTGCTCTTTGCCGGCCGCCGCGGCGAATTCCGCTTCGGCCTGCTCCTGCTGGTGATTGCTCTGGTTGGTGTGACGCCCTACCTGTATCTGTACATCCGCTCCGGCCAGTCGCCCATGATCAACGAAGCTGCGCCCGGCAGCTGGGATGCGCTGGTGCAAGTCATCCGGCGGGCCCAGTACGAGTTCCGAACCCCGTTCGACGATCCCACCGTCCGTCATGGCCCCGACAACCCGGGACGGAACCTCACAATCATCGGGCTGCAATTCCTTAATTACCTGCAGTATTTCGATTGGCAATGGGCCAAGTCGGTGCCGGGGATGATCGGTGGCTTCCCCCTTCGCACCCTTTTCACTCTGCTCTTCCTGACCCTCGGCCTCCGCGGCATGGCAGCGCACTGGCGCAGTGACCGAAGTGGCGCCTGGATGCTGCTGATGCTCTGGCTGGTCACCGGGCTGGGCCTCGTCGTGTACATGAACTTCAAGCCGGGGTTCAGCATCGGCTACGATCCCTACCCCGACGGAAACGATCATGAAGTGCGGGAGCGGGACTACTTCTTCGTGGTCAGCTTCATTGTGTGGGGGCTCTGGGCCGGTCTTGGCCTTCAGACCGTGGTGCGTGAGGGATTGGCCCGGGTGGCGGCACCGTTGCGGCGGGTGGTCCCTGCGGTATTTCTGCTTGCCCTGCTGCCGTTCGCCCTCAACTTTGCCCAGGCTGGTCGTCGGCACGGTCCCGACGCCCGGCTGCCCGGCGACTTTGCCTACTCCCTGCTCAACTCGGTTCCGCCCTACGGCATTCTCTTCACCTACGGGGACAACGACACCTTTCCGCTCTGGTGGGCCCAGGAGGTTGCGGGAGTCCGCCGAGATGTCACCGTAGTCTGTCTGGCGCTCGCCGAAACCGAGTGGTACATGCGCCAGTTGCGGGACAATGCAGTCCGGCCGTTCGAGGAGGAAAAGGCTCCCGCCATCTGGCAGGGACTCCATCCGGTGGCCCCGACCTGGCCGCTCCACAACATGACCGATGCCGAGATTCACGCCGCGCTGCCCCAAGTTATCGACCAGGCGGCGACGCTGCGGGTCGGACGCTACCAAACCACGCTGGCCGCCAACAGCGTCCTCTACGGCAAGGATTTTCTTTCCCTCCGGGTGATCCAGCAGAATTTCGGCCGCCGCCCGATCGTGTGGGGGCTCACCGCGGTCGGGAATGACTATGGCCTGGGCCGCTTCATGGTGCAGCGAGGGCTGGGCATCGTACTCGACACCGTCGCGGTCGACACCACCAGCGCCGCCTACGATTTGAAGCGGCTGATGGGCGTGCCACTCGACATTGCCGCCACCGACCGGCTCATGATGGACACCTATCGCTTTGCCGATTTGTTGTCTCAGCCTCGGCGGGAGCTGGAAAACACCGCCAGCGGCATTGCCAGCACCCTCGGATTGCCCTTCACCCAGCTTGCCTACGCCCTGGAAAGCCGGGGCGACACCGCTCAGCTGCTCAAGTACCTGGAGCGGAGCGCCCACCTCTCCAGCAACCCGGCCATCCAGGCGGCGCTGGAACAGATCCGAAAGCGCATCCCATGAATTGCGTGAAGCCGCATCGCCGCTCGATGACCTTCGGCCTGCTCTGTCTGCTTGCCTCGCCCGCCAGCGCCCAACCGGGGAGCCCGGTTTCCCCGGCGCCCGTCGGCGCCGGCGGGCTCGCCCGGCTGGGCTGGCTCGCCGGCTGCTGGGAGCTCAAAACTGCCCGCCGCACCACGCTGGAGATGTGGATGCCCCCCGACGGCGGCATGATGTTGGGCGCCAGCCGCACCATCGCCGCTGGCGCGGTACGGGAATTCGAACAACTCCGCATCGAGACCCAGCGGGACACCGTGGTCTACACCTCCATTCCCTCCGGTCAGACCGTCACCTCATTCAAGGCGGTACAGCTCACTGACTCCAGCTTCATAGTCGAAAACCTGGCGCACGACTTTCCCCAGCGAATTCTCTATCGCAGGCTGGGCACCGATTCGCTCCTTGCCCGGATTGAGGGTCCTGGCCCCAGCGGGCTCCGCGGCGTCGACTTCCCGATGCGCCGGGTGAATTGCGCCGAGCCGCCCCCCACCGGGTTGTCGGCCCGGCGCTTCGAACCGCGGGAGTTGTCCGGCCTCCGGTGGTGGAAGGGCAATACTCACTCCCATACCACGGAAAGTGACGGAGACTCCCCTCCCGAAGTCGTGGTTCGCTGGTATAAATCCCACGGCTACAGCTTCCTGGTTCTCTCCGACCACAACGTCTTCACCGATCCGGCCCGCCTCACCGGGCTGGTGGATTCAACGTTTCTGCTGGTCGGTGGCGAAGAGCTCACCACTCAGTTCGGGTCCAAGCCGGTGCACATCAATGGCCTGGCCCTGACCCAACTGGTGCCTCAGAGGATCGATTCGACCCTGGTGGGAACCATCCAGCGAAACGTCGATGCCATTCGAGAGGTGGCTGGCATTCCCCACATCAATCACCCCAACTTCCGCTGGTCCTTCGGGCTCCAGGAGCTCTTGCAGGTGCGCAACGATTCGCTGCTGGAGATTTTCAACGGTCATCCCCAGGTTCACAACGACGGCGGTGATGAGGGGCTCGGCGTCGAGGCCATCTGGGACGGATTACTCAGTGCCGGGAAGCGGATCTACGGGATTGCGGTGGACGACGCCCACCATTTTCAGGGAGAGTTCGCCCGGAACCGGGCCAACCCCGGGCGCGGATGGATTTCGATTGCAGCGCAGACGCTCGAGGCCCGGCAGCTGATGCGGAACCTCGAGCACGGACTCTTCTACGCCAGCAGCGGGGTGACCGTGGCGGATATTTCGGTGACCGGAACGACCCTCGCGCTACGGATTCAGCCGGAGGCTGATTTCAAGTACACCACCACATTCATCGGAGACCACGGTCGGGCCCTCGCCCAGGTGGGCGGGCTTGCCCCGGTATTCAGCCTCGATCGCAGCAGGGCACGGGGCCTCAGCTATGTTCGGGCCCGGGTGGAGGATTCCGGCGGCGCCCGCGCCTGGATACAGCCGGTCTTCCTCCAACCCAACTAGCCGGCTTTCCAGAGCCACTTCTGCTGGTCCGGCTCCCTTCTTGGCAGGGCGTAACCCTCATTAGATTTAATGGTTATGGATTTCCCGGACCTTGCGGGGCGGCTGGCCGTTGTGGCCAACCGGGTCGCCCACCACCAGGCAATCGGAGGGTGGACCCATCCGGTACGAATCGTGGCGGTCACCAAGACCCATGGCCCGGAGGCGGTCAAGGCGGCAGTCTCGGCGGGCATTCGGGATGTCGGGGAAAATCGGGTGCAGGAGGCACTCGCCAAGCAGGCGGAGTGCGTTGCCGTGCCGGTCCAGTGGCATTTGATCGGTTCGCTGCAGCGCAACAAGGCAAAGCACGCGGTGGGACGCTTTGCCCTGATTCATTCAGTGGATCGCCTGGAGTTGGCTGTGGAGTTGAATCACCGGCAAGTGGCCAATCGGCAACAGCCAATTCTCGTCGAGGTCAATTGCAGTGGAGAACCCCAGAAAGGCGGGGTCGAGCCCGGGGCGCTGCCATCGCTCCTCGACGCCATCCGGGCGCTCCCCGGTCTCGAACTCCGCGGCCTGATGACCATGGCGGCGCTGACCGAGGACCAGCGGGTCCAGCGCCACGCCTTTGGAGTGCTGCGCCGGCTCCGGGACCAGATGGGGTCCGACGGGCATCCGGTCACTGAATTATCGATGGGGATGTCGGCCGACTATACCGTCGCGGTGGAGGAAGGGGCAACGATGCTTCGCCTGGGAACCCTGCTTTTTGGAGAACGCTCGCCATGACCGATGATGCGTTCCACCTCACGTCGCACGACGTTCGGGCCCAGGAGTTCCAGCGGGTGCTCCGGGGCTACGACCCCACCCAGGTGGAGGAATTCAAGCAACGGATGGCCGAAGAAATCGATCGGCTGATCCGGGACCGGGTGCAGCTCGACGAACGCATCAAGGGAATGAGTGATCAGCTCCGGACCTATCGCGACCGCGAACGGGCCATGAACGATGCTCTGGTTGGGGCCCAGCAGCTGCGCAGCGAAACCCAGACCCAGGTCGAGCGGGAGCGCGACGTGGCGCTTCGGGAGGCGGGGGTCCAGGCCGAGCAGATCCTCCAGCAGGCCCGCATGGAGGAGCAGCGGATCGCCCAGAACAACGAGCAGGCCCAACGCCAGTTCCAGGCCTACGTCGCCAGCTATCGGCAGCTGCTCGAACGCCAACTTGGTGAGCTCGCCTCGCTCGGTGGAGAGGGATGACCCAGGCCGCAGTTCGCTACCCCGCCTGGCCCGACCAGCGCCCCGATGCCATGGAGTGCGAGTTGTTGGCGCGCTGGAAGGCGGAGGACCTCTTCGGCCAGGTGCAGCGGTCGCGAGCCGGCGGCAAGCCGTTCGTCTTCTATGATGGGCCGCCAACCGCCAACGGGCGGCCGGGAATTCATCACGTATTCTCCCGCACCCTCAAAGACCTCTTCTGCCGCTTCCGGGTGGCCCAGGGTTGCTCGGTCACTCGGGTCGCCGGCTGGGATACCCACGGTCTCCCAGTCGAAATCGAGGTTGAGAAACAGCTCAATCTCAAGGGCAAGAAAGACATCGAAGCCTTCGGCGTGGCTCCGTTCAACCGGCTCTGCCGGGAGAGCGTGTTCACCTACAAGAAGGACTGGGAAGACCTCTCCGAGCGCACCGCCTATTGGCTCGACTACGATCACCCCTACATCACCTGTACCCCGGAGTACATCGAGTCGGTCTGGTGGCTGCTGAAACAGATCCACCAGAAATCCCTGCTGGTGCGGGGCCACCGGGTGCTGCCCTATTGCCCCCGCTGCGGCACCGTGCTTTCGAGTCACGAACTGGCCCTTGGCTACGAGAAAATCGACGACCGGTCTATTTACGTCACTTTTCCACTTGCAGACGATAGTGGACGTGAACTCGTGGTGTGGACCACCACTCCCTGGACCCTCCCGGCCAACGTTGCCGCTGCGGTCCACCCTGAGCTCGAGTACGCCACCTTTGTCAGCACGCTGCACCCCGGTCGCCAGTTCGTCGCCGCCGTTGCCCGGGCTGAAAAACTCGCTCAGGTGCTGGGCGGTGAGGTGGCTGCCGTTGCCAGGTATCCCGGCTCCGCCCTTGCCGGTCGGCGCTATCGGCGCCCCCTGGATGTAGTGCCCCTCCCGGAAGACGCCGCCAGCCAGATCGTGGTCACGGGAGATTTCGTCACCGCCGACGACGGCACCGGCATCGTCCACCTCGCTCCCGCCTTCGGCGCCGACGACTACAGTGCCGGCAAGCGCTTCGGGCTGGCCCTGCTCCGGCCGGTGGCATCCGACGGGACCTTCGTTGGCACCACCTGGCCCGAACTCGAGGGCCGCCTGGTGACCGCCGATGAAACCAACGAGCTGATCATTCGGCGGCTCAAAACCGACGGCCACCATCTCCGGACCGAGCAGTACACCCACGACTATCCCCACTGCTGGCGGTGTCGCAGCAAGTTGATCTATTACGCCCGCGATTCGTGGTTTGTCGCCACCAGCACCATCAAGGAGCGGCTGATGGCGCTGAATGACACCATTACCTGGCAGCCCCCTGAAGTTGGCAGCGGCCGCTTCGGCGACTGGCTCAGCAACAACGTCGATTGGGCCCTCTCCCGCGATCGCTACTGGGGCACTCCCCTGCCGATCTGGGTGTCGGACCAGGACCCCGCCGAAGTGCAGGTCATCGGCAGTTACGCTGAGCTCGCCCAGCAGCTTGGTCGTCCGCTCGGCGCCAATTTCGACCCCCACAAGCCGACCCTCGACCAACTCACCTGGCCGGCGCCCGGCGGCGGTACCATGCGTCGGGTCACCGAGGTGATCGACACCTGGTTCGACTCCGGCGCCATGCCCTTCGCTCAATGGCACTACCCCTTCGAGCACCAACAGGAATTCTCCCGGCATTTTCCGGCCGACTACATCTGCGAAGGTATCGACCAGACTCGTGGGTGGTTCTATTCGCTGCTGGCCATTTCGGCTGCGGTCATGGACCAGGCGCCCTACCGCAATGTGCTGGTGAACGACTTGTTGCTGGATGCCCAGAGCCAGAAGATGTCCAAGAGCAAGGGCAACGTCGTCGATCCGTGGGAGGTGATCCGCGAGTTCGGCGCCGACAGCGTCCGCCTCTACCTGATCGGGTCGAGCGAGGTCTGGCGGCCCAAACGCTTCGACCGTGGAGCCATCGACGAAGTGGCCGGCTCCTTCCTGGTCACCTTGAAAAGCACCTACAGCTTCTTTCAGCTCTACGCCGGTGGGGCTGCACCGGAGCGCAACCTGGAGGCGGAACAACCACTTGATCGATGGCTCCGCAGCCGCCTTGCGGATACCGTCGCCCGGACCACCGCGGCGTGGGACCGCTACGACCCGACTGGGGGTATTCGTCCGATCATTGATTTCGTGGTGGATGATCTGTCCAATTGGTATGTGCGTCTCTCTCGGTCCCGCTTCTGGGCTCCCGAGAAGGCTGCCGACCCTGCCGCGGTGCGCACCTTGTTCGATGCCTTGCTGACGGTGAGCCGGTTGCTCGCACCGGCGGCGCCCTTTGCCAGTGATTGGCTCCACCGTGCGCTGGCTGGCAGTTCGGTGCACCTGGCCGAGTTCCCCGTGCCGGCGGATCCGATCGACCGCGAACTCGAATCTGCCATGGACTCGGTGCGCCGCCTCGCATCACTGGGCCGGGCTGCCCGGGAGGGCCGCAGTCTCAAGGTGCGGCAGCCGCTGGCGCGAATGCGAGTGGCCCTCCCCCGCGCCGCCGACGGGGCCCGCTTTCACGGGCTGCTCCCGCTGCTCGCCCAGGAAGTGAATGTGCGGGATGTGGAGGTCGTGGCGTCGGACGCAGATCTGGTCCGGCTCAAGCCCCGGCCCAATTTCCGTTCGCTGGGCAAGCGCTACGGCAAGCGGACGCCCGAGGCCGCCGCCGCTGCGGCCGGACTTTCGGCCGACCAGCTCCGGGCCGTCGAGGAAGGTGGCACCGTCATGCTGAACAGCGGCGCCGACGTGTGGGAGTATGGTCCTGAGGATGTGACGGTGGAGCGTGAGGTTACCACCGATTGGCTGGTGCAGAGCGCCGGGAGCTACGTCGCCGCGCTGGATCCGTCCCTGACCGACGCACTGCGCCAGGAGGGGCTGGCGCGCGAAGTCATCAACCGGATTCAGCGGCTGCGCAAGGACGCCGGCTACGAATACACCACCCGGATCGCGCTCTATATTGATGGCCCGCCGCCCCTGCTGGATTCGGTAATGGCCCACGCGGCCACCATCCAGGCCGAAACACTGGCCCGCGAGTTGCACGCCGGGCAGCGCGCCGGGAGCGCCGACCGGCAGGAGTCCCTGGACATCGAAGGGCATCAGGCAGTGATCGCGGTCGCGCGCCATCCCGCAGCGTCGACCTGAACCAGTTTACTCCGAACGGAATGGCCATGACCAAGAAGCAGCTGCAGCACCTCGAAACCCGCCTCAAGGACGAGCGGGCCCGGGTTATGAAGGAACTGGGGTACTATGACGAGTCCTTCAGCAGCACCTTGCAGTCGTCCGATGGCGACCTCTCCTCCTACTCCTTCCACATGGCGGATCAAGGCACCGATACCATGGAACGGGAGAAGCAGTTCCTGTTCGCCTCCCAAGAGGGTCGCTACCTCTGGCACGTGAACCAGGCGCTCCGGCGCCTCTACAGCGAGCCCGAGAGCTTCGGCAAGTGCCACCAGTGCGGGCAGGATATCGCCCTGGAGCGCCTCGATGCGCTTCCCCACGCACGGCTTTGCATCACCTGCAAGGAGAAGGAAGAAGATGAAAAGCGGCGCTGATTCCCGGCGCTGGTTTGCCGCTGCCGGGGCGGCGGTGCTGGGGCTCGACCTCGTTACCAAGCAAATAGCCGAGCGGGTCCTGCTGCAGATTCCACCGGTGCAGGTGCTGGGAAGCTGGCTGCAGTTCCGCCTGGTCTACAATCAGGGCGCGGCATTCGGGCTGCACCTCGGCGCCTGGTCGCGCTGGATCTTTATCGTGATTGCGATCGTCGCGGTGGTCATGCTCTTCCGCCTCAGCCGCTCCAGCGCGCCCGCTGACCGAATTCGCCATCTGGCCTGCGGGCTGGTTGCCGGCGGCGCCGCCGGCAATCTGGTGGATCGGCTGCGCAGCACTCACGGTGTCGTGGATTTTATTGACATTGGCGTTGGGACCGCCCGCTGGCCAACCTTCAATATCGCCGATATGGGCGTCACCATCGGCGCCATCGTGCTCGCTATTTCGCTCTGGGCCGAGGACGCCCGGGCCCGGGCCGAAGCCGCCCCCTGAGCGCCATTGCCTTTTCCGTCGCCGCGGCCTCGGCCGAACGCATTGACCGCTTCCTCGCCGATCAATTGAATCTTTCGCGCACCCAGGCAGCTCGGGTGGTTGCGGCCGGCGGGGTCCGAGTCAACGGCAAGGTCGTGCGAGCTTCCCGGATCCCCGAATATCGCGAATTGATCGAGGTCCAATTTCCGGAGGACGAGCCGGCCCGGACCCTGGCTCCGCTCGATACCCCGCTCGACATCGTCTTCGAGGACGAGCATCTCGCGGTGCTCAACAAGCCCGCCGGCATGGTGGTGCATCCCGCCCCCGGCCACTGGGATGACACGCTGGTGAACGCCCTGGTGGCCCGGGGAACGACGCTTGCCGGTGGCGCCGAGGGCCGACCCGGCATTGTGCATCGCCTGGACCGCGATACCAGCGGACTCATGGTCATCGCCAAGACCGATCTTGCCCACCGGAAGCTCGGCGCTGCCCTCGCCGCCCGGCAGATCAAGCGCGCCTACGCTGTCCTTGCCTGGGGGCACCTCGACACCCCCACGGTGACGGTGGACGCTCCCATGGGACGGAGCGGTACCGACCGGAAGCGGATGGTGGTCCGACCCGATGGTCGCGACGCCCGCACCGACCTTTTTGTGCTGGCCCGGTTTGGGGTCTGCGATCTCCTCCGGGCCGAACTGCACTCCGGCCGCACTCACCAGATCCGGGTGCATCTCGCCCACATCGGGCATCCCGTAATTGGGGATCCGGTCTATGGCGGCGGCGGCGCCCGACGGATGACCGGGCCGGGCCGCCAGGATGCCGCGCGGCTGGAACGCGTCACGCCACGCCAAGCCTTGCATGCTGCCGAGCTTTTGTTCAAGCACCCGGCCACCGGGGCCCGGATGGCGTTCCACGCCGAGTGGCCGGCCGACCTCGACGCGGCACTCGAATCGGCCCGAGGCGAAGCTGGGCAAGTTGCTCCCATTCCGGGGCTTACCTATTTTGATTTCTTCAGGTACTGACCAAGTGACGGGCCCGGGCACCACCCGCGTTGTGGTTTGCCGGGTGGCTGGCGAACGATTTGCGCTACCAATTGCTGCCATCCGGGAAGTGGTCGCCACCCCGGCGCTGGCCCGGTTGCCGGGCGCCCCCGAGGCGGTCCGGGGTATTGCCAATGTGCGGGGGACCTTGGTCACTGTAGTGAGTGGACCGGCGCTCTTCGGAATTCGCAATGCCGGGTCCACCGACTGGCTCCTGGTGCTCTCAATGTGTGACGGAACGGTCGGTCTGGAAGTGGATGAGGTGGAGGATGTGCACGCCGTGGGCACAGCAGGCCGGCTGCCAACCCTTGACGTTGAAGCGTTGGTTCGCCCGCTGCTCCGGCCCGAAGTCACCAAGCTGTAACCGAGGGAGGACCCCGTGGCTCATACGGTGCTCGTCTGCGACGACGCGATCTTCATGCGAACCATGATCACCGATATTCTCACCCAAGCCGGGTACGAAGTCGTCGGTGAAGCTGAATCCGGCGCCCAGGCGGTGGAAAAATATCGCCAGCTCAAGCCCGATCTGGTCACCATGGACATCGTCATGCCTGAGATGGGCGGCATCGAGGCGGTACGCGAAATCTGCAAGGACAACCCCCAGGCCAAGATCTTGATGTGCAGCGCCATGGGGCAGCAGGCCCTGGTGGTGGAAGCAATTCAAGCCGGTGCCAAGGACTTCGTGGTCAAGCCGTTTCAGCCCTCCCGCGTGCTCGAAGCGGTGCAACGGCTGCTCGGGTGAGCCCCGGTGGATCTGGCCCGATATACCGCCCTCTTTCTCTCCGACAGCCGCGACCACCTTCAGCGCTGCAACGAGCTGCTCCTCGCCTGGGAGCGTGATCCGAGCTCGTCCACTCCGGTGGCCGAGCTTTTTCGTGCCTTCCACTCCATCAAGGGTTCTTCGGCAGCGCTCTCTCTCGAGCCGCTGTCGGACCTTTCCCACGCCGCCGAACAGGTGCTTGCGGCGGTGCGTCAGGGGACCCTGGCCGTCTCCCGCGATGCGCTCGAGGCCCTTTTCCACGCGGTAGATGGCCTTGCCGAGGCGGTCGAGGCAGTCGGTCGGGGCGAACCACCCGAGGTCGATCCCCTCCTGATCGACGCGCTCTACGGTTTGGTCCCGGTGGTCGATTCCCGCACTGGGGAAATGCCGGTGGTGGAGCGTCGGATTCAGCCGCGGCTCACCGGCGCCCAGCCGGTCATGACCAAGCTCCCCGCCCGGCAGGTCCGGGTCGACCTCGAGCGGCTCGATGCGCTGGTCACCGCAGTGAGTGAGCTGGTGGTGTCGCGCAACCGGCTCTCCGGGATTGCCGATCGGGAAATCGGATCTGACCTGGAGCAGGTCAGTGGCAGGATTTCGGCGCTGGTCTCCGGCCTCCAGAGCGGGGTGCTCCGGGCCCGCATGGCGCCGGTGGACGAGGTCTTTGACCGATTTCCTCGCATGGTGCGCGACCTCGGCCGGGAGCTCGGCAAGGAGCTGGAGCTCGAGTTGCAGGGCATCGATATCGAACTCGATCGCTCGGTGCTCGATGCACTCACCGAGCCACTCACCCACCTGCTTCGAAACGCCGCCGACCACGGGATGGAATCGCCGTCGGAGCGGATCGCGGTCGGGAAGCCCCGCCACGGCACCCTCCGGCTTCGGGCCGAGCGAGTCCGCGATGAGGTGACCGTCACGGTTGCCGACGACGGCCGCGGGATCGATCGTGCGGCGGTGCGACTCCGCGCCGTGGAGCGCGGTCTTCTTGACCCCGAGGCAGGGATGCCCGATGCCACCGGGCTGCTCCGGCTGCTGGCGCACCCCGGCCTGACCACCAAGCGTGAAGTCACTGCGGTCTCGGGACGCGGGGTTGGCATCGATGCGGTGTTGGCGCGGGTGCGCTCCCTCGGCGGCCGGATGGAGCTCAAAACCGTTCCGGGGAGGGGCACCACCTTCCTGATGCACCTTCCGGTGACCCGAGCGATCCTCCGGGCACTGCTGGTCGGGGTGGGCGGAGAACGCTACGCGCTCCCCTTCGGGCTTCTGGCCGAGGCTGCGGTGCATAAAGCAGGCGACGGCGAGGTTATTTTACGGGAGGAATCGTTGCCCACCGCCGATCTCCGGAAGATCCTTGGCCTGGCCGAGGCCAATGCTTCCCGGCGGCCAGTCGTGGTGGTGGATATCGGGGGGCGCCGCGCCGCCCTCGTGGTGGATGTGCTGCTGGGGCAGCAGGACGTAGTGGTTCGGCGGTTCATGGCGCCGGCGGGACTCCCCACCTGGGTGAGCGGAGCCACGATTCTGCCCGACGGCGCGCCGGCGCTGATCATCGACCCGGCCGCTCTCTTCTAGGTGGAGGATGTGATGGCTGACCTGAGATCCTTGACCGACCTGGAGCGGGATGCGCTGCGCGAGGTGGCCAACATCGGGGCCGGCCACGCAGCCACCGCGCTCTCCCAAATGACCAGCCGCAAGATCATGATCAGTGTCCCCGAAGTCAGCATTCGCCGCCTCGAGGAGGTCGCGCTGTTGGTCGGGCCACCGGATACGGTGATTGCCGGTGTACTCATGCACGTTATGGGAGATCTGACCGGGCGGACGTTGGTTGTCCTGGGCCAGGATTCCGCGTTTGCGCTGTGTGAGCTTCTGCTCCGGCGCCCCAATGGTCCCGGCACCACGTTCGATGCCATGCAGCAGTCCACCATCAAGGAAACCGCGAATATTCTCTGCTCCGCCTACATGACGGCGCTCTCCGATTTTCTGGGGATGATGCTGGTCCCCTCGGTGCCCGCGCTGGTCGTCGACTTGGCCGGCGCCGTCCTCACCACCGCCTACCTCAACTTCGGCCACGATCGCGACGCCCTGTTCTGCGTCGAAACGACTTTCCGGATCGAAGGATCCGACCAGGCCCTTACCGGGCAGTTCCTGCTGATGCCGGACCCTCCCTCGCTGCAAGCCATTTTCGACGCGATCCGGGTCGCCAACTGACACGATGCCGGCGGCCGCTCCGTCCGGCCGGGACGCCGACGCTCTCCGGTCGCTCGCCCGGCGGATTGACCCCTCGGACCCGGGTGCCCAGAACAACCTCGGTGTTTTTTACTACGAACGCGGGCTGATCCCCGAGGCGATTGCCGCCTTGGGCTACGCGCTCGAGCTCGACCCTGACATGCGGGTCGCTCAGGACAATCTGGAAACTGTGCAGCGGGAGTCGGGCTATTTCGACACCCTGATCGGGGACCTGCGCGAGCGTCTTACCCGGGATCCCGGTGCCCGAAACGCCCGACTCGAACTCGCCCGCGCCTATCTCGCCTTGGGCCAGCACGATCAGGCCATTCAACAGCACGAGGAATTGCTCCGGATCAATCCGGTCGATCCAACCGCCTTGGTGCAACTCGGGCTGGTCGAGCAGGCCCGGGGCCGCCCGGAGCGCGCCACCGAGTGGTACCAGCGCGCCTGCGACGCCGACCCGAAAAGCTCGGTGGCCCGGCTCTACCTTGGGCGAGCGCTGTACAACCGGGGCCTCAACGACAAGGCACTGACCATTCTCACCGAGGCCACGGCGCTCAATCCCGATCACGCCGAGGTGCACTACCTCCTGGGATTCCTCTACGGAGATCTTGGCTACCACGAGGCAGCCCGCGCCTCGACCCGCCGGGCCATCGCGTTGAACCCGGCGCTGGCCACCGCCCAGCCCAACCTGCTCATCGGTGGCAAGCGCGGCAAGGCGCCCCGCCGCCCCACCGGTGGAAGCGATGGCGGAGTGTTGCAGCCGCATCTCAGTCTGTCCGTCGCATTTCGAAAGCGCGGCTACCTCACCGAAGCGCTGCGGGAGTGCCGCCTCGCGCTCGAATCCGGTGAGGACGAGGCCACTGCGCTCGAAGCGATGGCCGAAACCCACCTGCTCCGGAAAGATTTCGGCGCGGCCATCGAGCTTTACGATCGCTTACTCGAGCGCCAGCCGGGCAATGCCGAACTCTGGAACGAGCGAGGCGTCTGCCTCCATCAAGCGGGCCGCCGGGAGGAAGCCCGGGGCTCCTATCGACGGGCGGTGGACGCCGATCCCTCCTCGGCCCACGCCTGGAATAATCTCGGCGTGGCCGGTACTAGCGACTCCGACACCGGGCCCGCGGTCGAAGCGTTCCAGGTGGCGCTCCGGGCCCGACCGGATTTTGCCGGCGCCCGCCTCAACCTCGGACATCTCTTCCTCCAGCGCCACGACCTCCAACACGCCCTCGAAGCGTACCGCGCCGCCTTGGCGGACCGGCCCGGAGAGCCGGTGGCCTGGAATGGAGTCGGTCTGGTCCTGATGGAACTGCGCCGGCACCAGGATGCCCGCAACGCATTTGCCCGCTCGGTCGAGAATGACCCCAATTTTGCTCCAGCCCGATACAACCTCGGATTCGCGCTGAGCCAGCTGGGCGCCTTCGACGATGCCCTGCGGGAAACCCGGCGGGCCCTCGAGTTGGATCCCTTCTACGTGCCGCAGAGCTATGCGCTTGCGGTCCAACTGCAGTTCGAGGAATCTCTGCTCCCGATGCCTCCCGCAGTCTGGGCTGCCTCCGGAACCTTCCCGACCGATGAGGGCTTCGACTTTGACCCCGGAGTGCTCGACCAGCTCTTCGGGCAGCTTGCTCCCCGGGAAACCGCGCCGGCTCCGGATCCGGAGGACGACCTCTACGCGCTGGTCCGGGATCTGCTCGGCAAGGGCTTGCTCGATACCGCGGCGGCCGAAGTCCACCGGGCAATTCGTCGCGGCGCGCCCCGGGCCACCGGAGCCGCCCTCCTCGGTGAGGTCTTTGCCCGCCGGGGCCTTTTCGGGGAGGCGCTGGAGCGCTTCAGGGAGGCGCGAGCTCTGGCACCCAACGATTCCGACATTCTGCTCGGGGAAGCTCAGTCCCTGGTGGCATTGGGTCGCGGTGCGGAGGCCATTGCAGTGGCCGACCAGCTGGTGGGGCAGGGGCCCGATCGACCCGAGGTGTTGCTGGTTCGCGCCCACGCTCGCCAGCTCATCGGTGATCTCGAAGGGGCCGCCCTCGACGTCACCGCCGCAGCTACGCAGGCGCCCGGGCGCGCCGATCTGCTGCTGCTCCGCGGCAGCATTCTCCGGAAGCAGGGTGACGGCCTCGGCGCGCTCGACGCCCTCACCGGCGCCCTGGAGCTCGACGGCACCCTGGTGCAGGCGTGGTACGAACGCGGTGTCGTGGAGGAGGAACTGCAGCGCAGCGGCGCCGCTCGCATTGCGTACCAGCGGGCCCTCGAACTGCTCCCGACCTTTCTCGATGCCGGGCTCGCCCTCGGCGACCTGCTGCGGCGAAGCGGGCTCACCGGGGAAGCCATCCGGCTCATGGTGGATCTGCTGCTTGCCCAGCCCTACGCCTTGGAGGCCCTGGTGCTGCTTGGCCGCAGCCTCGCCGACGATGGGCGCACCGAAGAGGCAATCGCCGCGTTCGACCGGGTGGTTCGGTTCCACCCCGACCATGTGCTGGCGCTCTATCACCGCGGCCTCGCCGAAGCGAGGCTGCGTCGCTACCGCGCCGCGGTGGTTGACTGGGAACGGGTGACGGCGCTCGACCCCACCGGCCCGTTCGCGGAGCCGGCCCGGGCCCAGGCCCGCTCGGCGCGCGAACTGGCTCATATCCTCCAATCGAGCCCGGCCTGAAATGGCCATCCAGGGGCCTCTCCGCGAGCTCGGCATCCACGACGTCTTTCAGCTGCTCGACCTGGGCCGCAAGACCGGGGCGCTCAACATTTCCTCAGCCCTTCGCCAGAATGAAGGCACCATCTGGTTCGACGCGGCCGCAGTGGTGGCGGCCTCGATTCATTCGAATCCGCATCCGCTGGGAACCGCGCTGCTGCGGGCCGGAAAGATTCGCGAGGAAGACCTGGCCCAGGCCCGGGCCCTGCAGGAACACGGGGACGCTCGACGGATCGGGGAAATTCTGGTGGCGACCGGAGCCCTTAGCGAGCGGGAGCTCAAGATTCAGGTGCGCGCCCACATCGAGGACGTCGTTTTCACCATGCTAGGATGGTCCGAGGGGTATTTTGTATTCGAGGAGTGTCCAGTCGAGGAAATCCCCCAGGAGACCGATCTCCGGATTTCGGTGGAACACCTCCTGCTCGAGGGAGCCCGTCGCATCGATGAGTGGTCCCGGATCCAGAGCCGGGTAGCCCATACCGGCGTGGTTCCCCGGTTGGCGCCGCCGGTCACCACCGACTCCGGTTCACTCACCCTGACCCCCTTCGAGTGGCGGGTGCTCGCTGCAGCTGACGGCGATCGCGACCTGCATACCATGGCAGTTTCGCTGGGAGAACCCGAGTTCGATGTGGCCCGCGCTCTCTTCGGGCTGACCACTGCCGGTGTGGTGGTCCTCCGGGATCCGGCGCTCGAATCGGCCCACGCCGCGCCTCGCCGGGATGCCGAGGCCTTGCTCCGTCAGGGCGAAGACCAGCTTCGCGCCGGGAACGCCGATGCGGCGCGGGCCGCCGCGCAGGCGGCGCTCGATGCCTTTCCCGGCGACTCGCGGACCCATCTGCTGATCGGTTCGATCCTGCTGATCGAGCGCCGTTACGCTGAGGCCCAAAGTGCGCTTCGAGAAGCGGTGCGGCTGGATCCGGGTGGCTGCCGTCCCCGGCGGCTCCTGGCGTGGGCGCTTCTCGGGGCCGGGCGACTCGAAGAAGCGGTGCATGGCTTCGAGGCGTGGCTGGCTCTTCCCGACAAGAATCCCGAGGAAGCAGCGCATCTTCGGGAGGTGTCGGGCGTGGTGCCCGCCGCGCGGCACCTGGTCGAGCAACTTCGGAAGGTGTCGTGACCAGCGACGACATCCCGGCCCTGACCGCGCAGCTCGCCCGCGACCCCTCGAGCCTGGTCTTCCTCCCGCTGGCCGAGTTGCTGCGCCGGCGGGGCCAATTCGAGTCAGCGCTCACCGTGGCTGCGCAGGGGGCGGGCCGCTATCCGGAAATGGCCGGCGCCTGGGATTTGGTCGCCCGGATCCAGAGCGATCGAGGGGAGGGAGACCTCGCCTTCGATGCCTGGACCACCGTCCTCCGGCTGGCGCCGGAGCACGTTGGCGCCCACAAGGGGCTGGCGTTCCTCTCCTACCGGGCCGGCGACCACGCCCGCAGTCTGCGTTACATGCAGAGGGCCGCGGAACTGTCGCCGGAGGACGCCCCACTCGCGGCGGCGCTCGCCCGGGCCCGGGAGCGGGCCGGGGCACGGCCGATACCGGGTTATGCTGAGCCCGCGCCCGATCCCCTCGCCGTCCTCGACCCGGAGGCCGGGCGGGCGGTGCTGGTGGACCGGCAGGGACGGATACTGGCAGGCGGCGTTCGGGCCGCCGATGGCCGGGACGCCGCTGAGGCAGTGGCGGCAGCCCTCGGGGGCATCACCCGGGAGGCCGACCGCGTGGCCCGGCTCCTCGGGCTGGGCGCCTGGCGGCGGATTGCCCTGGAGGGTGGCCCGGCCCATTTCGAGATTCGTCTCCCCACGGTGGACGCGGTGTTGCTCATAACCCGCCCCTCTGAGGTGCCCGCCGGACGGCTGGCCCTCCTGGCCGACCGCGCGACCGCCACCGCGCGGCGCTGGCTGGAGGAACTCCGGTGAGCCTGACCGATACGCTCGACACCCTGACCCGCATTGCCGGCGTCCGTGGCGCCCTGCTGGTTTCCCGCGAGGACGGACTGGTGGTGGCCGAGGCGCTCATGGACAGTCTGGATGGAGCAGCGGTGGCCGCGCTCGCCGCCAGCCTCACCCAACGAATCGGCGGCATGACGGCGGCACTGGGTCACCCGGAGGGGGTGCTGGTCCAGCTCACCGGCAGTGAGGGGGCACTCCTGGTGGCGCCCGCCCCGGGCGGTTTGCTGGTCGTGGCCATCGCGGCGGCGGACGTCAACGCCGGTGAGCTCCGACTCGGCCTGCTCGCGGCTGCGGAGCAATCCGCCTGATGCGCGCCATCGAGCCGTGGGTGGAGCGGCCGCTGACCGAGTTCCTCGGCGAATCGGCGGCCCGGGTCACGCTGCTGATGACCGCGTCGGGCCAGGTCGTGGCGCAGCACGGCTTCACTCGTTCGCTCGATGTCATGTCCGCCGCTGCGCTGGGAGCCGGCATCATGGCCGCAACCGCCGAGTTGGCCCGCGTCATGGGCAGCCGACCGCTGGATGCGGTGGTCCATCAGGGAACCGGGCTGGGCCTCTACCTCGCCGCGTTCTCCACCCCGAGAGGCCGCTGGATCGGTCTCGTCGTTTTCGGAGCGGAAACCTCCCTCGGCCTGGTCCAGCTCTTTTTCGCTCGCCTCACCCAGGACCTCGAGCGCGCTGCGCCGGCCGCCGAGCCGGCCCGGCAGGTGTTGGCGGAAAATTTCGAGGACGAACTCAACAGCAGCCTTCGCGCGCTGTTCGGACGGTGACCTGATGCCTCTGGTAAACTTCACCAGCCGTGAAATCACCTGCAAACTGGTCTTCTACGGACCCGGGCGGTGCGGAAAGACCACCAATCTGCTCTATATCCATGGTCGGGTGCCGGAGGATCGGCGGGGGAACATGGTGTCGCTGGCCACCCAATCGGACCGAACCCTGTTCTTTGATTTTCTGCCGCTCGAACTCGGCATCATTTCCGGCTATACCACGCGGTTTCAACTCTATACCGTGCCGGGACAAGTCTATTACAATGCCACCCGCCGACTGGTGCTGCAGGGCGCTGATGGCGTCGTCTTCGTCGCCGACAGTCAGGCCCGGCGATTCGACGATAATCTCGAGAGCTTTCGAGACCTCCAGGAAAACTTGCTGGAGCAAGGCGTGGACATTCGGCAGCTTCCTCTCGTCCTCCAATACAACAAACAGGACCTTCCCACCGACCTGATCCTGGCGCCCAGCGAACTCGATGACGCCTTTAATTTTCGCGGGGTGCCCAGTTTTCCCTCCGACGCGCTGCACGGGAGTGGCGTGTTTGAAACCCTGAAGGCGCTGTCCAGCCTGGTGCTGCAGCGCCTCGCGGCACGGCCCCCGGCTCCGTGACCGACTTCGAGACCTTCGTTCTCGACCCGGCCAACCGCCCCGCCGCCGCGGCGGCCCGGGCGGTGGCGGACGCCAGCGGGGTTCCCTACGCGCCGCTGGTGGTGGTGGGCGCGCCGGGGAGCGGCAAGACCGAACTTCTCCAGGCCATTGCCTCCCGGGTCCGGACCCATCATCCCAGCGCGACCCTCGAGGTGCTCGACCCTGACACGCTGGCCCAGCGCTATCGCTCCGCGCTCCTGGTTGCCCGGGGTGAACGCTTTCGGGGTGAGCTGTTCGGGGCCGATCTGGTGCTGCTGGATGATCTCGAAACGCTGGCTCGGCACCGCGACTGCCAGGGACTGGTGGCCGATTTGGTGGATGCCCGGCGGGGTGCCGGCCGGGAAGTGGTGATCGCCGTGACCGTGCCGGTCGACCAGCTCTCCGGCCTCGATGCCCGGCTGGTGCGCCGGCTGTCGGAAGGAACCACCGTCACGCTGACGCTCCCGGGACCGGCCACTCGGTTGGCAATCCTCCGTCAGCGCCTCACCGGATCGACCACGGTACTGCCCAGCGAAGCGGTCCGCGCCATCGCCGAGGCGGAGTTTCCCTCCATGCGGGACTACACCGGCGCCTTGGCGCGGCTCCTCGCGTTTCAGGAAGCCAGCGCTGTTCCGCTGTCCGCTCGCGATGCGCTGCTCCTGATTGGCGCGCCGGTGGCACCGTTGCCCGAGCCGTTCCAGCCGCCTGCCTTGCCCGCCGATGCCGGAGACGAATTTGGCGCCTTTCTCTCCGAGGTCACCGCCAGTCTCTCGGAGCAAGTCGATCGCTGGCGCCGCCGGATCGGGGAAGCCGTCCTGAAATGGGGCGGGGAAGGGCTGCGAACTCGGCGTCTTGAGGAGCTGCTTCAGCGGGAAGCGCCGGTCGACCCGGAACCGATCCTCGCCCTCTACGACGCCGATGCGCGGGAAATCCTCGCCCTCGCCCTGGAGGCCGCGGAACTCGCCCCTGATCTTGCCGGGGCGGAACTCTTTCGGGATCCCGATCAGGTGGCCGCTGCCCGGGCGCTGGTCGAGCAGGCCCGCTCCCGCACGGCACCACTCACTGCGCCGCTGGCCAGTTATCGCTTCGAGGATTTCGCCGAGGGCCCCGGCATACGGCTGCCCATGATGGCCGCCCGGGACATCATCAATGAGCCGGGTCAGCGCTACTCCCCGCTGGTCATCATCGGCGGTGCCGGGGCGGGCAAGAGCCACTTCCTCCACGGGCTCGGCAACGCCCTCGCCGCCCGAGGTGTCGCGCCCATCGCGTGCCTTGGCGCCCATGCCTTTGCGGCCGAGGTGCGGGCCCACGCCGAGCCGGTGCAGCGCGCCGCCTGGCGCCACCGGTATCGCTGGGTGGGGGCCTTGCTGGTGGATGATTTCCACCTGCTGGCCGGCGAAACCGACGCGCAAATGGAACTGCTGATGCTGCAGGACGAGCTGCTGGAAGGCGGGCGGCAGATGGTCTTCGCCAGCCTGCGCCCCCTGGAGAGTCTGGAAGTGATCGATCCTCGGCTCCTGGTACGCCTGGAGAGCGGGCTCGTCGTCGAACTCCCCGCACCCGATCGGGAGGTGCGGCTGACGGTCATCAAGCGGCTCCTCGCCGGCACCTTGGCCGAGCTCGATGCCGGCTTGGCGGACTACCTCGCAGCCCGGCCGGCCGACTCGATCCGCGCGGTCCAGGGCATCGTCCAGCGGGTGCTGGGCGAAGCCGCCGCCCAGGGCGTCACGCCCAGCCCCGCCCTGGCCCGCGAAGTCCTCGAGGTCCTCGACCTGGGGCCCGGCCGGGGACAGCGCAAGAGCAGCGCCGGCCGAGCCAGCGGCATCTTGTCACCCGGGATGGGGCTGGTGCGGAGCTCGGAAAAAACCGTGGAAGAGTGGCCGGTCATGCGGGACCGCCTCATCGCGGAGTTCAAGTAGATGGCCATCAAGGGCAGTCTCCGCGAGGCCAGCCTCCCCGACGTCATCCAGCTCCTCTTCATGGGGCGAAGAACCGGATGCCTTTCGGTCGCCGACCGGCAGCGCCACGGATCGATCTGGTTTGAGGAAGGCGCGATCATCTCTGCCTCGATCGTCAACCGGCGCGACCGGTTGGGAGACATGCTGCTGGCCAGCGGTGCCATAACCCGGCCTCAGCTGGAACAGGCGCTGGTGCTTCAGCAGACCGCACCGGGGCGCCGGATCGGAGAACTGCTGGTGACCCTTGGGGTGCTCAGCCCCGAAGGACTCCGCCGCTCGGTCCGGCTGCAGATCGAGGAGGCGGTCTACTCGCTCTTCTCCTGGGAAACCGGCACCTTCAGCTTCGAGGTCGGCGTCCAGCCCGAGGGAGAGGACCGGTTCGACCGCATCAACCCGGAATCGCTCTTGCTGGAGGGCGCTCGTCGCATTGACGAGTGGAGCCTGATCGAGAAAAAAATCACCAGTTTCGATCTCATTTTCGCGGTGCTGCCCGGACAGGTCGAAGGGCATCAGGCGGATTTCACCGAATCGCAGCGCCGCATCCTCCCCTTGCTCGATGGGCAGCGTGACGTTCGCCAGGTCATCGACCAGTCGGGGCTGGTGGAATTCGACGCCGGGCAGGCGCTCTACGGCCTGGTCACCGCGGGACTCGCCCACAAGGTCGGCACCTCAGCCATGGCGGCGCCATCCCGCCTGCTCGATGCTCAGCTCGAGGAGCATCGCAACCTCGGGATTGCTTTCTACCGAACCGACATGCTCGACGAGGCGCTGCGGGAGTTTCGCCGAGTGGCGGAACTGCGGCCCTCCGAAGGCACCGCGCCCTTCTACCTCGGTCTCATTGCGGCCCGCCGGGGCCAGTGGGCCGAGGCGACCGACCTGCTGCGCCAGGCTATCGACCGCAGCGGACCCCGCCCGTCGCTGCTCCACAACCTGGGGATTGCGCTCCAGCAACAGGGAAGGCTCGAGCAAGCCGAGACGGCGCTGGCCGAGGCGGCTGGCCGGGCCCCGGATGATGGCCGGATCCACCTCGGCTGGGGCATTCTCGCCTTGAAGCGGGGCGAGCCGGTGGTGGCCCGGCAGCGCCTGCAGCGGGCCCGGGAAATGATTCGGGAGACTCCGCCTGCCCTCTGGTACTGGGCCGCAATGCGTGCCGCCGCCGGCACCGAGGATCTGGACAGCGCGCTTGCGCTGGGACGCGAGGGCAGCGAGCACCATCCCCACGACGTCGTCCTGCGCAACAATTACGCGGTGCTGCTCGAGGCCACCGGGGCCATCGCCGAGGCGGAGGTGCTGCTCCGGGAAGTTCTGGCCACCGACGCCTCGCTTCCCCAGGCGTTCAAGAACCTTGGCGATCTCTGCTATCGCTCCGGCCGCTATGACGAGGCGGTGAGTCTCTACCAGCGCGCTGCTGCCCTCGACCCCTGCCTGGGAGACGATCTCTTCTTCAAGCTTGGCAATCTTGCCTTTCGTCAGCGCGACACTGCCCGGGCCCGGGAATGCTGGGACCGCGCCTTGGCGCTCAATCCGGGGCATCAACTGGCCCGGGCCAACCTCGACACTCTGCCGTTGTCGCCATGACCCTGAAAGATGAGTATGGGCTCTCGGTGGTCATCAAGGAGCTGGCGCTGCACGGCGCCGGCGGGTTCGAGTGGTACAAGGAAAATTGCCTCCTGCGCCGGGTGGAGGTGCGGATGCGGGCCCGGGGAACCGACTCTCTCCTCGTCTATGCCGGAATGCTTGCCGATGACCCGGCCGAAGTGGACCAGCTGCTGCACACCCTCTCGGTGCGGGTCACCGAGTTCTTTCGGAACCCCGACAGCTGGCAGTGCCTCCAGGCCCACCTGCTGCGCCAGCGATGCGGGCAGGCAGGACAGATCTCCGCCTGGAGCATGGGCTGCGCCACCGGCGAAGAGGCGTGGTCCCTGGCCATGCTGCTGCTCGACCTTTCCCGACAGCTGGGAGTTCCGCCGGCTGCCAATATCCGGGTGTTCGCTTCCGACGTGGACTCCCAGGGGTTGACGGCGGCAATCGCCGGTCGCTATGCGCCGGGCGCGGCGGCCGCAATCACGGCCGTGGTGTCGGAGCCCTACGGAACCGTGGAAGATGGACACTTCGTGGTGGGATCCGCCGCCCGCGAGCGAGTCACTTTTTGCCATGAAGATCTCACCGCCGGCGCAGTGTCCCCCGACCGGTGCGATCTGGTCTGTTGTCGCAACCTGCTCATATTTCTTGGCCCCGAGGGGCAGCGCCGAGTGCTCCAGGCGGCCTGCGGTGCGCTGGCGGAAAACGGGCTCCTGATGCTCGGCCGGACGGAATCGCTGCTGGCGTTTCCCGATGCCGGGCTGACCCCGGTCGATGTCACTCATCGCATTTACCGGAGGGCGTCGTGACCGCCCCGCGCCGAATCATCGGAATCGCCGAAATGGAGGTCGCCAGTGCGCCGGCCACGCTCACGGCACTGGCCCTGGGAAGCTGCGTCGCGGTGATCCTGTACGACCAGGTCGCCAAGGTTGGAGGCCTGGCCCATGTGCTGCTGCCGTCAGGGAGCGTCGGGCGGGCCCGTCCTGACACGCCGGGGCGCTACGCACCCACGGCCATCCCCGCGCTGACCGAACTGCTGCTCGCGCTGGGGGCGCAGCAGCCCCGGCTCACCGCGCGTCTGGTCGGTGGGGCCAGCATGTTCTCCGCATTGCAACCCGCCGGCACCATCCAGATGGGCGAACGCAACGTCCACGCGGTGCGCGAGGCGCTCCACCGCCAGGGCATCCGCACCGTTGGCGAGGTGGTGGGCGGGGACTATGGCCGTTCCGTGGACTTCAACGTGGAAACCGGCCGAGTGGTGGTGAGCTCCTACCAGCACGGCTCGGTGGAGCTGTGACCGATCCGCGTCCTCCTCTGCTGCTGGAAGGCCTCCGGGAGGAATTCCACGCCATCGGCGCGGCCCTCGACGGCGGTGCCGCCGGGACCGAGCGGGAGGACGTCAAGCGGCGAATCGTGGGACTTTTCAAGCGGGTGGATGGGGCGCTGGGTGAGTTTGCCCAGCTCAAGGAGGACATCCGGGGACTGGTAACCCGCTACAAGGAAGCCAGCGCCGACGCCGGCGCCGCGCGCGCACCGGAGACGCCGCAATTGCACCGGGATCACCTGGGCGCCTCGACCTACATCGAGAAGGGCTGGAGCCTGATCTCGCTGGGCGATCCGGCCGGCGCCACCCAGGCGCTGCAGCGGGCTCTCGAACTTGCCCCCGGAGACCCCCAGGCCCTCTCCCTGCTGGGCTGGGCCCAGATGCTCATGGAAGCCTTCGATGATGCCCTGGCGACGTTCTCCCGGGTCCTGATGACCGAACCGGCCAACGCTCTCGCCCGGGTCAACGTCGGGTACATCTGCCTCAAGAAAATGATTTTCGGCGAAGCGATCGAGCATCTCTCCCGGGTCATCCGGATGGACAACGACCCCAAGGCAACACTGTACGCCCACTACTACCTCGGCCTGGTGTATCTGGAACGCGGCATGATGGCCGACGCCGAGTCTTTTCTTCGGAAGGCGCTGGCGCTCGGTCCCAATCTGATCGAGGCCTACTACGACCTCGGGCGGGCCCACTGGTTTGCCGGGGAGCAGCCCAAAGCGCGAGCCAGTTGGGAACAGGGGGCGGCGGCAGGAAAATTTTCACCCTGGGCCCAGCGCTGCCAGGAGCTGCTCGAGCGCACCGCTCGGGGCGAGGAGGTTCCGCGCACCGGCTCTGGCTGAGTCTGCTCCTCCTCCAGGGATTTCAGGAGGTGCAGGTGGGCTCGGTCCGGGCAGTTGCGCGGCCGGCCGACGTGAATCTGGCTATTGCGCTTGCGGAGGCGGCCGGGGCACCCCGAGCGTGGTATGGCCTCGGCCGGAGCAGTCCCGGTCCGCTCCAACTGATTGTGCTGCGAGGTGGCGCCCGGCTCGATTCGGTAATGGGGGGCCGGGCCCCCTCGTGGGGCGCCGGATTCGCGCTGCCGGGAGTCCGCACCATCGTGATTCGGGCCGATGCCGGCAATCCTCAGCAGATCCTCTCCCACGAGCTCGCCCACTTCGCCTTGCACGATGCCGTGCCGGGGAGGGTGCCCCTGTGGTTCAACGAGGGGTACGCTT
Source organism: Gemmatimonadales bacterium (assembly GCA_031402135.1). GTDB lineage: Bacteria > Gemmatimonadota > Gemmatimonadetes > Gemmatimonadales > GWC2-71-9 > JABFSM01. The sequence continues at coordinate 28,117 of JANNSC010000095.1, read as the reverse complement.
CGGTGGCGGCGGGGGAATGGAGTCGCTTCGACAAGCTTCGGCTCGACTTGAGCGTGGCCCGGGGCAAGGTGCCGGGCTTCTTTGAACTCGATCGGGCGCTGCGCGGCAGTCAGTTGACCGCCGAAACTGCATACGGGCTGGCGGCATCTGCGGTCACCATGCTGGCCCGGCGCCACCCCCAACGCTCCCTGGTTCCGCTGCTCGACCGGCTGCGTGGTGGCCAGGGCTTTTCCGAGGCGGTTTTGGCATCGACAGGATGGACTCTGAGCCGGTTCGAGGAAGAGTGGCAGAAGGACGTCCGCCGACGATTTGGACTGGTGACCTGGGGGCTGGCTGGGGGCTTCTGGCTGGCGGCCGGCTCGGTGGTAATCTGGGCCGCTTGGGCCAAACGACGGCGGGAGCTGCCCCGGCGGAAAGCGCTCGACCAGGGCTGGATTGTCGAGCCGGACGACGAGGCCGAACTCCCGCTTGATGAAGCTGGTCCAGCGCCTTAATTTGCATGGCCTTATGGCAACAGCCGAAACGCAACCCGGGGGCCGCCAGAGACTTCTGCGGCGCCGAAACATCGTCGTTCTGGTCGCCGCCACCGCCTGCTTGGTGGCGGGGTATGCCACGCTGTACAGCGGAATGGCCAGCGTTGCGGCGGTCCTGCTGGTGGTCGGCTATTGCGTGCTTTTCCCGCTGGCTATCGCGCTCTGACGTTCGGCCAGCCGACGGCCCGACGTGCAGGGGGGGTGGCGTGGTGCGTCCCCCATGGCACATCCCGGGGCCCCGGCGCCATTGGCCCGGGCGAATAGCTCAGCGGTTCAGAGCGCCTGCCTTACACGCAGGATGTCGGGGGTTCGAATCCCTCTTCGCCCACTTGCCGCGATCCGACCGGACGCGGAGACCTTCGCCCGCAAGGGCGCCCTTGTTGGGAGGTTGTTCGGAATGCGCCTCACTCCTCTCGTTCTTGCCGGTGCAATGGTCGCAGGCCACAGCGGGCCCGTCGCGGCGCAGTTGCGCTCCAGCCGGCCGGCCCTGCCGGTCCAGAACCTCCCCCGGCTGCTGGTGGCCAATCCCCATAGCTTTTCGGCGCAGGATTCCGCTGCCTCGGTACGCATCGGGGCGGGACTGCGCGACAAGGTCGAGAAGATCGCTGACAAGTGGTACAAGGTCATTCTTCGCGCTCAAATGAACGATGCGTTGTCACAGTATGCCTACCCGGTCGATGCGGTACTTCCGCCCCTGGTTGCCCGACAACTGGCCTCGTCGTTGCAAGCCAGGGTCATGGTGGCCGGCACCATCCTCCGGGGCGAAGCGAACCGCTTCACCATTGAAGTACGGCTCGCCGGAATGAACGACGATGCTGGCCAGATGCTCAGCGTCACCCAGTTGGCCAATCAGGCCTTCGAGGATTTCGGTAGCAAAGTTGGCGACTCGATTGCGGTCGCGTTTCGCGCCCTTCCCGACGCCAAGATGTGCGAAAATCTCCGGGGCACCGCGCCGGCCAAAGCTGCAGAATCCGCCGCCAAGGCGCTCCGTCTGCAGCCGAGCAACGGGCTGGCGCATTATTGCCTGGCCCAGATTGCCATCGCTGAGAAGGCCCCTGCGGATGTCGTCATCGCGCACCTCAAGGCCACTACCGCTGGAGACCGGCTCTCCCTCAAGGCGTGGAGCGATCTCGGGGTGCAGTATCAGACCAAGGGCGACAGTGCGGCAACCGTCGAAACCTTCAAGGAAATGCTGCGGGTGGCGCCCACCAACGAGGTGCTGCGCAAGGAGGCCTACCGTCTCTTCCTGAGGTACGGTCGCATCGAGGCCGCCGAGGAAGTGGCCGATTCCGGGCTGGTACTCGACCCGGCCAACGCCGATCTCTGGGATCTCAAGAGCAGTGCGTGCCTGAGCCAGGATTCCCCCGCCAAAGTGAAGTGTGCCATCGACGCGCTGGAACAGGTCTACGCGCTCGATACCACCAAGGCGGACACCATGTTCTACTCCAAGATTACCTACGCCGCTTCCCGGCCATCCGTCGAGTCCACCATCAAGGTCAAGATTGACTCGGCCGGGAATACCAAGGACTCGGTGGTCATCATCCCCGACACCGCCCGGTTCGTCAAATGGGCCCGAATGGGCGTCGCCAAGTATCCCAACCGCGCCATTCTCCTGGGGCAGCTCGCCGAGGCGTACAGTGTCGCGGGTCCGATTGACAGCTCGGTGTCGGTGACCAAGCGGCTCATGACGGTGGACTCGTCGGATGTGTCCCCGGTCCTCCGCGTGGCTAAGACCCTGGCCGACGCCAAACGCGGCAAGGAAGCGCTGGAACTGGCGTCCTACATCGAGCGGCTGGGAAGCACCGACGACAAGGCCAACATGTCGGGCATTCTGGCAGTGGCTGGCCTGGGAGCGTTGCAACCGCCCGCATCGGACTTCCCCACCGCGGCTGAGATCGCTCGTACCGCCGTCCGGCTGGCGGCCGGGGTTCCCCAGCGGGTTGCCTTTGCAAATTATGTCCTCGGGTACGCCACGTTCTTTCAGGCCGTTCCGCTGGACAAAGAGGCCGAGGCGACCAAGTCCTGCGATTTGGCCAAACAGGTAAAGGCCCTCCTGGACGAAGCCGGCCCGGCGCTCACCGCGGGCCGCTCGATCAACCAGGCCGCAGTGGACCGCCTGTTGCAGGGAGTGGAAGGCTTTGGCGGTGCCCGCAACGCATCACTCCAAAAAGCGTATTGCAAGTGAGTGGCTGCCCCGATAGATTCCGGGGCTTCGCAACAGGGGCTGTAGCTCAGCTTGGTTAGAGTGCCGCACTGTCACTGCGGAGGTCGCGGGTTCGAGCCCCGTCAGCCCCGCTCAGGTTGCGTTCCGCTTCACCCCGTCGCGAAACCGGCGGGGTGAAGTCTTTCGGCCCCAGTGATCGCGCGCTGATGTCCTGTCTCTAGCCACTGTTTCCTAACTTGGCCTTCCACGTTCCGGTGCTGATGAATGCCGTCCTCGACGCCGCCCGCGGCGCCCGGAGGGTGGTGGATGGAACTTTGGGGGATGGCGGCCATGCCGAGGCGTTGCGCGCCGCCGGGGCAGAGATTCTTGCCGTCGATCGAGACCCCCACGCGGTCCGTATTGCCCGGGAACGTCTCGGTGAAGCGGGCATCAGCTACGTGGAGGCGCCGTTCGGCAGCCCCGAAGCCCTCGCCCAAATCGCGGATTTCGCCCCCGATTTCATCCTCCTCGATCTCGGCGTATCATCCCGGCAGTTTGACGAGGCCGGCAGGGGCTTCACCTTTCGTGAAGGTGCGCCGCTCGACATGCGGATGGGCACGGACGGTTCCACCGCCGCCGATTTGCTCAATACCGTAGACAAAGACACCCTTCGGGCCTGGCTTACCGATTGGGCTGATGAACCTCGAGCCCACCGCATTGCCGGAGAAATCGTCCGCCGCCGGGAGCGGACCCCCTTTGCGCTGAGTGACGACCTGGTCAACGCCATCCGTGCCGTGCTGGGGCCGAGGTCGGGGCCAGATGATTTCGCCCGCATCTTTCAGGCCTTCCGGATTGCCGTCAACAGCGAGCTCGAGGGGCTCGTGGCGGCCCTTCCCGAGCTCCGTGACCTGCTCCTGCCCAGCGGAACCTTGGCTGCAATCAGTTATCATTCCGGTGAGGACCGGCTGGTCAAGCACGCATTCCACGAGTGGAGCCGAAGCTGTATTTGCCCACCGGAGCAACCCGTATGCACCTGCCGGGGACGGCCGCTTGGGTCGGCGGTCCCCCGCGGAGGCGTGGTGGCCGATCCGGTGGAGCTCCTGGAAAACCCTCGAGCCCGGAGTGCCCGGCTCCGGATTTTCCGGATCGCCAATGAAGGCTAGGGGCCGTCACTGGCTGATGCTCTGGCTGGTACTCTTTCTGGGTGTTGCCGCCGCAGTCGTCTCTCGGCAGCGGGCCGCCCTCCTCACTGCCCGATCCCTCGACAGTTTGAGAAATCAGCGGGTGGCGCTCGAAGGTGAAAAGGCCCGGCTCGATCGGCAGATCGAGGAGGCCACCAGCCGCACCGTCCTGATCCCCCAGATGGAACGCGCCGGGTTTCACCAACCCGACGACCACGAGAGCCGAATTTTGAAGGCTGACTCCCTCTCACCCGGCCTCCGCCCGGACCACTGATGGCCAAGCCGGTCGCGCGGATTGTGGCGCTGCAGGTAGCCTTTGGCATCGGCCTGGTGCTGGTACTCAGCCGAGCCGGGTGGCTTCAACTGGTTCGGGGCAGTGAGTTCTCCCGCACCGCGGAAAAATATCGCTTGGTGCAACTGGAGCTCCCCGCGCGGCGCGGCTCCATCCTCGACCGCAACGGCACCCGGCTGGTCATCTCGGAAGAGAAATATCACGTCCAGATTGCCACCCGGGAGGTCAGCGATACCCCGCTGCTGAAACGCGCCGTGGTTCGCGACCTCCGTCTCCCCGCCACGACCCTCCACCGCATCTTCCAGAGCGGTGCGTCCCGCTACGCCTGGTTCAACGGGCCCTGGACCGCTCCCGAAATCGCCCGGATCCGCAAGCTCAAGGGGGTGCACCTGATCCCGGTGTACAGCCGGGCCTATCCCAGTGGCCGACTGGCCGGAGCCATCATCGGGACCGTCGCAGGGGATTCCGGGCGGGGAACCTCCGGACTGGAGCGATCGCTGGACTCAATCCTCGCGGGAACGCCCGGCCTCACCACCAATCTGCGTGATGGTGTCGGGCGCCAATTCGAGTCCCCCGAGCGGCTGATCCGGGCGCCGATTCCCGGAAATGACGTCGTGCTCACCATCGATGCGGAGCTCCAGGAAATCGCGGAGCAGGCGCTGACCGAGGCGCTGAAAGATTCCAAGGCGGAGGGTGGCGATGTGGTATTCCTCGACCACCAGACCGGGGAAATCCTCGCGGTGGCCTCGCGGAGCGCGGCAGCCGGTACCGTCACCGCCTCGGCATTCACGGTGCCATTCGAGCCCGGCTCGACCGCCAAGCCGTTCACCGCGGCGGCGCTGCTGACCTTCGACCGGGTCAAACCAGCTGAAACCGTCTCCGCGGCCGGAGGAAAGTGGACCTACATCTCGGCCAGCGGCCGTTATTCCCGGACCATCCAGGACACTCATGTCCACAATCAACCGCTGACGCTTGCCGGTGCCATCCAGGTGTCCAGCAACATCGGGGTGGCCCAGTTTGCGTTGCGGCTCAAGCCGGAGGAGCAATACGACATGCTGCGCGCCTTTGGGTTCGGCGCGCCGACCGGGGCGGAGTTTCCCTCCGAAGCAGCGACTTCCCTGGTGCGGCCCGACACCTGGAGGGATGGCCAGGAGGGGTTGAGCATTGCCATCGGATATCGGTTTGTGGTGACCCCGGTCCAATTGGCCGCCGCCTATGGGGTCTTTGCCAATGATGGCGTGCTCATGGCGCCAACGCTGGTCCGGTCCATTCGCAATGTGGATGGCGGCATTCTCTACCAGCACGCCCCCGAAGTGGTCCGTCGGGTCATCACCGAAGCGGTGGCCGCCACGGTCCGCGAATTCCTGGCCGAGGCAGCCAGCGATTCCGGTACCGGGGGGCAGGCCCAGCTCCGCTTTCGATTGCTGGGAAAAACCGGAACAGCGCGTATTGCCGAGAACGGCAGCTACGCCACCGGAAAGTACCGTGCCTCCTTTGCCGCAATTTTTCCCGCCAAGGATCCCCAGCTGGTGGCTGTGGTTACCATCGACCAACCGGGCACCCCGGAATATTTCGGTGGAACCGTCGCCGCGCCGGTGCTCAAGAACATGTTGCTCCAGGCGCTTTCCGCTCGTAAGAGCGTCATCGATCGGGGCGCGCTGGCGGATTCCGACGAATCCGCCCCCGCGGGAGCCGCCCCCGCGCGTCCGCCCCGCCGCACCGAAAGCGAAGTTGGTCAGCCCCATATTGCCGCGGTGCGGCTGCCGGTGCCGGCCCCGGCACCGGCGCGCGCCTCCTACGCGGTGGTTCCCAATGTGAATGGAAAGCCGGTCCGCCCGGCCACCCTTGCCCTCCACCAGCGGGGATTCCGGGTCCGGGTCGAGGGGGGTGGACGGGTCATTCGCAGTGTCCCATCGGCCGGAGATTCGCTTCCCGCCGGTACCACCGTGGTGATCTACGCCGCTCGGCCGGGAACCCCGTGACGGGAACCGACGCCCTGATTGCCGCACTTCGGCGCGACGGTCTGCTCCGTTTTGCCCCTGCCGGCCTTCCGACATTTACCGGCATCACGGTGGACAGCCGGCTCACCACGCCGGGAACCCTTTTCGTGGCGGTCCGTGGCAGCCAGGCGGATGGCCATCGCTTCGTTCCCGACGCAATCGCTCGCGGCGCGGCGGCGGTGGTGGTGGAAGCCCCGCTGGAAGCCACCGCACCGCAGATCATCGTATCGGACGCACGAAAGGCGGCAATCGCACTGGCCCGGGTCTGGTACGATGATCCCAGCCGAACCATGCAGCTGGTTGGCATTACCGGCACCAACGGCAAGACCACCACCACCGGCCTGATCCACTACCTGCTCAACCGGGAGGGCGACGCCGGCAGTCTCGGAACTCTGGGCGCGTTGGATGGCCACGGAAAGCAGGTTCCCTCGACCGCCGGTTCCCTCACCACACCGGGGCCGGTCGATCTACAGGCCACCTTTGCCGAGCTGCGAAATCGCGGGGTTTGTCGGGTTGCCATGGAAACCTCATCCCACAGCCTCGATCAGGGTCGTCTCGATGGCCTGGTGTTTCACGCCGCGGTGTTCACCAACCTGACCCGGGATCACCTCGACTACCACCACACCATGGAGCATTACCGCGCCGCCAAACTCAAGCTCCTCGGGCTTCTGGCCCGGGACGCCGTGGTCGCGTCCAACGCCGACGACCCGGCGTGGAACGACCTGCCGAGAAGGGCCGGTGCGGTGCGATTCGGAATGCATCCCGAGGCTGACCTGCGCGCCACCGGCGCGGTACTGGGCGCGACCGGGAGCCGGTTTCGCATTGAAGGTCGCTTTGGCACCGCCGAGGTGTCGCTGCCGCTTCCAGGGGATTTCAACGTGGCCAACGCCCTCGCGGCCGCGGCGGTCGTCCTCGGGATGGGTCTGCCCCTTTCGGAGGTGGCCGAGCGGCTTGGCGCGGTGCCCCAGGTGCCGGGTCGGATGGAGCGGCTGGCGACAACGCCCTTCGTCGTGCTCCGGGATTATGCCCACACCCCCGACGCGCTGGAGCGGGCCCTTGCGGCCCTCCGCCCGGTGACCACCGGACGGCTGATCGTGCTGTTCGGCTGCGGCGGTGACCGGGACCGCGGCAAGCGCCCGATCATGGCCAGGATCGCCGGTACCGGTTCCGATTTTGCGGTGGTCACCTCGGATAACCCGCGCACCGAAGACCCCGACGCCATCCTCGACGAAGTGATCACCGGGCTGCCCGCGGGAACACCGCACCTCCGGATTGCCGATCGGCGCGAAGCGATTGCCGCCGCGCTGGGCACCGCCCGGCCCGGCGACACCGTCTTGCTGGCCGGGAAGGGGCACGAGACCTATCAGGTCATTGGCAAAGAGCAGCGCCCCTTCGACGAAAAATTGATCGTCAAGGACCTGCTCGGGGATGGCCATGCAATGGAATGACCGCTCGGTCCGCGCGGCGCTTGGCTTGGCCGGTCCCGCCGGAATCGAAACCTACTCCGGGATCTCGACCGACACTCGGGCCATTGCGCCGGGCGCTTTGTTTGTCGCCTTGGTCGGAGAGCGGTTCGACGCCCATACTTTTCTCACCGCCGCCCACGGGGCCGGTGCAATCGGTGCGGTGGTGCGCAGTGAGACTCCCGATGTGCCGGGGCTCACCTTGTACCGGGTGGTCGACACCCAACATGCCCTCGGCGAACTCGCCCATGCCCGGCGGAGGGCAATCACCGGCCCGGTCATTGCCATCACCGGAACCAACGGGAAGACCTCGACCAAGGAAATGATCGCCGCCGCGCTGCGGACTCGTTACCGCACCTGGGCCACCCGCAGCAACCTCAACAACCTTGTCGGAGTCCCGCTGACTATTCTCGAGGCGCCCGACGATACCGAGGCGCTGGTCATCGAGGCCGGGGCCAATCTCAAAGGGGAAATCGCCCGGCACCGGGAGGTGATCGCTCCGAGCATTGCGGTCATTACCAATGTTGCGGCCGGGCACCTGGAGGGATTCGGAAGTGGGGAAGCGGTCCTGCTCGAAAAGTTGTCGCTGATCGAGGGGGTGGCGCTGGCAATCGTCGGTACCGAGCCGCCACTGCTGCCCGACCTGGCCCGCCGACACGCGCGCAAGGTTATTTCAGCCGGTCTCACCGACGCCGACCGGGTGCCATCCAAGGTCGAGCTGTCGCGCGATGGACGCCCCAAGGTCACTATAGGGCAGCATACCTTCCTGCTCGACGCCCGGGGGCGGCACCAGGCCGGCAATGCCATGCTCGCCTGGGCGGTCGGGACGGCGCTGGGGCTCGATCCCGAAAAGATGGCCCGCAGCCTGGAACACCTGCCATTGCCTGGAGGCCGGGGAGAAATTTCCCATTACGGGGGCCTCACCATCGTCAACGACGCCTACAACGCCAATCCGGCGTCATTTCGGGCGGCAATTGACCTGGCCCGGTCACTTCGGGGCACCCGGCCCCTGGTTTTTGTGGCCGGAACAATGCGCGAGCTGGGCGCCCAGTCCGAGGCACTGCACGCCGAGGTTGCGTCCCTGCTGGTGGCGCTTCGTCCTGATCTCCTTTGCGCGATCGGGGAATTTGTGCCGGCCTTGGAACCGTACCGGGTGGCACTGGGAAATCGCCTGGTTACCGCTTCCGACGCGATCCTCCTCTCGCCCAAGCTCTCCGCCCGGATTTCGGGCGATGAACTCATCGTGCTGAAGGGCAGCCGGGGCGTTGCATTGGAGCGACTCCTCCCTGATCTTGTGGCACGCTCGTCGTCCCCCACGACCTGAGGCGCGATGCTGTATCACCTGCTGGCTCCCCTCGCGCGCGACCACCTGATTTTCAACCTCTTCAACTACATCAGTTTTCGGGCCGCGGGGGCCATGCTCACCGCGTTGATCCTCGCGTTCGTCGTCGGTCCCGGCATCATTGCGCGGCTCCGTCAGAAGAAAATCGGCCAGGTGGTCCGCCCCGAAGTGCTGGCCAGCCACCAGGGCAAGCGTGGCACCCCAACCATGGGCGGGATCATCATCCTGCTGGCGACCATCATCCCCACGCTGCTCTGGGCTCCACTCAACAATCGTTTCGTCGTGGTGGCAATGCTGGCGACACTGTGGACCGGAGCCATTGGCTTCCTCGATGACTACCTGAAGATCGTCGAGGGAAAGTCGCGCGGACTGGTGGCCAAGTGGAAGCTGGCAGGGCAGTGCATTTTCGGGCTGGCCCTCGGACTCTACCTGCTCTATTTCCCCGTGGTCGCACCGAATATCATCCCGGCCAGTGCCACGACGGTCCCATTTCTCAAATTCACCATCATTCAGTTTCTGCCCTTGTTCTATGTCGGGTTCGTCACGCTGGTGGTTACTGGTGCCAGTAATGCAGTGAACATGACCGATGGACTCGACGGCCTCGCCGCCGGGCTCACCACCATCGCGGCGGCGGCGTTCGCCTTCTTTGCCTATGTCTTCGGGCGGGTGGATGCCACCAGCTATCTCCAGTTCTACTACCTGCCCGGCGCCGGAGAGCTCACCATCTTTTGCGCCGCGCTGATGGGCGCGTCGCTCGGTTTCCTCTGGTTCAATGCACCGCCGGCGCAGGTGTTCATGGGGGATACCGGAGCCCTGGCCATCGGTGGTGCTCTCGGCACGGTCAGCATCCTGCTCAAGGCGGAGTTCCTGCTCCTGATCATCGGCGGGGTGTTCGTCACCGAACAACTCTCCGTCATGCTGCAGATGGGCGTCTACAAATGGTTCAGGCGCACCCGCGGGCGAGAGTACGCCGACGCCCATCGGGTATTTCGCATGGCACCGCTGCACCATCACTTTGAGAAGATGGGGTGGGCCGAGCCGACGGTGGTGATCCGTTTTTACATCCTGGGCATTTTCTGCGCGCTGATCGCCTTTGCTACCCTGAAATTGCGCTGATGACCGCCGAGGTCGCAGTGATCGGCCTGGGCCGGAGCGGCGCCGCGGCAACTCGGCTGCTCCGCCGTCAGGGCCGGTCGGTCTATGCATCGGACGCAGGGCATTCCCCGGCGCTGGATCGCGTGGCACTCGAATTGACTTCACTGGGTGCCAGCGTGGAGCTGGGTCGTCACGACCTTCCGCGCATCGGAAAGGCGACGCTCTGTGTCGTGTCACCGGGTGTGCCGCCCACCGCACCACCGATCGCCGCGGCCCGCGCGGCTGGAGTGCCCATCCAAGCCGAGGTGGATCTCGGGTTGGAGGCACTCTCCGGGGTGCGCTACATCGCGGTGACCGGTACCAACGGAAAAACCACCACCACCGCGCTGATCGCACATCTGTTGCGCGCTGCCGGTCGAAGCGTGGAGGCGGTGGGCAACATCGGCACGCCGGTTTCCGAAATTGCGATGGCTCCCGCGCCGCCGGAGTGGTTGTCGGTGGAGCTCTCCTCGTTTCAGCTCCACGACATGACCGCCATCCGGCCCACCATCAGCGTGCTGACCAATCTGGCGCCCGACCACCTCGACCGGTATCCGATGCTTGATGAGTATTACGCCGACAAGCGTCGAATCTACCAGCACGCCGATGCCGCCTCGGTGTCGGTGACCAACGCCGACGATCCGGCATCGGGTGACCTGGTGCGCGGGGTGCCCGGTCGGCAGCTTTGCTTTTCAGTCGTCGGGGTAGCGGACGGGTGGTTCGACCGGGGGCGGGGAGTCCTTCGCCTCGGTGGGGGAGGAACTGCTTCCCCGAGCGGAACTCGCCCTCCTCGGCGATCACAATGTCGCCAACGCACTCGCTGCCGCCCTTGCCGTGGCCGCCGCCGGTGTCCCCCACAACCAGATCGCGGCCGGCGTCCGGAGCTTCACCGCGCTGGCCCATCGGATGGAGGCGGTGCGGGAGGTCGACGGCGTGCTCTGGATCAATGATTCGAAGGCAACCAACGTCACCGCCGCGCAGGTTGCGCTCGCCGCCGTGACCCGGCCCTGTGTGCTGTTGCTGGGCGGTCGGCACAAGGGTGAGCCGTACACCAGGCTGGCACCGCTGCTCGCTGAACGTTGCCGGGCGGTCATTGCCTACGGAGAGGCCCAGCCGATTATTGCCCAGGATCTCCGCGCCGTCGGCATCGTCCCCCAGGAGGCCGGGGATTTCGACTCGGTAATTGGTCTGGCCCGAACGGTGGCGCGCCCCGGCGACGTGGTGCTCCTTTCTCCCGCCTGTTCGAGTTACGACATGTTCAAGAACTATGAAGAACGGGGACAGCGCTTCCGCGAGATCGTGGAGGGCTGGTGAGCACACCCGCCGCCATGCACCCGGGGGAGTTGCGCTGGGAAACTCGGCTCCTGGTAATGGTCACGGCCATTCTCACCGTCTTCGGCCTTGCCAGCCTCTACGCCGCCGCCACCATGGAGCGCGACTCGACCGGGAAGTTTCTCGATCAACTGATCGGCGCGGTGGTTGGTGCGCTGGTGCTGAGCGTGGTCTCCCGGGTGGACTACCACATTTGGCGGAAGGCCGCCTGGCCGATCTTGTTCCTTTCGATCCTGCTCCTGCTGATGCTGGCCTTCCGCATACCGGGAGTCGCGCCCAGGATCAATGGCGCGCACCGCTGGATCCGCCTCGGGCCGGTCCAGTTTCAGGCCTCTGAGCTGGCCCGATTTGCCGTGGTGGTGTGGGCCGCGATGCTGGCTGCCAAGAAGGGTGCTGCGGTGCGCGGCTTCAAGACCGGGGTAACACCATTCTTGCTGGTGTTCGGCCTGGTGTCCCTGCTGATCCTGCTGCAACCGAATCTCTCGATGGCCGCTCTGGTTGCCCTCTCCGGCGGGGTGGTGCTCTTCACCGCCGGCGCCAAGATCGGGCATTTCCTGCTGCTCGGCGTGGCGGGGCTGTTTGGCGGGGTGTCCCTGATCTGGGCCGAGGCCTATCGCCTGGATCGGCTCAAGTGTTTCCTGGAGCCGACGTCCTGTGGCGAAGGGGGGCGGCAGCTCAACCAGGCGCTGATCGGCTTCGGGTCAGGCGGACCCTTCGGGGTCGGTTTTGGCCAGGGTCAAATCAAAATGCGCTACGTCCCCTATGCCTATTCCGATTTTCTGTTCAGCACCATCGGCGAAGAATGGGGATTCCTCGGGGTGACGGTCGTCATTGCGTTGTTTGCCACCTTTTGCTGGCTGGGGTTCCGCATCGCCAAGACGGCCCCGGATCCCTTCGGCCAATATCTCGCGGCAGGATTAACGGCGACCGTGGCGCTCTCCGCCTCGTTGCATGCGGCGGTCAATCTTGACCTGATGCCGACCACAGGATTGGGCCTGCCGTTCATGTCGCACGGACGCTCCGGGCTGCTGATCGCGCTGCTCTCGGTGGCGGTGGTGGTCAATATCGGGAGGGCAAGAGGCAGGCCGGTCAAACAGTGACCAGAGCCTCGGCTCCCGTCACCATCCTCATTGCGGGGGGAGGCACCGGCGGGCACTTGATGCCGGCTTTGGCGATTGCCACGGAGGTCCGACGCCGGCACCCCGACTGGCGCGTGGTATTGGTGGGCGCTACCCGCGGCGTCGAGGCCACCCTGCTCCCCACCCGCGACTTCCCCTTTCACCTGTTGCCGGCTGAGCCGATATACCGGCGGCAGTGGTGGAAGAACTTCCGCTGGCCGTTTCTGGTGCCGCGGCTGGTTCGGGAAGTGAACCGGGTCCTCGATCAGGAGCGTCCGGCGCTGGTCATCGGCACCGGAGGCTACGCAGCGGGTCCGGTGCTGTGGCGGGCCGTGCGACGAGGCATTCCCACCGCGCTCCAGGAGCAGAACGCCTACCCCGGACTGGTAACCCGCTGGCTCGCCCGATCGGTTCGGGAGATCTGGCTGGGTGTCCCCGAGGCCCGTCGCCACCTTGCAGCGGGTCCCCAAACCGAGGTGATCGTCACCGGCAACCCGATTGCCCCACCGGATCATGCCCTCCGGGCCGAAGCACTCCGCCGGTTTGGGCTCGATCCGTCGCGTCCGGTGCTCCTGGTCACCGGTGGGAGTCAGGGCGCACTGGCAATCAACACCGCCATCGCCGGTTGGCTTGACGCCGGTGGCGGGAAGGACGTCCAGGTCATCTGGGCCACCGGCCGCACCACCTACCAGCAGTTCCAGCGCTACCATCGGCCCCCGGCGGTTCAGCTCTTCGATTTTCTCGATCCGATGGCGCACGCCTACGCCGTCGCCAGCTTGGCGGTGTCCCGGGCGGGAATGATGACCATTGCAGAGCTGTGCGCCTGGGGAGTTCCCTCCATTCTGATTCCGCTTCCCAGCGCCGCTGCCGATCACCAAACCCCCAATGCCACGGTCTTGTCCGGGGTGGGCGCGGCGATTCACCTCCCCGAGGCAGCCCTGGCGGGCCCCGAATTGGCCGAGATACTGACCAACCTCCTGGGAGCCCCCGACCGCCTGGCCACCATGGCAGCCGCGGCTCGCTCCCGGGGCCGTCCCGAGGCAGTGGCCCGGATTTCGGAGCGTATCGGGATCCTTTCGGTGTAGCTCCGGGCTTTCCCAAGTTGCGGTGCTGTTATACATTAGACCATCCGTCATGAACCTCTTTCTCCCCTCCGACCCGCGACCGCTCCACTTCGTCGGGATCGGTGGTGCGGGGATGAGCGCGTTGGCTCTGATTGCCCTGAAGCGGGGGTTGGCGGTAAGTGGCTCGGATATAGACATCTCTGGCGCCGCTGACCTGCGCGCCGCCGGTGCAGAGGTTTACGCAGGGCACGCCGCGTCTCACGTTGGCAACGCCCGCGCGCTGGTGGTGAGCGCCGCAATTCCGCCCGGTCATGTTGAAGTCGAGGCGGCGCGGTCGCGGGGGCTGCCCATCGTGCCGCGAAAGGACGCGCTGGCCGGACTGATCGGAAAAGCTCGCTCCATCGGGATCGCCGGCACCCATGGAAAAACGACGACAACCGTCATGACCACCGAGGCGGTCGCCGCAGCTGGGTTTCCAGTCACCGGAATTGCCGGGGGCCGGGTTGAAGCGTGGGGCGGCAATGCTCGCCTCGGCGGTGACGATCTTTTTGTGGTGGAAGCGGACGAATACGATCAGGCATTTCTTACCCTCCATCCGACCATCGCGGTGGTGAACAACGTTGAATCCGATCATCTGGAATGCTACGGGTCGCTCGAGGCGCTGGAAGGTGCCTTCGTGACCTTTGCGTCCCGCGCCAGCCGAGCCCTGGTGGGGAACGACTCCCCCGGGGCTGACAGGGTGGCCCGGAGGCTTGTTCCGGCGGCCACCTGGCGCTTCGGCCCCGGAGCGCTGGATCTTCGGGTGGATGGCATCATCGCCGATGTTTCGGGCACCCGCGCGACGATTACCCTCCCCGGTCGGGGCACCGTTGCGCTGCACTTGCAAGTTCCCGGACTGCACAATCTCCGCAACGCCACCGCTGCGCTGGGCGTGGTGCTGGCACTCGGGGGAGATCCGGCCCCTGCCGCACTTGCCCTGGCGCAGTTTACCGGCGTGGGCCGTCGTTTTGATCGGCTGGGAATGGTGGCAGGGGTCGAAATCGTGGACGACTACGCCCACCATCCCACCGAACTCAGTGCTACCCTCGCGGCGGCCCGGCAGGCGTTTCCCGATCGCCGGTTGGTGGCGGTCTTTCAGCCCCATCTGTATTCGCGCACCGCGGAGCACCATGCGGCAATGGGCCGGGCGCTCGGCGCCGCCGATCTCGCCGTGGTCACCGATGTGTATGGCGCCCGGGAACAGCCCCTGCCCGGCGTGACCGGTCAACTGGTTGCCGACGCGGCGCGGGCCACCTCCACCGCGGTGGTCTATGAGCCGGATCGGAAGGCGTTGGGTCGGCGTGTTATGGAGATGCTCCACCCCGGTGACCTCCTCGTGACCCTCGGTGCGGGGGATGTCACCCACCTGGCGCGCGAGGTCCGCGCGTTGCTCGAGGCCCGGTGAGGACGGCCCTGCTGCGCGGCGTCGCCCTCGGGGTGCTCCTCCTGCTGCTGGCCGGTGGGTTCCGCCTGCTCCGCTCGCTCGCCTTCTTCGAGGTCCGTCGCCTGGAGCTGGTGGGCGGCCGCTATCTGACTCCCGCCTCGGTGGCCCTGGCAATCGGGGTGCCTTCCCGAGCCAGCATCTTCGACGATCTCGCACCGCTGGAAAAGAAGGCCCGGGCAATTCCCGGCGTGCTCACGGTCCGCATCTCTCGGCGGATCCCCGGCACCATCCGGGTGACGCTCCAGGAGGCCGAACCGGTCGCCCTGGCGGAGCGCAGCGGGCGGCTGGTTCTGCTCGATGGGTCCGGCCAGGTACTCCCTTTCAATCCCACCAAACCCGCCGCCGATCTTCCGCTGGCCGACGTCGATCCGGCGGTGACTGGCGTATTGGCCCTGGTTCGGGAGGCCGACCCAGCGCTCTTTTCTCGGGTCGAGCGAGCCACCCGGGTTCACCAGGATGTGGCGCTGGATGTCGCCGCCGGCCGGATCCTGTTCCGCGCCGGCGTGTCCAGCGCGGAGGTTCGGGACCTGTCCGCGGTGGCCGACCACCTGGCCCGGGGCGGGCGCAGCTGGCGTGAACTCGACGCCCGGTTTGCCTCCCGGGTGGTGGTGCGGGGAGCCGGCGCATGAGCAATCAGAACCAGCGGCTGGTAGCGGCGCTCGACCTCGGCTCCACCAAGGTCGTCGGCCTGATCGGCGAGGTGAGCGGAGATGCCCGAGAACCGAGAGTGCGCATCCTCGGCGCCGCCACGGAGCGGACTCCGGGGATTCGCCGCGGGGTGGTGCGGGATATCGAGGAGACTACTCGAGCCATCGCCAAGGCAATGAAGGACGCCCAGACCATGGCCGGTGTTGAAGTCGGCACCGTCTATTGCGGGGTGGCCGGCGAGCACATTGCCGCCCGGAGCTCCCACGGCGTGGTCTCGGTCCTTGGCAGTGAAATCCGGACCACCGACGTCGCTCGGGTCAACGATGTGGCGAGCAATATCTCGTTCGGCCGGGACCACGAGTTGCTCCACGCCATCCCGCAGGACTACCTGATCGACCAGCAGGAGGGCATCACCGAACCGATCGGGATGACCGGTTCCCGGCTCGAGGCCGAGGTCTATCTCGTCACCGTCCTCTCCAGCGCGGTCCAGAACCTCCGCAAGTGCGTCGAAAAGGCCGGGTATCACGTCGGGGAGTTTGTCCTGGAGCCGGTTGCCGCCTCCCTTGCCGTCCTGACCCCCGACGAACGGGAACTTGGCTGCGCCATCGTGGAAATGGGTGGCGGCTCCACCAACGTCTCGGTGTTCTACGGCGGGAAGATCCGCCACACCGCCAGCTCGATGTTTGCCGGGGGCCATGTCACCGCCGACGTGATGCAGGGGTTGCAGGTGACCCAACAGGATGCCGAGCGCCTCAAGGAGCGATTTGGCGCAGCCTATGAGCCATTGGTGCCCGAGACTGACGTATTCCAACTGCCGGGAACGCCGGGCCAGGGCGCCCGTACCGCCCACCGCCGAGTACTCGCGCATATCATGCACATGCGCCTTCAGGAAGTGCTTGAATTGGCGCTCGACGAAATCAGCCGGGCGGGGTACCGCCAGCGGCTCACTGCTGGCATCATTCTCACTGGCGGCGGTGCGCAGGCTCCCGGCATTGTGGAACTGGGTCGTGAGGTGTTTGCCATGCCGCTGCGGGTCGGCACTCCCGGTGAGGGGTTGACCGGGCTGGTGGACAGTGTCGAATCACCCCGGATGGTGGTGCCGGTCGGGCTGCTCTTCTATGGCGCCAAACAAATGATGGCAAGTGGCGGATTTGGTGGTGGTGCCCGCCGATCTCCGGCGGTGGACAAGGTGCTTGGACCGGTCAAACGATGGCTTCAGGACTTCTTCTGAGAACGCGAGGGGCTCCTCCCATGATTTTCGAACTCGAAGAGAGCAACGGCCAGCACGCCCGCATGAAGGTCGTCGGCATCGGCGGTGGCGGTGGAAATGCTGTCAACCGCATGATCGAGGAACGCCTCGTCGGCGTCGAATTCATCTCGGTCAACACCGATGCCCAGGCACTCACCAAGTCCAAATCGGACATGAAGGTGCAAATCGGCAAGAAGCACACCCGCGGACTCGGCGCCGGGGCCCGGCCGGAAATCGGGCGCCAGGCCATCGAGGAAAACCGGGATGAGGTGCTCGCCGCAATGCAGGGCGCCGACCTGGTCTTCGTCACCTGCGGGATGGGTGGCGGCACCGGCACCGGTGCAGCGCCGGTCATCGCCCAAATGGCGCGGGACATCGGTGCGCTGACCGTCGGCATTGTCACCAAGCCGTTTCTCTTCGAGGGTCAAAAGCGGATGAAGCAGGCCGAAACCGGCATCATGGAAATGCGCCGGAGTGTAGACACCATGATTGTGGTTCCCAACGAGCGCCTGATGGCGGTGGTGGGGAAAGGCTTCAAGTTCGAGGATGCGCTCAAGAAGGCCGATGTAGTGCTCCTCAACGCGACCCAGGGCATTGCCGACCTGATCACCCGCACCGGCCTCATCAACGTCGATTTTGCCGATGTGCGCACTGTCATGCAGAACGGTGGCTCGGCGCTCATGGGGACCGGCAGCGGCAAGGGGGAAAATCGCGCCCTCGAAGCGGCCCAGCAGGCCATCTCGAGTCCGCTGCTCGACAACATCTCGATTTCCGGCGCCAGCGGTGTGCTGATCAATATCAGCAGCAGCGACATCACCATGGGCGAGGTCACCCAGATCTCGGAAATCATCCACGATGCGGCGGGCGATCAGGCCGAGATCATCTTCGGGTCGTGCACCGACAAGTCGCTGGAGGGAGAAATCCGGGTGACGGTCATTGCCACCGGCTTCGATCGTGCCATTACTGGAGAGCAGCAGCCGATGAGGGGGAATGGGGTGCTCCAATTCCCCGAGAAGAAGCGGGCGGTGGCGGGTGGCGGAATGGTTGGGGGTACTCCGACCGGTGGCACTACGGTATCCAGTCCACGCACCGTGGCTCCGCGGGCCGGCGGGCCCAAAAGCGCCACCGGGTCACCCGAAGTGTCGGACATGGAAATTCCCACCTTCATCCGGCGCCAGATGGACTGATGCGCCTGCTCCGGGTCGCGCTTGCGCTCGGAGTCATTGCCGCCGCCGTGGTCCTGGCCGTCACCGGCCGGTGGCCGTGGCGGCGGCTCGACGAGGCGCCCCCAATCATCGTTACCACCGCGTGGCAGAACTTCTCGGACACCCTCCACAGCGGCCAGACCCTCAGCGACATCTTCGACCGGCACGGCCTGGCGTCCCTCGATCTGGTCGCAATGTTCCAGCGCACCGGCCTTGATCCCCGACGGCTCCACGCCGGGTTGGTGGTGGAGTTCCGCCGCCGGGTCGGCGACTCGCTCCCCAGCGGCATCTCCATGCGGACCACTCCGGACGAGCGACTGTCCGCACGCCGAGTCGGCGAAGCCTGGACGGCGGAACGGAAGCTGGTGTCGTGGACCAACGAGGTGGTCCGGGTCGAGGGTCCCATCGACAATTCGCTCTATGAGGCGCTCGATGGCCGGATTGCCGACACCGTCCTCGACCCTGGCAACCGGGTCCGGCTCGCTTGGGATCTCTCTGATATTTACGCCTGGTCCATTGATTTCAATCGGGATATCCAGCCCGGAGACAGCTTCCGCGTGGTGCTGCAGCGGGAAGTCTCCGAGGAGGGTGAGCTCCGCCTAGGTGGCGTCCTGGCAGCCAGCCTGCTGGTGTCGGGGAAACACCAGACGGCGTTCCGGTTCACCCACGAGGACGGTTTGGTCCGCTTTTACGACGCCAAGGGGAATTCGCTCCGACGGGCGTTCCTCCGGGCGCCGGTCGAGTTTCGCCGAGTTTCCTCATCGTTCTCCCGCTCCCGTTTCCACCCGGTGCTGGGAATCTGGCGACGGCATGCAGGGACCGACTACGCTGCCGGGAGTGGCACACCGGTGCTCGCTGCGGGAGACGGCACCGTCCGGACCGCCGGTTGGTCCGGTGGGTACGGCAACCTGGTGGAGTTGCGCCACATCAATGGAATTACCACGCGGTACGGCCACCTTCGGTCATTTGCTCGGGGGATACGCGTCGGGACGCGAGTGGGCCAGGGGGATGTCATTGGGTACGTCGGCTCCACCGGCCTCTCCACCGCCCCGCACCTGCATTACGAATTTCGGGTCAACGGTGCCCCACGGGACGCCCGGCGGGTGGATTTGGGAAGCGGGAAGCCTCTGGAAAAGTCGTTGCTACCGTTATTCGAGAGAGAATTGCTGCGGTTTGAGCAGATGCTGTCGGCTTCGGGCAGTCCCCAGCTCCCACCGATCTGATCATCGGCTGTTTGCCGAGCGGTTCAGTCGAGCCCTTCCATTGCCAGGCGCCGGTCCTCTTCCTCGACCTCGGCTCGGGACCCGCCGAGCAAGACGCCACCCACCCGGGCATCCCCCCCCATCTCACACGCCTCTGGGTCGTAGATTGACAGCGGAATCAGTGTTCCGCGAGACACCGCAGCCCGGACGACCCGGAGCATGGCCGCAAATCCTTGCCGCCCCGTCCAGTTCTTGCCCCGAAACGTGGAGATGCCGCGGGCCCGCTCGATGCCCGAACGGAGCCAGGTAACCGACGTGGACCCATTAACCCGAAAATTGAGATCCAGCACCCTCGGTGGACCATCTTCGCGGAGCGCCACGTCGATGCCCACGATGCCGCGATAGCCCAGTGCGGCAGCGGCGGCGACAATCTCGGCCACCACGTCGAGCACCTCCGGCGGCACCTTGTCGCCCGACGCGTCGTGCCAGTTCCCCAACCACCGACCGTCCTGGCACACCTCCTCCGCCACTCCGAGAACGGTCGAGGATCCGTTGGGGAACACCACGGCATGGACGCAGACAGTTCGGACGATTTGCAGGAACTCCTCCACCACCACGCGGTTCTCATCAACCAGGGCGGTGCGGGCGCGCTCGACGTCCTCGGCGGTGCGGCAGATCCACACCCCGTGCCCGCCCCCGTTCGGCAACGCCGTTGCAACTTTCAGTACGACCGGGCGGCCCGGGGACACCAGCGATCGACCGGCGGGGAGCTCCGCCACCGCGACGGTACGACGCTCCGGCCGCCACTCCGGAGGCACGAACTCCTCCATATGCCCCTTGTTATTGAGCCGCCGCTGCAGCGAGGCTGCCACGAACGCCGCCTCAGCCGGGACCTCCTCATCGGGATGCACCCGCTGATTTGCCAGGCGAAGCCCCTGCCTGATCAGCCGTGACAGTAGCTCGAGGTACTCCTTGGTGGAGCGATATACGTGGAGCGTGGCATCTATGGGCACGCCCGCCTCGGCGTAGACCTCCCGGGCCTCGGGAGTCACCGTCGCCGCACACACGACGTACGGCACCCCCCCGCCCACGCCGAGCTGGAGGCCGGCCCGAAAATCCACCTGGCCGGGGCCCTGCGGTGACCAGCCGCCGAGATTTGGGGAACGACGAGGGACGTAAGCCACACCGGGCCCGAGGACGTCCGCCAGGGTGGGATGCGCCGCGAGTGGAAGGGGCGTCATCGCGTCGGAAATACCGCAAGCCAATCGAGGAACCGGCGAAAGACCTGCCGTCCGCTGGTTTCCTCGATGCCGCCGTACCCACCGGTGTTCCCGGAGTTGATCTCACTCAAGATCCACTCTCCCGAGTCGTCCATCAGGAAGTCATAGCCGAGCGCGTACAGCCCGCGCTCATGATACTGCTGACAGGTGGCCATGATGATTTCCTCTTCCCGCGGGGTTACCGTCGCGGGCCGTGCAACGCCACCGGAAGATAGGTTGTTGATCCAGCCGCCATCGGTGGCCACCCGCAGCATGCAGCCGTAGATGTCGCCGTCGACCATCAGCACCCGCTTGTCACCGATCGTAACACGCTCAAGGTATCGCACGAACTCGAATGGGTCGGGGTTGGACGCAAAGAGCGGCTCGAGGATCCCCTCGATTGAGCCATGCTCCTGCTGCGTCTTCCCGCCGCCGTCAATAAACCACCGGGTTCCCTCCCGCCAGAGCTTGTACACCCACTTTCCACCGTAACTGCGGTTCTGCTTGGCCACCACCTTGCCGTGGTCACGGATGAAGGCCGCGGCTTCCTCGATGCTGCGCGTCAGGATGCCCGGCGGCATGAAGTGCCCGGCCACCGAGCGGCAGAAAACCCGAGTGCCATGATCCCGCATGCTTGAGGGTCGGGCGACGAATTTCGTTTCGTGTTCGTGGCGGACCAGGGCATCGAGAAAACCAGGTGGATACGGCCGGTCGGTCCGTGAGAAGGCGATTTCGAAGTCCGCGAATTCGGCTCGGTGCACCGGCCATTGCGCCAGCCCCAGAAACTCCTCGAAGGCCAGTGCTCGCGGAACCAGGGTGACTGGAATACCCAAGCCGTCACCGACGCGCCCTGCCTCGAGATGGAAGAGCTCGAATCGAGGGTCCTCGGCGAGACGATTGTACATTTCGACAGTCGTGTCGATTGGCGGGTGGGTCAGGGGATCGGTGATGCAGAGAATCTTCATTGGGCATCCAGGATAGGTTGAGCCTCGACGAAGGGAGCCCATGCCAATTGTGTGCCAAATCGGTACGCGTCGCGGATTCGAAGGTCCCTGACCCGGCCCAGAAACTGTGCCGAATGCAAGCCATCCCATCAGTTTATCACTGAGGGCCAGCCACCGAAAGCCAGCAGGCAATGGCTACCCCTTATGCTTCCCTCAATGACTGCCGCCCTGGTCTTCCTCGCCGCCATAGGGGCCATACTTTCCTACCGAGTGCTGGAAGAATGGACCCCCAGGAATTGGCTGCCGGCGGCCTGTCGCGCGGTCGGCTGGGGTAGCATCGCACTGCTCCTCACGAACGCCGGCTGCCCGGTGGTACCGGAATTCAGCCGCCCGATCGTACTGCTCGATGCCTCATTGAGCATGCAGGCGGCGGGCGGGAGGTGGACCGAGGCGCTGGCACTCGCGCGGAGTTCGGGAGAGGTACGCTTCGTTGGGGTTCCAGCCGGGGACACCACTCCAACCGGCGGTCGTTCCCTCCTCGCTGCCGCCATAATCGGTGCACTCGGCAGCTCCCGCCCGATCGTGGTCATCACCGACGGCGAAATCGACGATGCCGATGCCCTGCCGGTTGATCGCCTGGGCAACATCAGCGTGAAGGTGCTGGAACGCGCTGCGGTGCCCGACGTCGCCTTGACCCGGGTGGAGGGGACCACCCGCCTCACCGTTTCGGATTCGCTTCGATTCGACATCGAGGCATTGACGCGCGGGGGCGCTGCTGGCAACCCCCTCCGCATCGAGGTTCGGGAGGGGGATCGGGTCTGGCTCCGGGGCGTCCTTCCGATGGACTCCGGTGGTCGCGGGAGAGTGGTGCTCAAGGGTGTTCTCCCCTCGGTATCGCCCGGGGTGCACGTGCTCTCGGTAGCAATCATCGGGGCGCGTGACGCCGAGCCGCGAACCGACGCACGGCTGCAGGTGGTGACCGTCGTCCCCACCCCCGGCATCGTGCTGCTCGCCTCTCCCCCGACGTGGGAGAGTCGTTTCCTGCTCCAGGCGTTGAACGAGGTGGCGGCGCTCCCGGTGCGGGGCTACCTCGAGCTCGAGCGGGGCCGCTGGCGCCGAGCCGGCAGCCTCATCCCGGTGAGTGCCGTCGAGCTCGGTGACGCCGCCCGGCGCGCCGATCTTCTGATTACCCTGGGGGCACCAGGAGAGCTGGCCCGGCGCCCGCGGGCCCGGGCCGTTTGGTCGTGGCCGGCGTTGCCCCCTCAGCCCGGGGCCGGCGCCGATTGGTATCTCAGCGTCCCTTCGCCGACTCCCCTGAGCGCCGCCTTCGCGGGCCTTGCGGTGGATTCGTTTCCCCCGGGCACATCGATTTCCGAGCTGATTCCCGGTCCCCAAGACTGGATCGGACTCACCGCCCAGGCGGGCCGCCGCGGGGCGGTGCGGCCGGTGCTGATCGGGCGGGATTCCGCTGGGGTCCGCCGCGTAACGATGGGTGTCGAGGGACTCTGGCGCTGGACCTTTCGGGGTGGCAGCAGCGAACAGGGGTATCGCGGGTTAGTATCGGCCACCCTCTCCTGGCTCCTGGGCGGGGCCGATTCGGTGGCGGGAAAGGCCCGGCTACTCCGCCCGGTGGTCCAGCAGGGCCGCCCCGCGGTTTTCGAGTGGTCCGGCGGGGGCGCGCCGTCGCCGGTGGCGATCGAGCTCAGCGGTACCGCTGGAACTCGGCAAGACACCTTGATTTTCGACGGCGCCGGGCGCTCCCAGCTGGCCGTCCCACCCGGATCGTGGCGCTATCGCCTGAGCGGTGGCGGGCAGGGGACAATTGCCGTGGAGGAATATTCCGACGAATTGCTCCCCACGCGGCGGAGCCTCGAATCGCGGCAGGGTACCACCACCGCCGAGCTCGCCCAGGTGCCGGTGCGGGGTTGGCTCTGGCTGTTTGGAATTGCGGTGGTCGCCTTTGCGGGCGAATGGCTGGCTCGGCGGAGGCGAGGACTACGATGACTGATCGCATCACCGAAAGCCAGAAGCTCTCGCTTTGGGCCCGACTCAAGCGGGTGGCGTTGACCGACGTCGGCGCCCTGGTGCGGGGCTTCAAGGCCGCCGACATCGAGGCAATGGAACGCCTGCTGCTCGAGGCGGATTTCGGCATCGCGGCAACCACCGATCTGATCGAGATGCTGGCGGAAGGCGTCCGCCGAGGCCGCCTCAAGTCGGAGGCCGATTTACGCGGTGCGCTGGTCACGCATTTGACGGAGCTGCTGTCCAGCCCCGGCAACCCGGGGGAGCTGACCCGTGCGGTATCCGGGCCTACCGTGCTGCTCATCGTCGGGGTGAACGGGGTCGGCAAGACCACCTCGATCGCCAAGCTCGCCCGGCGGCTGCAGCAGCAGGGTGACCAGGTGCTGCTCGGCGCCGCCGACACCTGGCGGGCCGGTGCGGTGGCCCAGCTGGAAACCTGGGCCGCGCGGCTTGGGGTGCCCTGCGTGTCAGGCACCGCCGGGGGTGACCCCGCCGCAGTCGCCTTCGATGCCATCGAGGCTGCCCAGGCCCGTGGCGCCACTGTCGCCATCATCGATACCGCCGGCCGGCTGCACACGCAGGAGGGCCTCATGGAAGAGCTCTCCAAGGTGGCCCGGGTCATCGCCCGGAAAGCGCCCGGAGCCCCCCACGAAACCCTGCTGGTGCTGGATGGGACCGTCGGACAAAACGCGGTCCAACAGGGCAAGCTCTTTGCCAAAGCGGTCACTCCCACCGGCATCATTGTCACCAAGCTCGACGGCACCGCCAAGGGCGGCGCGGTGGTGGCACTACGGCGGGAGCTGGCCATGCCTATTCGCTTCCTGGGAACCGGGGAAACCCCGGACGATCTGGAGGTCTTCGATCCGGTCCGGTTCGCCCACGCACTCCTGGCTGACACCCCGTAGCCCGGCGTCGATCGCTCCATGCCCCCCCTCCTCCTCTCGACCCCGGCCAAGTTTCTCAAGGGCATTGGCGAGCGTCGCGCCGAAGCGCTCGAACGACTCGGCATCAGCACCGCCCAGGATCTGCTTTGGCATCTTCCGCACCGATATATCGACGCGTCCACCGTTACCCCGATGGCCCGGGCCAAGGTCGGCGACGACGTGGCCTGCGTCGGCAAGGTCGTCAACAAGGGCGTCGTCCCCACCCGCAAGGGTCTCCGGATATTCCATGCGGTCCTCCGGGATGACACTGGGTCGCTCGAATGCGCCTGGCCGGGGCAATCGTTCCTGGACCGGACCATCGAAGAGGGGCAAACCTTGCTGGTGGCAGGGCCGATCCGATTTTATCACGGGCGACAGATGGCCCCGCGCGAGTTCCTGGTGCTCGCCGAGGCCGATGACGAGGGTGGCAACGCCTGGAGCGAAGGGAAAGTCCTCCCGGTGTATCCCGCCACCGCGGGCCTTAGCCACAAAATCATCCGCTCCCTCATCGAGCGGCATCTCGATGCCCTGATCGGCCTCTGTCAGGAACTTCTGCCGGAGGATCTTCGCCGCCGTTTTGAGCTCCCGACGCTTCCTGAGGCGCTGCGCGCGGTCCACCGTCCCACCACAATTGCCGAGGCGGAACGGGGCCGCCGCCGGTTGGCACTCGACGAATTGCTCGACCTGCAACTGATGCTCGGCCGAGCTCGGCACCTCGCCAAGCGGGGGCGCATCGGGGTCAAGTTCGAGATCAAGCGGCAGCTCACCACCGCCCTCAAGGAGGCGCTGCCTTGGAGCCTGACCGCCGATCAGCGCCAGGCGCTCAGGGAAATCACCGCCGACATGACCGCGCCCGACCGGATGCATCGGCTGCTCATGGGCGATGTGGGAACCGGAAAGACCGTCGTGGCACTCTTTGCCATGTTGCTGGCGGTGGAAAACGACTACCAGGCGGCGCTGATGGCGCCGACCGAATTGCTGGCCGAGCAGCACTTGGCGACGCTCACCCGCCTAATGGCCCCGCTTGGCGTGGTACCCGACCTGTTGCTGGGGCGGTTTACCGCGACGGAAAAGGCCGCGGTGCGGGAGCGGCTCCGCGACGGATCAGCCCGGATTGTGATCGGGACCCATGCGCTGATGCAGGACCAGGTCGCCTTTCGCCGGCTCGGGCTGGTGGTGATCGATGAGCAGCACAAGTTCGGGGTGGAACAGCGCGCGGCACTCATCGGCAAGGGTGCGGCACCCGATGTGCTGCTGCTCACCGCCACGCCGATTCCCCGTTCGCTGGCGCTGACCCGCTACGGCGATCTCGACGTGTCGGTGCTTCGAGAAAAGCCTCCCGGTCGAGGGGAAATTCGCACCACGGTTCGCTCTGGAAAGCAACGTGATCGGGTGCTCGCCTTTCTCGAGTCGGAGTGTCGCGTCGGGCGTCAGGGATACCTGGTGCTGCCGGTCATCGAGGAAACCGAGAAGGCCGACTTGCGGGCGGCCACGACGATGGCCGAGGAACTCAAAGCACGATGGCCCGATCTTTCGATCGGGCTGGTGCACGGCAAGCTCAAGGCCGAGGAACGCGAGCGAGTGATGGATGAGTTCCGGCACAACCGGGTTCAAGTCCTGGTGGCGACGACGGTCATTGAAGTCGGGATTGATGTTCCCAACGCGACGGTGATGCTCATTGAACATCCCGAGAGATTCGGGCTGGCCCAATTGCATCAGCTGCGGGGCAGGGTGGGGCGCGGCGCAGCCCAGAGTAACTGCATTCTGCTGGCCGATAAATCCTCGGACCGGCTTGGCGCATTTGCCGCGACCAACGATGGATTCAAAATCGCCGAGCTGGATCTGGCCGAGCGCAGCCAGGGAGACCTGCTGGGCCAGCGGCAATCGGGAATGGCAGATATTCGGGTGGCACGGTTCCCCGACGATACCGACCTCCTGACGGTGGCTCGGGAGATGTCCCAGGAGGTGTTTGCAATCGACCCTGGGCTGGAGCGCGCCCGGCATGCCCCGCTCAAAGCTCGGGCGTTGCTGCGGTACCCCAAGGCCGAGGTACTCTTCCGGGTTGGGTAAGCCGGAACACCCCTTTCGGAAAGCGGCTGCATGGTCGACATCGGCAGTGGGGTTCTTGGGCTCGGCGGCATCCTCACAATGATGCTGGTCCTCTGGCTCGGCAGCGTCCTCCTTCGAGATGCCAGTTTGGTGGACCGGCTCTGGGGCATGGGGTTCGTGCTACTGGCGTGGCTCTACCTGCAGCCGGCCGGGGGCTTTCGCGGAGCCCCCTGGCTTGCCCGCCTGGTAGTGATCCTGGTGACCATCTGGGGCCTCCGGCTATCCCTGTACCTGACCTGGCGGAACTGGGGCCAGGGGGAGGACTATCGCTACCGCGCCATGCGGGCTGCCCAGGGCGGAACTTTCTGGTGGAAGAGCCTCTTTTCGGTCTTTGTGCTTCAGGGCATCCTTGCCTGGATCATCTCGGCCCCGCTCCTGGTGGCGGTCAGTTCCCGGATAGCCACCCCCAATTCCGTGTGGGTCGGGGTTGGGATGGCCTGCTGGCTGACGGGATTTCTGTTCGAGACGGTGGGGGATTGGCAGCTCGCCCGCTTCAAAGCGAATCCTTCTAATCGGGGACAGGTGATGGACCGCGGACTCTGGCGCTATACTCGGCATCCCAACTACTTCGGTGATGCCGTGGTCTGGTGGGGGTATTTCTGCCTTGCCGCGGCGGTGGGCGGTTGGTGGACCGCGTTCGGTCCTGCCCTGATGACTGTATTGCTGATGAAAGTATCGGGGGTGGCGTTGCTGGAGAAGACTCTGCAGGAAACCAAACCGCAGTATCGAGACTACATCCGGCGGACCAGCGCCTTTGTTCCGCGCTGGCCCCGGGCTTCCTGAGGTTCCTCAGGCCGTCGCGAGCACCTCCGTTTCCGCTTGCTCCACCATGTGGGGCCTAAACTCGAAATGGAGCGACTGCACCGTCTCGAAATCCCGGGCGGTCTTGAGCCGGGAAATCCGGCGACCGAAAATATCCACTCGCCTCACCGTCACACCGGGAAAAATGGGAGAGACATCGTACCAGACCCCGGGGCTCAAGCGGGGGTACCTCAGACTGAAATCGGGCTTCAAGCGGGCTTGCATTTCGGACATGAAATTACCTCTTGGATTGTCCGTACCTGCGGGTAGACAGTATTGACGCCTGCGCTCCGGCTGGCAAGATCTGAAAAAGGTGACACCGTAAGATTCCTGGTCACTCTGCGTTGACCGCCCCGCTCTCCGGGGCTACAATGCGCCATCTATGGCATACACATACATCCATCAGCTCCGAAACCACATCGGCGGAACCGTGACCGTGCGGGGCTGGGTCGTCACGACCCGATCCAGCGGGAAGATCGCCTTTTTGGTGGCGCGCGACGGTACCGGATACCTCCAGGCGGTGCTCCCCAGGAAGGAGGTCCCTGAGGCGGTCTGGGAGGCCTTCGGCACTCTGACCCACGAAACTTCGGTGGCGGTTACCGGCCAGGTCCGTGAGGACGCCCGCTCACCCGGGGGCTACGAACTGACTGCAAGCGGCCTCGATATCCTT
>JANNSC010000094.1:0-3362 GCA_031402135.1 Gemmatimonadales bacterium | reverse complement strand
GGGGACCAACGTCGCCGGCTTTCCGTTCCTTGCATCGATCATCGCCATCTTTTCTGGGGCGCAGCTGTTTGCGATCGGCATCATCGGGGAATATCTGGCGCGAATGCACTTCCGCATGATGGAGCGGCCCACTTATGCAGTGGCCGAAATGACTCCGGAATGACGGCACCGGCCGAAGTGCTACCCTGGGACTCGGAATTCTTCGGAGTTCGTGTGGCGCGGGCATTGGACACCGGAACTTTTGGTCCGGGCGCGGGCCGCACCTTGGTGGAATGGTGCGAATCCCAGGAGGTGCGCTGGCTCTACGCTCTCCTGCCGCCAACTCCAGGGGCCATCCAGGCCGCGGAGGAGAGCGGCTTCCGGCTGATTGATGTCCGGGTGGAATTGGCCGGGCCGCCAGCGGTGGCCGCACTGGGGCCGACCGGTGATATCCGACCTTACCGCGAGTCGGATCTGCCGGTGTTGCAGCGCCTGGCTCGGGAGAGCCATCGGGATTCCCGGTTCTTTGCCGACCCGCATGTCCCAGATGGACGGGCGGAACTTCTCTTCGAGCGCTGGATCGAACATGCCTGCCGACCCGACCCGCAGAGCTGGGCCGGGGTGGTGGAGGCAGCAGGTACTCCTGCCGGCTACCTCACCGCGCACCTGGATGCGGAGCGGCGAGGGTGGATAGACCTCTTCGCGGTGGGAGCGGACGCACGCGGCAAGGGTCTGGGGGCGGTTCTCGTGGCTGCCGCAGGTCGCTGGATGGTGGAACGCGGCGCAGTAGAGGCCCGCGTGGTGACTCAGGGCCGCAACATCGTGGCCCAACGCTTGTATCAGCAGGCGGGATTCCGGACGGATTCCCTCCGGCTCTGGTACCACCGATGGTTCGGGCAATGAGCCTGCGAATTCCTTTCAACCGGCCCACCGTGTCTGACCAGGGCCGAGCCTACCTTTTCGAGTCCATCGCCTCAGGGCACCTCAGCGGGGATGGCATGTTCACCCGGCGCTGCCATGCCCTGCTGCAGGAGCTGCTCGGCGTGCCGCGTGTTCTCCTCACCTCCTCCTGCACCGGGGCGCTCGAAATGTCCGCCCTGCTCCTCGACCTGACACCCGGGGACGAGGTCATCATCCCGAGCTTCACGTTCGTGTCCACCGCCAACGCCTTCGTGTTGAGGGGGGCGACGCTGGTGTTTGCGGATATCCGGGCCGACACGCTCAATCTGGACGAGCGCCTCCTTCCTGGGCTGATCACCGAGCGCACCCGAGCGATCGTGCCGGTGCACTACGCTGGCGTGGGGTGCGAGATGAACGCCATTATGGACCTGGCTGACCGGCGTGGGATCACCGTGGTCGAGGACAATGCCCACGGGTTGTTCGGTCGGTATCGGGGCAGGTTGCTTGGCACCTTCGGCGCCATGGCCACCCAGAGTTTTCACGAAACCAAGAATTTCACTTGCGGTGAAGGCGGTGCCCTCGTCCTGCGCGACGCCCGCCTCGTGGAGCGGGCCGAGATCCTGCGGGAGAAGGGCACCGACCGCAGCCGGTTCTTCCGGGGAGAAATCGACAAATATGGCTGGGTGGATGTGGGATCCAGCTATCTCCCTTCGGACATTCTGGCCGCTGTGCTGCTGGCACAGCTTGAGGAACGCGAGACGATCCAGTCGGGCCGACGCAAGCGGTGGTCGACGTACCATGAGGCGCTGGGGCCGTGGGCCTCCGGGAACGGGGTCACCCTGCCCTATGTGCCGGCGCACACCGAATCCTCCTGGCATCTCTTCCATATCCTGCTCCCATCGCTGAACCGCCGGCAGGCAATGATCGACCATCTGAAGTCGCGCGGTGTCTACGCCGTCTTCCACTACCTCCCCCTCCACCTGTCCCCCAAGGGCCGCGCCCTTGGGGGCCGCGAAGGGGCGTGCCCGGTCACGGAGGACATCAGCGATCGCCTGCTTCGGTTGCCCCTATACAACGGGATGAGCGATGCGGAACAGGACCAGGTCATCGAAGCTGTCCTCGCGTTCGAAGGGGCGGCCCCATGAGAGGCATCATCCTGGCAGGGGGAGCCGGTACTCGGCTGCACCCCGCAACGACGATCATCAGCAAGCAGCTGCTGCCGGTCTACGACAAGCCGATGATCTACTATCCGCTCTCGGTCCTGATGCTGGCCGGGATCCGGAACATCCTGATCATCTCCACGCCGGTGGACCTGCCCCGCTACGAGGCCCTGCTGGGCGATGGGAGCGCCTGGGGAATCGCGTTGAGCTACGCGGCGCAACCCCGCCCGGAGGGCCTGGCCCAAGCCTTCCTGATCGGGCAGGAGTTCATCGGCCGCGACCCGGTCTGCCTCATCCTGGGAGACAACATCTTCTACGGGGACGGCCTGCGCGTGAAGGTACGTGAAGCTGCCGAGCCCCGGGTCGGCGCCACGATCTTCGGATATTCGGTCCGGGATCCCGAACGCTACGGCGTAGTGACTTTTGACCGGGCACTCCGGGTGCTCGATCTGGTCGAGAAGCCCGCCGAGGCGCCCTCCCGGTGGGCGATCACCGGGCTGTATTTCTACGACAATCAGGTAGTCGATCTCGCCAAGGGGCTTCGGCCCTCTCCGCGCGGTGAACTCGAAATCACCGATCTCAATCGCGAATACCTTCGGCTTGGGACGCTGCAACTGCGCCTGTTCGGTCGCGGGTATGCCTGGCTCGATACGGGAACCCACGAGTCGCTGCTGCAGGCGGCGAACTTCATGCAGACCATCGAGGAGCGGCAGGGATTGAAGGTGGCCTGCCTCGAAGAGATCGCATTTCATGAGGGGTGGATCGGCGAGGCGCATCTGGAATCGCTGGCCGTCCGCCTCAAGAACAGCCCGTACGGGACGTACCTGCTCGAAACGCTCCGGCGCGGCCGGGACGGAGAATACACCGGGCAGCGGGCTCCCGCGCCACGGGAGGGATGATGCATTTGCTGGTCACCGGTGGTGCCGGGTTTATCGGGTCGAATTTCGTCCGCCTGGCCCTCACGAAGCGGCCTGACTGGCGCGTGACCGTTTTCGATGCGCTGACCTACGCAGGGAACCTCGCCAATCTCGAGGACCTCGCAAGCGATTCACGATTCCGGTTTCTTCGTGGCGACATCGCCCTTGCGGAGGAGGTCGTGCCTGCACTTGAGGGGATTGATGCCGTGGTGAATTTCGCTGCGGAGAGTCACGTCGATCGGTCGATTCTGGACTCGGCTCCGTTTATCCGCACCAATGTGGTCGGAACCCACACCCTGCTCGAGGCGGCGCGGAAACAGGGGCTGGCCCGCTTCCTTCAGGTCTCGACCGACGAAGTCTACGGTTCGCTCGGTGCCGCCGACCCGGCGTTCGCGGAAACCCATCC
>JANNSC010000093.1:0-1929 GCA_031402135.1 Gemmatimonadales bacterium | reverse complement strand
CGTTGCGCGGCTCCGGCTGCGGAGGTAATACGTGATGCTGTTCGGCGCTGTGATGCGGGAGGGCCTATCAGGCAAATCGATCCCGAGCTGACCCTCGGCGGCTACATGAAGCGACATGAGCGCGCGTCGGCTTTTGGCGGCAGCGATGGCCAGGCATACTCGGTGGACATCTGGGTCGATGATGAACCCGACGAAAAGGGTCGATACGGCGCGGCGCTGCTCTTCGTGCGCTGGAACGCGGGGGGCGATGCCCCGGCGGGCCACGTCGAATCCGGCCCGCTCGCTTGGGGCCGGACCCCGGCGGAAGCGGAAGCGCGCTTGAAGGGGTTCTCGCTTTTCGATGTGAAGGTCGAGCTCGATGCCGCCATCTCAAAACAGCCGGGGGAATGGTGAGCGGCACAAAGGGCCTGGTGCTGGAGCGGGAGGGCGGAACCTTTCGGGTGGCCACCGAGGGGGGGGAAGTCACCGCGGTACTCCGTGGCAAGGCCAAGCGCAGCCGCTACGATCGCGTGGTGGTGGGGGATCGGGTGATCCTGGATGAACCCGGAGCCGAAGGGCTTTACGGGATTGCCGTCGTCGAGCCACGGCGCAACCTGTTGGAGCGGCGCACCCCGTCCGGTCGGGCCAACCGGCCGGTCGCCGCCAACCTCGACCGGGTGTACGTCGTCACCTCCGCGGCGGATCCCCAGCCGATTCCCCAGTTGATCGACCGGCTCTGCGCCATCGCCGAGGCAAACGAGATCCCGGTCGCGCTGGTAATCAACAAGTCGGAACTTGGCTCCTCCGAGAAACTCGCTGCTCGATATCGTAACGCGGGTTATGAGATATTCCGGGTCAGCGCCAGGACCGGGGCAGGGCTCCAACCGCTCTTTGCCGAGCTTCGAGGCCGGGAATCGCTGTTGACGGGCGCGTCCGGGGTGGGAAAGTCTACCATCCTGAATCGACTCCAGCCCGGCCTGGCGCTCCGCACCGGAGCAGTGAGCGAGAAGAATCGCCGCGGCAAGAACACCACGGTGGCGGCGGTCATGGTGCCGCTGTCCGGCGGCGGCTGGCTGGTGGATACGCCCGGCTTCAGCGACGTGGGGCTCTGGGGCATCGAGCCGCGGGAGCTGGCGAGCTGCTTTCCCGAAATGCGGAACCTGATCGACCTCTGCAAGTTTGCCGATTGCACCCACCGGGATGAGCCGGCGTGCGCCGTGCGGGGTGCCACCGCGACCGGGGCGGTCGACTCCGAACGGTATGGCAGCTATCTGATTCTGCTGGAAGAACTGCGGAGCGAGCCGAAGGACTGGGAGTAGGGGCTACCGGCTCGCCGTTCGCCCCGTGCCGCCTACAGCTTCTTGGTCCATCGGGTGCTGTCCCGCCGATTCACCTTGTCCATCATCCGGTCGAACGCCTGCTGCAGGTCAATCTGCTCCCGGTTGGCAATGCAGATGAGGACGAAGAGGATGTCGGCGATCTCCATCGCCATGTCCCCCTCCGGCTCCTCCTTTTTCTTGGTTTTCTGTCCGAATCGGTGGTTGACCTCCCGGGCCAGTTCCCCGACTTCCTCGGTGAGCCGGGCCATGTTTGTCAGGGGGTGGAAGTATCCCTCTTGGAACTGTGAAACCCAGGCATCCACCGTGGCCTGCGATTCGGCGAGTGACACCGCTACCTCCCCTCGAGCGCGCGAATGATTGCCTTGCCGAACAGCGGCACCTCGGCGGGTGTGCGGCTGGTGATCACGTTCCCGTCCACCACCTCCGGGGCATGGGGAATGGGAACTTCGTCCGCCCCGGAAAGATACTCTGCCTTATTATCACGGGTCTCCCTGTGCCATTCTCCAACTCCGGGCTCCTCGCCATGCGCCCCCGCGACAAGATCCTGACCAATCTCGAAGTCCTCTATCGCGAGTCCTTCGACCGCGCCAAGGAGCAGGCCGATGAACGC
>JANNSC010000092.1:0-3496 GCA_031402135.1 Gemmatimonadales bacterium | reverse complement strand
CCGAGGCTGGCGCCGAGCCGGATGCCCACAATGGAGATCGTCGGCACACTCGCGGTGTCCTTCAACTCTTCCGCGGCCGTGCCAATATCGGACAGCCACTGGTCGAGCGAGGCGTCGGTATCGAGACCGGAGGAATCCCCGGTGCCCGAATAGTCAAAACGAAGTGCCGCAAACCCCGCTTTGCCCAGCTGCAGGGCCAATTGGCGCAAGGCCCGGTGGGTGCGCATGTATTCCTGTCCCATCGGCGGACAAATCAGCACTGCCTGGCGGCGCGGCGTTCCCTTCGGCGGATGATAGATGCCGAAGAGGGGGCGTTCGGAGCTTCCGAAGTAGAAGGGATTCATGCCGCGCCAGCCGCCATGCGCTCGCACTTGGCCGCCAGCTGCTCGAGCGTATTGACCACCACATGTTCATGCTGCAGTCGGACTCCGGCCTTCTTGTCGAGTCGCGAAATGAATCTGACCGAGAGCAGCGAGTGGCCCCCGATATCGAAAAAGTTGTCGTGTACGCCGACCTGGGCCACGCCCAGCAGCTCCTGCCACAGCCCGGCAATCGTCCGCTCCATTTCGGACCGGGGCGCAACCACCGCCTCCTCGGCACCAAACGGGTTCGGCAACGCGGCCCGGTCGACGGCACCGGCCGCAGTTCGTGGAAGGAGGTCCAGTTCGATAATGGTTTGCGGAACCAGATCCTCCGGGACGACACCGCGGAGATGCCGGCGAAGCTCACTGACGGTGAGGGAGTGGTCGGGATGGTACACCACAAAGGCAAGGAGGTGATCCCCGTGGACCGCGGCGGCCGCTTCCCGAACTGCGGCATGGGCCGCCAGTGCTGCCTCGAGCGGGGCCACATCCTTCGAGGGCGCCGGAGCCTCGGCGGCGGGTACGACTTCGACCGGCTTGCGCAACTGCGCGATCAGTGCGCCAAGGTTTTGGGGAGACACCACCACCCGCGGTCCGGCTCCCGCGGCAAGGATGCGCTCCAGTGCGTCGGCGCCCTCTGCGGTGCGGATGCCGTCTCGAAGCCCCACGGTGAGAATGCTATTCGCGGTCGGTTGGGGCCGGCTGGGCGCGTGGGAGGCGGCGCGTTCCGGTGCAGCCGGTCCGCCGCCGCCGGCAAGCAGGGACTTGTCTCGCACCCGAATCATGGTAAAGTCGGCGATCTCGACGACGACGACACCGTGATCGTCCATGATGGTGATGTCGAACGCAGCGAGCTCCCCACCGGTGGAATCGTCCCGGCGGAGGCGAATGTGACTGGACAGCTTGCGGGGGAGTTGGCCGTAGACGAGGACCGCACCGTACGAGGCGGGGACGAAAAAATCCCTGCGTTCGTCAAAGTTCGGAATGAGCGATTGCGCGCCGGCCGTGGCCATGTCCAGAAGCGCGGGGTGCAGGGCATACCGATCGAGATCCCCGGTGAACGCCGCCGGGAGTTCCAGCGTCACCAGCGCCTCGTCGGTACCATAGTCGGCCCGAGTCACGCATCCCCACCGGGGCCCGAACACCAAGTGGACCGGCTGCTCGACCCCGCTTGACACCTCGGCCCGCGCACCACATCGGGCAAGGATTGTCGCCACGCTGTCAGGGGTGGTCGCCGGCAAGTCGACGTAGGTAATCGTCCCTCGAACATGCTCGATCCAACTTGGGGCACCCGAGGCATCACCGGGAGAACGGCTCACCATGCTGAAGTGGCTCACCCCGTGCCCACTCCGCCGAATCCGGATCCGGAGTTCCTTTTCTTCACCGGCGCGAACCACAAACGGGGAGAGAAAGGTGATGTCGCGCATCTCGATGCCGCGGGTCTGTGGGTGATGCGAGAACGCCGCCAGCGCCATTTCGAGGTATCCTGCCCCCGGGATGAGCGGATCGCCGCCTCGCACCCGATGCTCGTCGAGAATCCAATGCGTCTGGGTGCTGACACGGGTTGCGTAGACCCGTTCGTCCTGTGCGTCTCTTATGCAGCGATCCACCAGCGGATGCCCCACCAGCACACCAGCGGACTCGCCAGACGATTCCTCGACGATGCCGAGTTGCTCAGCCATCGCCGCCGCCATGCCGACCTCCTGCCACGCGCTCCAATTGACCGCAACAGCGCGGGTGCCATCCCGGGCCATGCGGTCCTGGGCATAGGCGTCAAGAAACGCATTGGCAGCGGCGTAGTCGATCTGGCCTGCCAAGCCGGAGAAGGAGCTGACTGAGGAGAACAGCACCAGAAAATCGAGCGGAGCGTTCCCGAGCGCCTGCTCCAGCACCAGGGTTCCGCGTACCTTGGGCGCCAGGACGCTTGCTGCAACGGCCGGATCCTTGAGTTGAATGACCCCGTCGTGAAGAACCCCCGCCGTGTGCAACACGCCGTGAATCGTCCCGAAACGACTCCGTGCCTCGGCCACGACCGCTGTCATTTGTGCCAGATCGGTCACGTCGGCAGCAGCGACCATGACGTCCGCGCCGAGTGATTCGAGATTCCGGATCTGCCGGATCCGACGGCCGATCGATCGATCGGCATCATGATGCTCAAGCCACTCGGTCCATTGGTCGCGAGGCGGCAGCGCCGTGCGGCTGACCAGTACCAGGCGGGCCCGGGCAGATCGAGCCAGATGTTCGGCCAGGGCCAGCCCGACACCACCTAACCCGCCCGTGATGAGATACACACCCTCGATTCGGATTGTCCGCGGGGTCGGGGCCGGCGCTGCCAGCCGAACCGGGTGGTACTCCTCCGCCCACCGCTCCGACCCGCGGTAGGCCAGGACTTCCCGGGCATCGGAGGCAAACAGCTCGGCGGCCAAGAGCTCGGTCAGCCGGGATTCCTGCCAGGAATCGGCCGGGGCCAAGCTGATATCGACGCTCCGGCACCGAATATTCGGGAATTCCCGGGGGATCACTCGGCATGGCCCCAACAGCATTGCCTTGGCGGGCATCAGACCCGGCTCTCCCGCCACGCGCTGCACATGGTCTGAAATCACTACCAGATGAATGGCCTCGCTCAGGTCCTCCCGGCCAATGGCCTGGGCGAGGAACAGCAGGCTGTAGAAGCCGAGTCGTTCGGCGGCGCCGAGTCCATCGATTCCTGCTCCCCACGCAGCGGAGCCCGACACCGTCCACAAATGGCAGATTTCCCGGGGTGGTTTTCCCTCCGCCACCAATGCAGCAATCAGGGCGTCGTAATCGGCCGGGGCTCCCGGGTCGATGGTAAAATCGTCCCGATCATTCTGTCGGAATCCGCCGCCGGCGCGCACCGTAGCCACGTCGTGGCCCCGGCGGCGGAGATCAGCAACGAGGCGTTCGCCTTGCCCGGAAAGGTCGAGGAACACCAGGACCCGCGACGGCGTGGTCGAATGCGGCAACGCAGCGACTCGGCACCAGACCGGTTCTGAAAACCAGTCCCCGATGTCGTGACGACGGGTGAGGGAGCCCTCGTCCGCGGCCGCGGCTTCGACCGTGGTCTTGCCCGGCTCGATCCAGTGTTTCCGATGGTCGAAGCAATAGGTCGGCAG
>JANNSC010000091.1:0-3498 GCA_031402135.1 Gemmatimonadales bacterium | reverse complement strand
GCGCACCTGGGCGGGACGATTCCGGCTGGCACCCCAGGCGAGCGGGGATTCGGTCAGCGTCCGGCTCACTCCATACTACGCGGTGCTCGAGGTGCGGCGCCATGCAGACTCCGGCCGGACGGCACTCGGTGCGGTGCTGCTTTCGGCGCACCCGGCGGTCCCCGACCGGGCCGGAAGTCTTGCGGCCCGGTTTCGGGACCGGACCGAGGTGGGGCTGGCTATCGTGCCGGCGCAGGCGGCACCGGATAGTTCCGATGTCTTCGACTACGAGCAGCCGACTGCCGGTGGCAGCCGGGTGTTGTTCAGCGCGCAGTTGGTGCCGTCGGAACAACCAGAAGCGATTGTTCGGGCCGAGACCGAGGGCCGGTTCCTGGTGGGGTGGGCGCTGCTGGTGACGCTGGTTGTTGCCTTGGGGCTGATTCGGGCCGGCCCGATTCGAATGGGAATGGCATTGCTGGCGCCCGCCTTGGCATTGTGGGCGCCGCTGGGTGCTCTGGTTGGCCTCTCGGCAGGTGCTGCCGTGCCGATTTTCTCCAGCGAGATCCTGGGCCCGTTCTCCGCCAGAGCGGGACCGCTCGCCCTGCTCGGGGTGCTGCTGCTGGGCGTTGGGGTGCTGCTGTTCGAGCGGGCCGGGAGGCCCCGGCCGGTTGGGATCGTGGTGGGCGGGGCGCTACTGCTGGGGGCGCCGTACCTCCTGGCCGAATTGGGTCGGGGGATCGTGCCTCCTGCGTCCGGCGTGTCGACGGGACTGTGGCTGACCTGGCAAGTGACGCTGTTTCTCTTTTCCTCCGGCCTCATCACCATCGGGGTGGCGCTGCTCCGGGGGCCGGATCAGCCTACTCGCTGGGTGGCGCCGATGGCCGGCGGGCTGCTGGCAGTGGTTGCGGCGGGGGTCGGCGTGGCAGCGTGGAATGCGCGTTATGGCTGGCCCGACTGGTATACCGTGTTGTGGCTCCCCGCGCTGGTGCTGCTGGCGCGGCCGGCCCAGCGCCGGGCCACGATTGCCGGCATTGCGATGGTGGCGGGGAGCGCCACTGCGCTGCTGGCGTGGGGTGCGGCCATCGAAGGGCGGCTGGCCGCGGCGCGGGCCGACATGACGGCATTGGGAGACGGTGCACCCCGGCAGGATGTTGCCGCGCTACGAGAGTTTGGTAACACGCTGGCAACGGCGCCCCGTCCCGGCACGCTGGCGGAATTGTATGCTCTGTGGGCGGGGTCGGCTCCGGCCCGGCTGGATCGTCCGGTTGTACTAGGAGTCTGGCGGCCCGATGGCACGCCGCTGCTCGACCTGCCGCTGGCGGTGCTCGATCTGCCGGCCGACCTGGTGGCAGCGATGGTGCGCAACCTTCCCGGGGACAGTGCGGGGGCGGTGGTGGCGTTGCACCGGGAGCCGGCGGTGCACGACCTCCTGCTGGTTCGTCGCGATAGCGCCACCGTATTGACGGTAGCGCTCGGACCCCGTTCGGCGCTGGTCCCGCCGTCCCGCTTGGGCCGTCTGCTGGACACGAATCCACCGAGCAGCCCGCTGTACCGGCTGACGCTGGCGCCGGCGCCCTCGGCCAAGCTGCCCCAGGCGGACTTGGCGCTGTGGCGCCGAGAGGGCTGGGTGGCGCGGGGCGAGCGCACCGTGGTGGTGGCGGGCATTCCCCGCGATGTCTTTGGCCGGGTGGACCTGGGTTCGCCCGGCGGGCTGGCGGTTCGGGGGGCGCTGGTGGTGCTGCTCGACGGATTCATTCTGGCGTTGCTGTGGTGGCTCACCGCGGCACTTGGCGGGTTAGGGTTTCCGCGCTCAGCGTGGCGGCCCCGGTTCCGTTCCTACCAGGCGCGCCTCGGAGCCGCACTGGCCGTGTTCTTCCTGGCTCCGACGGTGGGCTTTGCGGCGTGGGGGGCAGGCCGGCTCCGGGCCGAGGTGCAGGACAGCCGAGACCGGATGATCGAGCAAGCACTGCGCGACGCGCTGCCGACCGGCCATGTGCTGCCAACCGAAGCGCTGGCGCTGGCGGCGGAACTTGGTTCGCTCGGGGCTCGCGCGGACGCCGATCTGGCCCTCTACCGGGAGGGCCTGGAGGTGGCGGGGTCTACCGGTGGTTTACTCGAGGCGCTGGGTCTGCTGAGTCCGGTGATGGAGGCGGAGGCGTTTCACCGCATTGCCCTTGACGGCGAAGCCTCGGCGTCCAACGATGGCCCGTCGCGCGCCATTGCCAACCGGATCGGATTCCGCGGGGTGCGGATGAACGACCTGGGGGCCGGAATCCTGGCGATGCCGCAAGTCGCTGCCGACCCTATGCTGGGCGAGCGGCAACGGGATCTCGGCTTGCTGCTGTTGCTGGCGACGCTGGCGGGAATCGGCGCCTCGCTGTTGGCGTCGCGGGTGGCGGCGCGGGTGCTGGCGCGGCCGGTGTCCGACTTGCAGGAAGCCGCGCTGGCCTTTGGACGAGGTGACCCCGTTGGAATTCCCGCCGAGCGGCCGCCGGCCGAGTTTGCGCCGGTGTTTTCAGCATTCGAGAAGATGACCGAGGATGTGCGCCGGGCTCGGGACGCCCAGGAGCGAGTCGCCCGGATCGTGGCATGGGGGCAGATGGCCAATCAAGTGGCCCATGAAATCAAGAATCCGCTCACGCCGATGCGGCTGGGCATTCAGCATCTGCGCCGGGTGTACCATGACGGGCACACCCCGATCGGGCCAGTGCTGGAGGAAACAACCCGCCGAATTCTCTCCGAAATCGACCGCCTGGACCGGATTGCTCGCTCCTTCAGCCGATTCGGTGCGCCGGCGTCGGACCGGGGACCACTGGAAGCGGTGCGGTTGGCGCGGGTGGTGCGGGAAGTGGCCGAGCTGTACCGTCTGGGGCCGGAGGGCGCGGAAATCGTGGTTGATGCCGACGAGGAGATTCCGGTTCAGGCGCGCAGCGACGAGGTGAAAGAGACCCTTGTGAACCTGCTGGAAAACTCTCGCAACGCCGATGCCCGGAAGATTCGGATCCGGATTTCGGGTACCGCGCTGTCGGTGGAGGACGACGGTCGAGGAATTCCAGCGACGCTGCTGCCAATGATTTTCGAACCGCGCTTCTCCACCTCGACCAGCGGGTCTGGATTGGGACTTCCGATCGTCAAACGGCTGGTGGAAGGATGGGGAGGGAAGGTGACGGTGGAGAGCGAGGAAGGCAGAGGGACGGTGGTCAGGCTGGTTTTACTCCCGGCCCCGGAGAGTGGCCCGGGTCGTGCCGACTCGGTGGCGGAGGAGAAGTCCCGATGAAGCTCGATCCAATACCGAAGAACCTCATTGCGGTGCATGACCTACTCACAGAAACCATTGCTATCGCCCAAGATAGCTCTGGTGACTTCAAGTACGGTGTTGCCATTTTTCCGCGGACGGGACGGTTTGAAGCGCCGGTTTTCGGGGTGGTGACTCGTGGCGGCGAGTCCACAACTTTGACCTACCGGATGCTACAGGATCTCCGGGACCACGAGGTCTTCCTGTCGGGCCGGGTGGCGGCC
>JANNSC010000090.1:0-13763 GCA_031402135.1 Gemmatimonadales bacterium | reverse complement strand
TTCCAGTATCCGAATCGCGTCCTCGAGGTGGGCGCCTGCGGCGAGGGCAGCTTCAGTCTCGCGCACCCGCACCACCGTGGCCGCCACGCTGCCAAATGCGATGCTTGGTCGAGGGCCTCGGACCGCGGCCATCACAATCTTCGAAATCGCCAGTGCCGCCCGGGTACCGACCTTGCGGAAAAATTGAGGGCCGGTGACCACCGGTACTTCGACCGAAACGATCAGCTCATCGGAACGCAGCACCGTGGTACGATACCCGGTATAGAACTCGGTGAGGGGTACCCGTCGCTCGGAATCCAAGCTCCGCAGGACCAGCACCGCGTCCACCGCGGCGAGCACCGGCAGCGAATCACCGGCCGGCGACCCGTTGGCGATATTGCCCCCCAGTGTGCCCCGGTTCTGGATTTGCACGCCACCGACCAGCCGAGCCGCCTCGATCAATATCGGCAGCCGTTGGGCGACCAGGGTCGACTGGATCAGCGCGGTCCAGGTGGCCAGCGCGCCCAGGACGAGCGTCTTGTCCACCAGCACAATCTGCCGCAATTCTTCCACTGCCCAGAGATCAAGAAACCGCCGGGGTTTCAGAGTGCCGAAATTGAGTTCGACGTAGAGATCGGTCGCGCCGGCCAGCGGCGTGCGCCCTTCTTCCCGCCGGATGCGGAGCGCTTCATCGAGGGAGGTGGCGCGTTTCAAGTCCAGTTCGGCAATAGCGGTTCTCACGAGGCGGGCTCCATACCGCGCCACTTCAGTACCGCACGGTAGATTGCCGAATAACCGGTGCACCGGCAGAGGTTGCCGGCCAGCGCGGTCCGCACCTCGTCGAGCGTGGGGGCGGGACCGAGTGTCATGGCCGTGAGGATCATCCCCGGGGTGCAAATGCCACATTGGGCCCCGACTTCATCCATGAAGAGCTGCTGCAACGGATGTTCGCCGCGGAGCCCTTCAATGGTCCTCACCTCCGTGCCCGCAACCTGGGCAACCGGCACCAGGCAGGAGCACACCGGAGCGCCGTCGACCAGCACCGTACAGGCGCCGCATTCACCTTCACCGCAGCCCTCCTTGGTCCCGGTGAGTCCGCACTCTTCCCGCAGCACATCCAGCAGCCGGGCCATGGGGGGGGCAGACACCGTGGTCGAGGCACCGTTCAGGATGAAATTCATCATACCGGCAGTTTGGTTGCTGACCAGGTAGGGGCGGTGGCCAGCAACTCGGGGGTGGCGGGAATCTCTCGTATGTCAAATCCGAGATGCCGGAGCGCATTGACCACCGCCGGTGCCGGCCCGTCCATCGGCAACTCACCCAGTCCCTTGGCGCCGAAGGGTCCGCCGGAGTATGGATTGCGCATCATGACGACATCGATTTCCGGCGTGTCCAGCGTAGTGGGAATGGTGTAATTGGTGAGCTGCGCGTTGGCCATGGCGCCATTGCGCATTACCACTCGTTCGAGGAGCGCATAGCCCAGCCCTTGAACCGTTCCCCCTTCGATCTGGCCCCGGGCCAGTGCTGGGTGGATTGGACGCCCAAATTCCTGTACTGCGGTGAGTCGAACCGGCCGCACCTCGAAAGTATCAGGGTCGACTTCCAGCTCCGCCACATCGCATCCCCATCCGTAGGTGGCGTAGGCATCGCCGCGGCAGGTCTCATCGTCCCATTGGATCCAGTCGGGGGGCTGGTACATCCGCTCGACGGTGAACGCCCCATGGCGCTCGTGGTACTCCGTCGGGGAAAGGCCGCCCAGCTGGGTTTTCATTTCGTGGGCACATTCCTCGAGGATCTTGCCAACCACCATGCAGGTACGGGAGGCCACCGTCGGTCCGCTGTCCGCTACCAGCGCGGTATCCGGCTGGGCAACCGCCACACTGTCGTACGGAATGCCGAG
Organism: Gemmatimonadales bacterium; assembly: GCA_031402135.1. Classification (GTDB taxonomy): domain Bacteria; phylum Gemmatimonadota; class Gemmatimonadetes; order Gemmatimonadales; family GWC2-71-9; genus JABFSM01. Next base: position 11,884 of record JANNSC010000090.1, on the reverse strand, counting down.
TGCGTCGGAAACAATCTGCGCGTGCATGGTGCGGGTGCCTTGGCCAATGTCGGTGCTGCCGGTCGCGATTGTAACCCCCGTGGCGGTGAGTACCAGCCGCGCCTTGGACTTGAGAAATCGTTCTCCGCTCCCGGTAAATCCAGCGCCGTGATAGAAGAGGGCAAGTCCGATGGCGCGGTTGGTTCCCCGATAGGCGTCCCGCTTTCGCACAAAATCAGTCCGCCGGACCGCCTCTTCGAGGACCTGGTGCGCGCTACTGTCCTCCCCGAGCAATTGACCGGTAGCGGTGGTGTCTCCAGGCCGCAGCGCGTTGATACGCCGCAGCGCCACCGGATCCATGCCCAGCGCTTCGGCGATGCGATCCATGTGAACTTCGACGGCAAACTCGGTTTGCGGTGCCCCGAAGCCGCGGAATGCGCCGTTGGGTGGCGTGTTGGTGAACACCACACGTCCCTGGATCTGGATGTTGTCGCATCGATAGGCTCCGGCGGCGTGGATGCAACCGCGGGAGAGCACCACCGGACTCAGGGTTACGTACGCGCCGCCATCCAGCAACACGTCGACGTGCATTGCCACCAGGCGTCCATCCCGCATGACGCCGGTCCGGTGCCGGATGATGGCGGGGTGACGCTTGGTGGTGGCGACCATGTCCTCCACCCGGTCGTAAATGATCTTGACCGGCCGTCCCGACTTGAGGGCGAGCAGTGCGGCGTGGCCCGCGAGTATGGAGGGATACTCCTCCTTGCCGCCGAACCCGCCGCCGGTTTCGGTCTGAACAATGCGAACGGGGTGCCGTTCACCAAGGAGGGAGTGCAGCGCTTTCTTGGCGTAGAAGGGGCATTGCAGCGAGCCGTGGATGGTAATTCCGCCATCTTCAGGGACCGCAATGACGCCGTTGGGTTCGATGTAGATGTGTTCCTGGTGTCCGGTCCGATAGGTCCCTTCGACCACGACATCCGCTTCGGCGAGCGCTGCCTCGGCGTTTCCCTTGACGATTGCGAGGGCCTTGAACAGCTGGGACGATTGTTCCGGATCGAACACCGGAGTGGCTTCCTCATACTCGATGACCACTCGGGCGGCGTGGAGCGCTTCCTTGTCCTGGTGCGCCAACAGGAGGATCGGTTCCGCCCTGTGGCGTACTTCGGTCTCGATCAGGAAGGGTTGGTCGTCGGCGATCAGGGCGACGATATTTTTCCCGGGCACGTCGTGACAATCCACAATGGTGAAACCGGCAGTATCGAAGTCGAACCGGATGGAGCGAATCCGCCCATGGGGAATGGTCGTGCGGATGGTACGCCCGTGGAGCATGCCGGGGAACACCAGATCGTCGGCGTAGCGGGCTGCGCCGGTGGCTTTCCCGATCCCGTCCTTGCGGGAGACGCTGTGGCCGACAACCGACGGTACGATCATGGCGCTCCGAGTGGAACAATTCCCTGGTTGACCGAAAGTAGCGGTGGGGTTCGCTGGTCGCCAACGCGTCAGGTCCTGGCGGCGTGAAGCGCCCCCTGGAGGTGGTGGGCGAGGGTCTGTACCCCGGGCTCCGCGAACATCTCCGGGTCGGCACCCGGTACAAAATGGACGTCGTACCCCCGGGCAAGGTCCTTCCAATCGAGGAGAGGATTGGCCGAGTAGAGTGAGCGGTGCTCCTCGCTGAGTATCAGCAATGCCCGCCCCGGATAGGTACGTGAAGAATGGCCGGCAAAGGCCATGTGATTGAGCAAATCGACGTCGCGCAACAATCGAGGAAGCGGGCGGCGTAGCGCAAGGATGGTCCGGGCCGCGAATCTCCGCGCTAGATGGCGTCCTTCCTGAGTCAAGATTCTGGCTAGCGCTACCGCTGGGTATGGCAATTGTTTCCACCTACGGCGTGTGGACGCGTCGCGCAGTATGGTCCGAACCATCTTCAGGCACCGGCGGTGCCAAAATCGTCTTCGCGAGGCACCAGACACCAGCCCGGGGAAGTCATAGGGAGTGACGTTCATGAGACAGAGCAATCCAACCGGTTCTCCCACGGCAATCAGCTGGTGCGCCATCTCCAGGGCGACGACAGCACCCCAGCACCGGCCGCCCAGATAATACGGCCCGCGCGGCTGCACCTCCCTGACGGCCTCGACGTTCCGACCCGCCATCGCCTCGATGCTGGTCAATGGCTGATCGCTCCCTGACAGGCCTGCCGACTGCAGCCCATAGAACGGCTGGCCGGCATCGAGGTGCCGGGCGAGGTCCACAAGCTCCACAACATGCCCGCTGTGCCCTCCAACACAGAATAGTGGCGGCGCAATTCCGCCGATCTGAAATGGCACCAGAACCCCGGTATTCGCCGGCCCATCGCCCCGGATCAGCTGCGCCAGCTGCGCCAGCTGCGCGATGGTCGGCGCCTCAATAATCGAGGCCGGTGGCAAATTCTTTGCCGTCGCCTCCTCCACTGCCGTGAGCAGCGCCGCCGCGATCAGCGAATCCCCACCAAAGTCAAAAAAGTTGTCGGTGACGCCAATCGGAGCGGTGTGCAACAGCTCCTCCCAGATCTTCACCAGTTGCGATTCGATCGGGTCCCGCGGCGCAACATACTTCGTGGTCCGCTCGACCGGCGCCTCACCCGGCGCGGGCAGCGCCGCTCGATCAACCTTACCGTTGGCAGTGACCGGCATTCCATCCAGAAAGATGAATCGAGTGGGAATCATGTAGTCGGGGAGTGATTCCGCCAGCCGCTGCCGGAGAATCTGTACCGGCAGGTGCGGCTGGGCCGTCGCCACCAGGTAGCCCACCAGTTTCGGACTTCCCGTTGCGTCCTCGCGGGTAACGACCGCAGCGCTCCTGACGGCCTCGAGGTCCAGCAGGGCACGCTCGACCTCGGCAGGTTCGACCCGGTGGCCGCGGATCTTCACCCCCATGTCCTTCCGCCCGAGGTACTCCAGACATCCGCCCGAACGCATCCGGCCCAAATCACCAGTCCGGTAGATCCGCTCACCACTGCCAGCCGGACCCGGCAAGAATGCCACCCGGGTCAGATCCGGTTGATTCCAGTACCCAGACGCCAGGTACCTGCTTTTGATCGCGATCTCCCCTACCGCATCCATCCCGATATCCTGCCCCGCCTCGTCGACCACCATGCCGTGCATATCTACGGTGCCGTAGCCGATCGGAACGATGCTGTCGGAAAGCTGGGTATCCCGGTCCATGAAGAACTGCCGTGAGATTCCGGTTTCGGTCGCGCCGAGGCCGTTCACCAGGAGGCACGACTGCTCGAAATGCTTGCGATACAACTCGACATCCACCTTGGTCGCAGCATCTCCTTCCAGGCGGATCACCCGGATCTTCGGGAACCGTTCGTTGCCGGTCAGGAAACTTCGGAAGAGCATTGGCACAGAGTGGTACATGGTGATCTGGTGGCGGTGGAGCCATTCGGCCAGATTGCGGCCCAATCCTTCCTTCCGCACCTCATACGGAAAAATCGCCGCGCCATTCAACAGCGCGTTGAACATGCTGGAGACCGCCCCGCTGAAACCGGGTGATTGCAGCAGGGTGAGTCGGTCCGATGCCGAGATCTGCAGGCTGTTGCTGTACCGCATGATGTTGTGAAGCACGTTGCGGTGAATGTCCCACACCCCCTTGGGTAGGCCGGTCGAGCCGGAGGTGTAATAGATATACGCCGGGGTGTCGGCGGTCACGACAATGGCTGGCGAGTGCTCCGGTTGGGAGGCGGTCAACTCGTCAAAGGCGACAACCGATCGGCCCGGGGTTGCCAAGTCTGTCGCTGCGGAGACTTCAGAATGGTCGGTGAGGATAAGTGGAGCACCGGCATCGGACACCGTAAATGTGATGCGAGCGGCAGGATCGGACGAATCGATCGGGACATACATCTTCCCGGCCTTGAGCACACCGAGAATGGCAGCGATGAGCGGTGCGCCCTGCTGCATGAGCAGCCCAATCGGCTCGGAGCCGCTTCCCCGCCTCGCCAGGATTCCGTGAGCCACCCGATTGGCAAGGCGATCGAGCTGCTGGTAGGTCAGAGAGTGGAGTGCCGTGTGAACGGCAAGACGATCGTGGTGCTGGGCAACCTGCTGCTCGAACCGGGCCGGAATCGATTGTTCGATGTCCGCCTTGGCGAATGCCACAAACGGCTGGGCGGCAATCCCGGCGCTGGCCTGCTCTCCAGTCATCCGACCCAGCGCCCGGCGCGCATGAACAGCGGCCAGGTGATCGGCCGAAGCATTTCCGGATTTCCCCAGAGGGGCTCCAACTCTCGCCCAAGCTCGTCGACCGGATCGCTCCGATTGGCGGTGATGTACCGCCCCACCGCCGACCAGGTGCGGATGAAGCCAAGGAGCCCGGAAAGTGCCAGGGATCCCTGCATGGCCCAGGGCGGCATCGGGACCTCGTCAATCGGGATTACATAGTCCCGGTAGCCCCGATCGACGTGAATTCGTTCGGCGGGCCAGTAGTCGCCGACGGTTTCCCTATAGAATCGCGTGATGACCGCGTCGATTTCGGGCGAGGCGATCAAGGCGGTATAGCACCAGACCGCGAACGCTCCGCCCGGCGCGAGGATTCGATTGACTTCGGCGTAGAATCCCGGCTGGTCGAACCAATGGAAGGCCTGGGCCACGGTGACGAGGTCGATGCTGCCGGCCCGCAGCGCGGACGACTCGGCGGCGCCGGCAAAATAGTGAACGCCGGCGTGCCGTTCGGCGGCCTTGAGCTGGGCCGCGGCGGCGTCGGAAGCAATAACCCGCTCAAAATGGGGCTCCAGCATCGTAGCGGCCTGCCCGCTTCCGGTGCCGCAATCCCACGCCACTGCCTTCCTTGCCGGCAGCCCTGCCAGCCATCGAAAAAGCGGTTCGGGGTAGCGAGGGCGGAAAGTGGCGTAGGCCTGGCTGTCCCGAGAGAAATGATCTGGAAACGCCCCCGTCACGCCGAAGACGCCTCGGCCTTGCGCCGGTCCAGAAAGCGCTGGATCGGCGCCAGCCTGGCCTCGGCGTCGGGCAACGACGTCACCACCCGTTCCAAATGCTCCAGGTATGTCGGATAGGCCGCGAGCTCGCGTACTTCGCCGAGATAGGGGCGGAGCTTGGCATAGACAACCAGGTACTCGGTGTTGGCCGCGTGAAACATCGCCGCGTCGATGGCGCCCATATTGACGAATGACGCCGCCATTTCCCAATAGGTGGTGACCATCCGGTAGGGTGCGCTTTCCGCGCCGCCCCAGACCCGGAGGACGTCCCTGGCGGAAGTGGGGTGGAATTTTGTGATCCACCACTCCCGAGCGCCTCGAAGGGTTGGCTCGCGACGTGATTCGTACAATTGCAGCAGCAGGTCAGCGCTGCGTTGCGTGAAGGAATCACGTTCGCTCATGACAAAATCCGGTAGATCACCCAGCGTTGGGTGCCCGAGACGATGTAGGGGGCGAGCGCTTCGGCGTGGGGTTTGAATTGGGGCTGGGCCATGCCGGCGAGCGCCGCTTCGAAGTCGGCGAGGGAGTCGAACAGGTACTCGTCGATGATGTGGGAGGCCGAGTCGCCGACGTGTCCCACCAGGAGTCGGGTGGACCGGCAGCGACGAAACTCGGATGAGGCGAGCTTTTCCTTGCCCCAGGCGGTCATGATGCGCACCGCCTCGGCCTGCTTGCCGAAGGGAATGTCGAGGTGCCATTGGCAGACAAACACCCGTGCCTCCAGACCGGTTGAGGATCGCTATTCAGCAGGCGAATCAAGGTGGAGTTTGTGAAGCACCCGATGCACCACCGGCGCGAGGATGATGGTCCCCACCGTGATCAGGACCAGGCCGGCGTAGAGCGCGAAGAAGGCCGCAAAGAGCTTTCCGGCGGTGCCTGACACTTCGCCCACCTGCCCCATCCCGCCCAAAATCATTGCGGCATTGAGAAACGCATCAATCCACGGCTGGCCGCCAAACCGATGGTAGCCCTCGGTGCCAATGGCCAGGGACACGACCAGCACCAATGCCGCAGCGGCGCCATGAGTGCCGAGTCGGCGAAGAAAGGACTTGCGGGGAAGCAGTGGGTCCGAACGATGCTCGTACATGCCGCTCAGAATTGATCGGCGTGGCGCAAGAAGAACGCAATGAGCCGAAAGAAGGGGAGCGCGTAGGCCACCACGAAGCCGAGTGCGGACAGCAAGATTGCGTCGTCTCCGGATCGACCCCAGCTCATGCCGTACAGACCGTAGCCGATCACCATGAGCCCGAGACACTGCAGGTAGGCCGCGATCCAAGCCCTGCGCCAGTGGCGGACGCCCGCTTCGATGTGGCGTGCCTTGACCGATTCGCGGTTGGAACGGGCCTGGTCCAGGCGGAGGAGCGCTGGCATCGCATTCAAGATACCGGTGTCGTTCCCCGCCGTCGACCCGGAACCGCTGCAGGCAAGCTTCGAATTCACCGGCTGTTCCACAGCCGCTTGAGCATCTGGATCTGCCCGGCGTGATAGGCGTCGTGCAGGGTGATCCCGAGGATCAGGTCACCCCAACTCCAGCGCTTCCGACCGCCGGCGGAACGATGCAGGAGCCGGCCGGGAAAGTCGGCAATGGTTTCGAACAACAGCTGGTGTTCCTCGGCAAGCAGCGCGCGGTCCAGGAGCCAGGCCCGCTGGTTGGCGGGCTTGGGCACCACCGGAAAATTGGCTGGCCACCTTGGGAAACGTGGCAAGTCGATTCCGAGCAACCGCCTTCGAACCGCGTAGTTCCAGTAAGCGATGTGGAGTGTCAGCGCCCAAATGGAGTGCCGGTCAGGGGCTGGGCGCCAGCGGGCCGATACCGCAGAAACACTGCGCAGCGCGCCGAGCGGAGTCGGTCCGCCGTGCCACGCCTGGCCACGGGGAGGCTGGAACGCATTGCCGATGAGTCGGATGGTGCCCTTCATCCGGGAAATATCGCACCGTTACCCGCCCGGTGTTGCTCAGTCGTCCGCTTCACGGAGGAGGTCGTCCAGGTCGAACGGATCGGCCATCCTGAGCTCAACCCCGCCTTCTGGGGTATGCGGCCATTCCGCCTGGGGTCGATCCCAGGTGAGCTCAAGGCCGATGCCGTCAGGATCGGTGAGATAAATCGATACGCTCACCCCATGGTCCGAGGCGCCCTGCAGTCCGACCCCGGCCGCAAGCACTCGGCGGACGGCCGTGGCGAGGTCACGGCGGGTGGGATAAAGGATTGCGACATGGTACAAGCCGGTGTGCCGGGGCGGTGGTGGTTCGGCACCGAGACTCTCCCACGTGTTCAGTCCCAGATGATGGTGATATCCGCCGGCGGCGATAAACGCCGCACTGTTGCGGTAGCGCGCCACCAGGTTGAAGCCGAGAACACCACAATAGAATTCCAGGGCGCGTTCGAGGTTGCTGACCTTGAGATGGGTATGGCCGATTCCGGTCGCGGCGGGGATACGATAGCTGGTATCGATCGTTGCTGGCGCGGTCATCCGGGGGCCTCCTCTCTTCTCCCCGATGATTTACCGCTCGAATCGACTTGCGGCAAGCGCGAACCTGTCAAGCACCAGGCCAAACCGGGACACGAGCATGGCTCGTGGCGGTGTACTCCGGCGGCAACACGACTGGCTCGGCAGTGTGCAGACAGAATTCCGGCGTGGGGCCCAGCACCATGTGACGGATCCAGAGTGCCGCCCTGCTCCGAACGATCAAAGGCTCCAGAGCCTCGAGCAGGGCCGGATAACCCACCCCAGCGGGCTTGCCAAACCAGGTCGCAAATGCTGGCATCGAGAGTGGGGCGCCCGCCCTCAGGCGGTACAGACCGGCGACCCCACCCGCGGCGAGCCGGGCCACGGCATCGTGAGGGACTTTCCGCGCGGCGGTCACCGCCGCTTCGTTGAGAAGGTCGAGATCCGGCAACCCCCGCACCAGGTACCAGTCTTCATACGCTTCACCCCCATCAGTGGCCCACGGCGCTCCGGCAAACCGGACGGTGGTGGCGCTCAGAAATCCGTCGGGGGGATGGTCGGCGAGGGCCGCCTGGAAGGCGCGCTGGTGCGACTCGTACTCAGACAGAGAAACGCCGGGCCGCCTCCAGTGCCAGAAGGCGTACGCCAGCACCTTAGAACTCCCTGCGCTTCATTTCCTTGAAGAATTTCTTGTGGTCCTGATCGGTTTCGGCTGACTTGGTCTTGAGGGTATCATCGTACTGCGACGAACGGTCAACCTTCGGGTTCGCCACCTTCGCCGTGTTCTTCTTGACCAGAGCGGCGATCCGCTGGTCCTCACGCTTCGACATGCGGGCTCCCGAGCCGGGGTGATGGTGCCGCCTGGGGCGGCGGCGGAGCGGCCTGAAATCTAGCGCCGTCGCCGGAATTTGTCTGGACCGACCGGAACACCCCCCGATGCTGCCGGGACCCGAGTGGAAATGGTATCCTCCGGGGAGCAGTCGTCACCCATCGCAAGAGGTCGGCATGTTGGCACCACAGGTTCCATTGGCCGGGTACCGGGAATACCCCGCCGGCGAGATGCTGGCGCGTGCGGTGGCGTTCCGCGAGGAGCTGGCCCGACGGCGAACCATCCGCACTTTTTCGGAACGGCCGGTTTCCCGGGCAGTCATTGAAGAGTGTCTCGCCACGGCGGGAAGTGCACCGAGCGGTGCAAATCTTCAGCCGTGGCACTTCGTCGCGATCAGTGATCCGGAGGTGAAGCGTCGGATTCGGGAGCGGGCCGAGGTGGAGGAGGTCGAGTTCTACCAGCATCGAGCTCCGGAGGAATGGCTCGAGGCCCTGGCGCCGCTCGGTACCGATGAGCACAAACCCTACCTGGAAACGGCGCCGTGGCTCATCGCGATCTTCGCCCAGCGCTACGGCCGGTTGCCGGACGGCCGGAAACTCACCCATTACTACGTCATGGAATCGGTGGGGATTGCCACCGGATTGCTGCTGGCGGCGGTGCATCACGCCGGCCTCTGTGCTCTGACCCATACCCCGAGTCCAATGGGATTCCTCAGCGAAATTCTGGAGCGGCCCGAGTCGGAGAAGCCATTCCTGTTACTGGTGGTCGGGCACCCCGCGGAAGGTACCGTTGTCCCCGCGTTGGGGAAGAAGCCCCTCGACCAGATTGCCACCTTTCGCTGACTCAACTGATGCCGGTGCCGCCCATCCTTCGGATTGCCGTTGCCCAGGCCGGAATGACCGGCCCGACCGCACCGCTTGCCCGAACACAAACCGAAACGTATTCTTGGCCTATGGAATCCAATAGATGACCGACCCCCGACCCGACCTGGGCCGACTCCGCATCGACCGCCACACCGCAGACCCCTCTCCCCGCCGAGCCCTGGGCTGGACGCTGGGGTTGGCTGGCTTGGCGGTCGGGTTCATCGCGCTGGTATATCTCTACGTCCGCGGCTCTGCCGGAACCGCCGTCGAGGTGGCCCGGGTGGAGGTCTCTGGAGGCGGCGGAGGCTCGGTGGGCATCACCGCCAACGGGTATGTGGTGGCCCGAACCCGAGCATCGGTATCCTCTCGGGTGACCGGGCGCCTGGCCCGGTTGGTGGTGGAAGAAGGAAGCCGGGTCCGGAAGGGCGACATCATGGCCCAACTCGATAACGCCGACCTGAGCGCCGCTACCGACCAGGCGGTGGCGGACAGTGCCCGAGCCGAGGCCTCACTGGCGGAGGCGCGCGCCACCCGCGATCAGCTGCAACGTGATCTGGTCCGCTCGAGGGACCTGCTGAACAAGAACCTCGAGGCGGCCCGCACGGTCGAGGACCTCGAATCCCAGCTCTCCGGGTCGGCAGCACGGGTCGCGGTCGCCGCGGCTCAGGTCCGCTCCGCGGCCGCCGGCGTCGCCTATGCCCGTGCCAATCTCGACAACACCTTCATTCGGGCGCCCTTCGATGGCACCGTGCTCCGCAAGGACGCCGAAGTGGGCGAGGTGGTGGCGCCGGTGGCAACCGGGGGTGGTCTGACCCGCGGCGCCGTGGTCACCATGGCCGATCTGGGCACGCTGGAGGTCGAAGTCGACGTGAACGAGGCCTACATCGCGCAGATTCGTAACACGCAACCGACCCGCATCGTGCTTGATGCCTACCCCCAGGCGCAGTTCGTCGGCCGAGTCCGCCAGATCGTGCCGACCGCCGACCGGCAGAGGGCCACCGTGCAGGTCAAGGTCAGCATCACCGACAAGGATCCCCGCATTCTTCCCGAAATGGGCGCGCGGGTGGAGTTTCTCGATTCGACCGTGACCCAGGGTGCCGCGGCTCCCCCGAGGGTGTTTGTGCCGGCCGACGCAGTGCAGAACGATGGCGCCGCCACAGTTGTCTGGGTGGTGCGCGACGGGATGGTGACGAGAACGACGATCGAGGCGGGGCCGGTGTCCGGCGGCCGCCGAGAAGTGCGGTCGGGGCTCTCCGGCGGTGAAACTCTGGTGATCAATCCACCCAGCGGGCTGGCGAATGGAGACCGGGTCAATGTCACACCCAAGTAAGGCCGTCAGCAACGGCAAGGTGCTGGTGGAAATCCGCGACCTCGCCAAAGTGTACCGCCGGGGCGACGAGGCGATCCTGGTATTCGAGCATGTGAACCTCGATATCCATCAGGGCGAATTCCTGGCGCTGATGGGACCATCGGGGAGCGGCAAGTCCACCCTGCTCAACATCCTGGCCGGCCTCGATACGCCCACCACCGGGAGCGTGACGGTGGACGGCCAGAAAATCACCCGGATGAACGGCAAGCAACTGGCAGCATGGCGGTCCACCAACATCGGATTCATCTTCCAGTTTTACAATCTGCTGCCAGTGCTCACCGCGGCCCAGAACGTCGAATTGCCGCTCCTGCTCACCGACCTGTCCAAGAAGCAGCGCCGGGAGCACGTAAGGACGGCGCTCGACATCGTCGGCCTCACCGACCGGTCGGAGCACTTTCCCGGGCAACTGTCCGGTGGCCAGCAGCAGCGCGCCGGCATTGCCCGCGCCATCGTCAGCGACCCGACCATCATTCTGGGCGACGAGCCCACCGGCGACCTCGACGCCGCGTCGGGCAAGGAAATTCTCGACCTGCTGGAGCGGCTCTCCCGGGAATTCGGCAAGACAATCTTGATGGTGACCCACGACGCCCATGCCGCGGCACGGGCTCAGGCCATCATGCACATGGATAAGGGGGTACTCTCGCGATGACGCTTGCACGCCTGGTGTGGGCCAACCTCCGCCGCAACAAGAAGCGGACCATTCTCACCATGCTGAGTGTGGTGGTGGCCTTCTTCCTGTTCGGCACCCTTCGATCGGTCATCACCACCCTCAACAAGGCGGCTGAGGTCGGCAGCGAGGGCCGGCTCATCGTCTCCAGTGCCAGCGGCATCACCTTCCTGCTGCCCGAGGCACACGCCAACCGGTTGCAGTCGATCGAGGGGGTCAAGAGCGTCAGCTGGGCCAACTGGTTTGGCGGCTACTACCAGAATCCCAACGACTTCTTTGCCCAGTTCGCCATCAAGGCGGACACCTATCTCCCGATGTACCCGGAAATCAAGATTACCGCCGGCAGCATCGAAGCATTCATGCAGGAACGCACTGCGGCAATCGTCGGCGACGGCCTGCTCAAGAAGTACGGCTGGCAGCTGGGCCAGAAAATCACCCTGAAGGGCACCTTTACTCCGGGGGACTGGGAATTCAATATCCGGGGAGTGTACACGCCGACCGATCCGGCGTTTGGAAATGAATTGATGTTCTTCCAGTATCAATATTTCTATGAGAAAACCAACGGCCAGGTGACCCCCGGCTGGTTCGTGCTCCAACTGGACCGCCCCGACCGGGCCGCAGATATTGCCGCGGCCATCGATGCCCAGTTCAAGAACTCGGTGGCACCAACCAAGACCGAAACCGAGCGCGCCTTCAACGCCGGCTTTGTGACCATGTGGGGAAATATCGGTTTTCTGGTTCGGGCCATCGGAACCGCA
>JANNSC010000089.1:0-1832 GCA_031402135.1 Gemmatimonadales bacterium | reverse complement strand
GGTGAGTAGCGATGGGTCCAATCGGGGTTGGGTGCGAAGGAGAATTCGTAAAGATGGGATTCGACATCGCAGGCGCAGCCGGGGTAGGCATTGTCCCGCCAAACCCCGCCCATATCGGCAGCGCGCTCCAGGATCAGGAGGTCACCGAAGCCGGCCTGTTTCAGGCGTATGGCGGCGCCCACGCCGCTCATGCCGGCGCCGATGATCAGAATTCGTGGGGAGGGTCCGGGCATCGGTCAAAGGTACATCCAGGAGCGGAGTTCGCTGGCTCGGCCATGATTCGCTTGGCTGGGTCCTCCTATGGTCGAAATCAGCGGTCGAAGGATCCGAGGCCGAGGCTAGCGGGTCCAAATGACGATGGCCGCGCACGAGTCTCCCAGGAATTCTCCGGGAATCTGACCGGGCCCCCGATACACTTCAATCATCTCGATATTGCCAGGACGGAGGTACTCCAGCGCCTCGTTGTGGTTGTTGGTCATGACTTGGGCGCCGTCGATCCACACCGACACCTTCGAACCCCTCCCCCGGCAGCGGGAGAAGTCGACCTTGGTACCGCCATCGCCGAAAGACACCCGAACTCCCGGGATCATGCTGAGGAGATCAGCAGTGTGCATGGCGCGGGCAAAGACCGGGTCGGTGCGCATTCTGAACGTTCCGAACCGCACCAGGCGCCGTCGAAAGAAGTCGTCGTAGCGATGGGTGAAGGCATATTCTGGCGGCTTGGCAAAGCGTCCGCCTTCTACGATCACATCTGGCAATCGTTGGGGCGATGGCTCCAGCCCGATTTGCCCGATCTGTTCCTGTCCCTCTTCCATGCGCAGGAGGAAGATGCGCGGCTTCCATCCGATCGATCGCACGATGACGGGATGAACGCCTGAGGTAACTCCAATAATGCGGAAATGCCCGTTGCTGTCGGCTACGACTCTGAGATCGGTGCCCAGGATGGCGATTTCGGCGTGAGGAACCGAGATGCCGAGGGAATCGGTGACTCGCCCGCGGAAGATCCCGGTGCCGGATTGACCGGTTAGTGAAGCGGCCGCCCCGAAGAGCAAGGTGACAGTGGCTAAGCAAGTGCGGTGCATTGGGGGCCTAGAGCCGTCCGTCAAAATACAGATCGAATCTCCAGCCCTTGGGCGCCCGCATTCCGCGCGAGACATCGAGCCGAACCAGCCCGTCGAGGAAACTGGCGCCGACCCCGCTCCCAATCAGTGGGGTGCCTTTGCCAAAGGCGGTCCGAGGCCCGGCCCAGCCCACATCGGTGAACCCGGTCAGCCGGACCGCCGGGAATGAATTCCCGACTTCGATCCTCCCCCGCCAGTATGAATCACCCGCCAGGGCAGCGCCGGAGTACCCCCGAAGCGTTGCGGGACCGCCGAGGTAAAACTGTCCCTGGACCGGCACCGTACCGGCGCTGCTGCCCGCTGAACCTTCGATGGCGATTGCCAGAAGTGCCCGCGGCGTTACGATGGCGCGGAGCGTAAGACTGCCACGGCCGTACTGAAAATCACCTCCAGCGGCGTCGAGGGTGGTCTCTACCCCAAACTGTACCGTGCGCGATAGCGGCTTGTTCCCGCGAAATGCCAGCGACGCCCCGAATTGATCGGCCGGCTGGGCGATCACATTCGGCCGGAACTGGTTGTCGCCATTGAACAGGTGCGGCAGGCTGAAGGCAGTCTCGACCTGCGCCGCCTTTTGCCGCTCGGCATAGACCCGCCAGCTCCACCAGCCGGTTTCGCTGTTGGTCCCGGTGAGTTCGACGCCGAGCGACCGGAAATAGTCCCCGTCATCCCGCTGGGCGATAATGCCCCAGACGCTGTTCACCACGCCAAACG
>JANNSC010000088.1:0-6035 GCA_031402135.1 Gemmatimonadales bacterium | reverse complement strand
CCCTTCGGTTCCCGGCACCGGGGTCAGGTCGACGTCGCCGAGCCGCCGCATGTAGAGCATGGTGGAAGCGCTGGACGCGGCGCCGACGTAGACGACGCGGGAGCCGTCGGGGGAGATTGCCACATTCCGCCCGGTTTCGGATCGGACTGCCCGTTCCCGCGGAGGGCTGAACTCGAAGCGCGCGGTCGCGGTCGGGGCATCGGCGGGTTTGGGGCGGAGCCAGCCCCAGAGGGCGAGCCCGGTGGTGAGGGCGAGTGCGCCGAGCAGCGCCGGTTGACGGCGCCGACGCGCGACGGCCTCGGGCGATTCGGTGGTCAGGGACCCATCCGGCAGAGCGGCGGCTTCGAGCGACGCATAGGTGCCGGGGCGGGAGAGCGCCTCGGCGAACGCCGCCGCGCCGGCGAATCGGTCGGCCGGGAGCTTGGCCAGTGCCAATTGAATTGCTCCCGCGACGTGGCGCGGCACCGATTCGCGAATGGTGGTGGCGGAAGGCGGCTTTTCGGTGATCACCTTGGCGACGATCGCCTGGGCGGTGGGCCCGGTGAACGGCGGTTCCCCCACCAGCATTTCGTAGAGCACGCAACCCAACGCGTACACGTCGGCCCGGGCGTCGAGCTGGCGCTCGCCCATTGCCTGTTCGGGGCTCATGTAGTGGGGCGTGCCGAGGCTCATCCCGGTCTCGGTCATCCGGCCGCCGCTGGCGGAGTTGGCGGCGAGGGCGATGCCGAAATCGGCCACCAGCGCACGGCCGTCGTGGAGCAGGATATTTTCCGGCTTGATGTCCCGGTGGATCACCCCGTGGCGGTGGGCGTAGTCGAGGGCGTTGGCCACTTCCTTGGTGAGGCGGACCGCGTCATCCACCGGCAGCTGCTTTTCCCGGGTGAGGCGGTCGCGGAGCGATTCACCCTCCACATACGGCATCACGTAGAAGACGGTGCCGTTGACCTGACCGGAGTCAAACAGCGGCAGGATGTGGGGGTGCTGAAGGTTGGCGGTGGTCTTGATTTCCACCAGGAACCGTTCGGCGCCGATCACGGCGGCGAGTTCGGGGCGGAGCACCTTGAGGGCGACCCTGCGGTCATGGCGGACGTCGAAGGCGAGGTACACCGTCGCCATCCCGCCGGCGCCCAACTCGCGCTCAATGCGGTAGCGGTCGGCGAGGGCCGCGCTCAACTGCTCGAGAGTGGTTGCCATTCGCTGTGCAAAGCTATCCCCCGACTGGGATCGGTGCTAGCCAGATCGCCAATTCCGCCGTATCGTTGACCTCGGCGAGCACCCTCCCATCAAATTCCAGTCTGGAGGCAAAGATGACCGAAAAACCCGGGTGGCGCCCCGAGCATACCTTGACGCTGGCGATTGTCGTGGCGGTGGCGGGGGTGCTGGTGGCCGCCGTGATGGTGGTCGCCAGCGTGATGCGGGGTGGTCGGGCGGAATCGGTGGTTCCGTTCGGGCTGGTTGTGGTGGCGGTCGCGGTAGTGGCGTCTCTGGTCATCAACGCCATCGGCAAGAAGGCTGCGCGCAAGAACAGGCCCGAATGGCTGGAAACTCAGGCGTGGCAGAGCGGACTCGCGGCCAAACTGGCGGCGGCCCAGAAACGGGATGATTCAGGGGCGAAGGGCGCCTCGGCGGATTCCTCCGCGCCGGCAGGGACTCGGGAAGAAAAGGGTCCCCCGCGAGGTTAGTTTTCGGCTGGGAATTTCGACTCCAATCTCGCCGGAAGCTGCCGTGAGCCAGGACACCCCCCGAAAGGATTTCATCCGCGAAATGGTTGCCGCAGATGTGGCCACCGGCCGCTTCGGCCGGCCCATCTGCACCCGCTTTCCACCCGAGCCCAACGGCTTCCCCCACATCGGCCACGCCAAGTCCATCTGCCTCAACTTCGGCATCGCCCGGGAGTTCGGCGGCAAGGTCAACCTCCGGTTCGATGACACCAACCCCTCCACCGAAGACATCAAGTACGTCGAGGCGATCAAACAGGACATCGAGTGGCTGGGCTTCCGGTGGGACAACGAATTCTACGCCAGCGATTATTTCGAGAAACTCTACGACTTTGCGGTGCAATTGGTCGAGAAGGGGAAGGCGTACGTCGACAGCGAGAGCGAGGAGGAAATCCGGCTGCACCGCGGCACCGTCACCTCGGTCGGAACGCCCAGCCGCTATCGGAACCGCTCGGTGGCGGAGAATCTCGACCTGCTGGCCCGCATGAAGGCGGGGGAGTTTCCCGACGGGACCCACGTCCTCCGCGCCAAGATCGACCTGGCCCACCCCAACATGATCATGCGGGATCCGCTGCTCATCCGAATCCGCCACGCCCATCATTATCGCCGGGGCGATGCCTGGTGCATCTACCCGCTGTACGATTATGCCCACGGCCTCTCCGATGCCATCGAGGGGATTACCCACTCACTCTGCACCCTGGAGTTCAAGGACAACCGAGAAATTTACGACTGGCTGGTTCGGGAGGCAGGATTTGAGAAACCCCCCGAGCAAACCGAATTTGCCCGTCTGGTGCTCGATTACACGGTGGTGAGCAAGCGGAAGCTGCTCCGCCTGGTCAACGACGGTCATGTGAGTGGGTGGGATGATCCCCGGATGCCCACCCTGGCCGGCATCCGCCGTCGCGGGGTGACGCCGGAGGCGATTCGGAATTTCTGCGACATGGTGGGCGTGGCCCGGAAGGATGCCCGCACCGAGCTCGCCGCCTACGAACATGCCGTTCGCAACGACCTCAACATGCGGGTGCCCCGGGTCCTATGCGTGGTGAAGCCGCTCAGGCTGGTCCTCACCAATTACCCCGAGGGCCTGGTCGAGGAACTCGACGCGCCCTACTACCCCCACGACGTGCCGAAGACCGGGTCACGCATGGTGCCGTTTACCCGGGAACTGTACGTGGAACGGGATGATTTCATGGAGGACCCCCCGAAAAAGTTTTTCCGGCTGGCACTGGGGCGGGAGGTGCGGCTGCGCTACGGGTACCTGATCACCTGCAACGAGGTGGTGAAAGACAACGAAGGAAATGTCGTCGAGCTCCGCTGCACCTTTGACCCGGCCACTCGGGGGGGCAACGCCCCCGACGGCCGCAAGGTGCAGGGGACCATCCACTGGGTTTCCGCTCGTCACGCCATCGACTGCGTGCTCCGGCTCTACGATCGCCTCTTCTCGGTGGCGGATCCGGACGGCCTTCCCGAAGGCGAGGACTTTACCTCGGTGCTCAATCCCGCCTCCCTGGTTACGGTCCACGGCGCCAAGGTGGAATCCAGCGTGGGTCTGGATCCTGCCGGCACGCGGTACCAGTTCGAACGGACCGGGTACTTCATTTCCGATCCCATCGACTCACGTCCAGGCAGCCCACTGTTCAACCGGACGGTGACGCTGCGGGATTCGTGGGAAAAGGAGAAGGTCAAGGGCTAGGGAATCGCCCGAGTCTTCCGCTGCCGGAACAGCGCCTCGATCTCGTCGATTTCCCGAGGCGCCCGGCTGATCCACTCCAGCCCCCGCTCGGTAATCACGTACATGTCCTCGATCCGTATCCCGTTGTTCTGATACCGCTCGACGGCCTGCCGCACACTGGCCTTGAACACCCGGTTCTTCGGCGTGTCAGGCAGGATTTCCAGCTGCTTCTGGGTGATATAGAGACCGGGCTCGATGGTAAAGGCATCACCTTTCTGAAAGGTCCGGTCTCCGTAGTAGGCCTGGACCGGATCGTGCACCTCGAGCCCGGTGCCGTGGCTGATGCCGTGAATCGCCCAGAGCATCGTCTGCCGGCACGCGCGCGGATTCTGAGTGCAATCGGCCGGCCATGGCGGATCGAAAGTGGCGGTGGCCGATTCGATCAGGCCGAGGGCGGCGAGCCCCGTTGCCCGGACGTCGAGCGAGGAATCCTGCGCTGCCTGGATGGACATCCCCGGCTTGGAATTCCGCTCAGCCGCGGCCTGCCCGTCGCGCACCACCTGGTACAGGGCCCGCTGCACCGGGCTATAGGTGCCGCTCACCGGGATTGTTCGAGTGATGTCGGCGGTGTAGCCGTTGAATTCCGCCCCTGCGTCAATCACCACCACTTCTCCCGGGAGCGTCTGGCGCCGCCCCTTCATGTAATGCAGCAGCGCCCCGTTGGGACCCGCCCCCACAATGGAGCCGTACGCCGGGCGCTCGGCGCCACCCCGTCGGAAGGCATGTTCCACGATGGCCTGCAGGTCGTACTCGTGCATTCCCGGCTCGGCTCTGCGCATCAGCTCGATGTGCCCTTCGACACTGATGTCCGTCGCTCGACGAATGAGGGCAAGCTCTGCGTCGCTCTTCCGGGCCCGAAACTGGTCTACGATCGGGTGGGCGTCCTCGACCTTCGCGCCCGGGTGCCGGGTGGCCAGTGCGCGCAGGAACTGTCCTCCGCGCGTCAGCGAGTCTGCGCGGGCAAAGTCTGCCGCTCCGAAGTCTCGTAACCCGTAGATCTTGAATCCCATCGAAGCGAGTGAATCCGCCACGGCGATCAATTCTCCAGCATGGCGGGAAGCCAGCCCCAGATCTCGGACCAGCGAAGCCGAGTCGGGCTCGTCCCCGTAATACAGCGCCCGCCGAGGGGTGCTTCGGTTGACAAAGAGGGTCGCGGCGCCGCGTCCGCCCCGAACCACCATGACAAATGCCGCATCGGCGTAGAGGTACCCGGTGAGGTCCCGGAAGGCCGGAAATTGGAAAAACGGCCCGAAGTCGGTGACCGGCGTCGGTGCCCCGAACCCGATGACCACCCCGTCGCCGATCCGGGTGGCGAGCGAGTCGCGCCGCGCCTGATACTCGGCGGTGGTGATCTGCGCCGCGAGCGGTGCGGCGAGCGATGCCGAGAGCATGGCGATCGCCAGCATCGAAACCGTGCTGCGGGCCGCCCCGGCGTGTGCTGTCCGCGTCATAGGGCCGGCCCTACCGATCATCGAGCTTGCGCCCGGCGTTGAGGTTGTCGAAGTGCATGATGGTGTTGAGCACCAACGCGTAGGTCCCGATGGTAGTGCCGCGGTACACCGGGTTGTTGGCAAAGAGCACCACGTGGCCGGCACCCTTCGGCGCATCCACCACGATGGGCCGTTCGGCAATATCCCCGCCGCCGGCCAGCAACCCCGACACCAGCAAGTCACGCTGAGCCGAGTACCGGAGCACCACCCGGGGGCGTTGATCGGGCGGGATGATGCCGAGCGGGTTACGCATTTGATCGTCCTGCAGCGGCGGCAGTTGCCAGCGTTCGACCGGGGCGCGAATCGGGAGTTCAAACCTCGGCTCCAGCGCCGGTCGGCCCTGGGTTACGTCGGGGTCGGTGCTGCTGCCCCGTCCGGTGGGGCGGCTGGCCTCTCCACCACCGCCTCGGCGGAAACCACCCAGCGTGTTGGATACGTTCAAGAAATCCCCGGCCTCACTCATCACCGCCAGGCTGTCGATCACGCCGTAGCTGATCGGGCTGGTATCGTCCACCAGACGAGATCGGAGCAGGGAGCCCACCACGCGAGTGGCCGCTCCCGGGCTTCCGACGGTGACACCAGTGGCGAAGCCGAACTGAATGGCAAATTGCGCCGTGTTATCCACTCCGACCAGCACGCCGCCTTTGATGACGAACGTTTCGAGGTTCTTGACGCCGCCCCAGCCGAGGCCCGGCCGGATGTCGTCGGTTTGGGCCCAGGTGCCGATGTTGGGGGTTTCCGGGGAGTTCTTCCACGGCATCGGGTTCCGGTACATCGGCATGCCGGCGACGATGGCCTGCGGACTCCCGCCTCCGGGTGGGAAGAGGATCACGTCCCAGCGGGCGTTGAGGTCGGGAATGGCCGCCGCGTCCTGCACGCTGATGTAGTCATAGGGGATCTGCATGGCATCGAAGGCCTGGCGCCACCAGCCCTCGGTCTGGGTGCCGAGCCAGGTGTGCATGAGGGCAATGCGAGCGGGGCGCACCGGGTGGGTCTTCACCGAGGGAGCGGCGGCGAGGCCCCAGGCCCGAAGGCCGAGCTCCCTGGTGGCGGCGTCGAGCTCGGCGGCCGGAACGCTTCGGATCAGGAAGCTGC
>JANNSC010000087.1:0-55378 GCA_031402135.1 Gemmatimonadales bacterium | reverse complement strand
TGCTTCTTCTCGAGCTCCTCGCGGGCCCTGCAACTTTGCTCAGCGCCCAGCAGTCGGCCCCGCTCCGGGTGCCCTACGTCATGGACACCCTCCCCAACGGCCTCCGCCTGATCGTGCACAAAGATCACTCGGTGCCGGTCGTCAGTCATATCCCCTCCCAGCGCGCCAACCGCAGTTTACCTGGTCGACAAACCCGGGGCGGCACCGTCCGTCATCCGAATCGGACACAGGGGTGTTGAACGTAGTAGTGTAGACTACTATGCCATCCAGGTCATGCACACTTAGCCTGGTGGGTCGTTTTCTTCCCGCCTCAATACCAACCTCCGAGAAACCAAGGGCTACACCTACGGCGCTTCCTCGACCTTTAACAATCAACCGCTCCAGGGAGCGTTCACCGCTTCGGCCGACGTTCGCACCGACGCCACCGATAGTTCGCTGGTGGAGTTTTTCAAGGAACTCCGAAGCATCCGGGAGACTCTGGTTGATCCGGACGAACTCGAGCGGACCCGTCAGTACCTGGCCCTCCGGGTGGCTGGTTCCTTTGAGACCACCGGGCAGATGGCCGGAGAAATCGGGACGCTGCTCACCTTCGGGCTGCCCTTCACCTGGTACGACGATTATGTCCGTCGGATCATGGCGGTCACTGCCGAGGATGTGAGGCGGGTCGCGCGGAAGTACATTCGGACCGATTCGGTGGCGGTTGTGCTCGTGGGCGAATTCCAGAAGATTCTCCCGGGAGTCGAGCGCCTTGGCTTGGGGAAGGTCGCGCAAAGGAAACTGTGACGATGGCGCTGCTTCAGTCGGAACGCCGCTACTCCGGCAGGATTATTCATGTCGACCACGATACCGTCCGCTTCCCGGACGGTTCGACCGGCCATCTTGAGATGATCCGGCACCCCGGCGCCGCCGCCGTGGTGCCCTTCCTCGATGATCCCGGGGGCCCCAACCCGCGAGTCCTCCTGATCCATCAATTCCGCCACGCCGCCGACGGACTCCTCTGGGAGGTCCCTGCGGGGACCCTGTCCCCCGGTGAAACCCCGGATGCTTGCGCCCGTCGGGAACTCGCCGAAGAGGCCGGCATGGAAGCGGCCACCCTCCAACGCCTTACCACGATCTTCACGACCCCGGGGTTTACCGACGAGCGAATCCACCTCTACCTCGCCACCGGGCTCGGCCCGGTGGCGCTGGCACGGGAGGCCGATGAATTCATCACGGTCCACGAGAAGCGCTGGAGCGAGGTGGGGAAGATGATCCGGACCGGCAAAATCCGGGACGGCAAGAGCCTCTGTGCCCTCATGTACGTGAATTGCTTCGTCCGGACCGGTCCCTAGTCGTCCATCCCCGGTTCCCGGTAGTTTTCGCCATGCCCAAGACCCCCTTCGACGCCTTTTCCCGGCAAATCAAGGCCGGAGAGATTCCCCGAGCCATCTATCTCTACGGGGAGGAAGATGTGTTAAAGGACGAGGCCCTCGGGGCAATTCTCGACGCCGTGGTTGACCCCGGTCTCCGCGACTTCAACTACGACGTGCGCAGCGCCTCCAACTTGGACCCCGACGCGGTGGAGGCGCTCTGCACCACCCTCCCGATGATGGCCGATCGCCGCCTGGTGGTGATTCGCGATGTCGAGTCGTGGAACAAGCGCGCCCGGGCCAAGACCGCGGTGCTTCATTACCTCGAGAAACCTGCCGCCGAAACCGTCTTGGTGTTGCTGCAGGGCGCACCCCGCCGGGAGGACGACCGTAGCGATGCCGACGTCGACCTCACCAAGCTCGCCTGCGCCGTCGAAGTGGCGCGGGTGAGTCCCAAGCTGGCAGAAAAGTGGGTGCTGAAGCGTGCCGTCGAACGCGGGATTGTCCTCACCCCCGAAGCTGCGTCCCACCTCGTCAGGGCGGTCGACGGCGACCTCGGTGCCGCCCGAAGCGAGCTCGACAAGCTCGCCGGGCTGGGCGGTGACGCCGATGTGACTGTCGAACAGGTCACCACCCTTCTGGGAGTCCGTCACGGGGAGACCCCGGCCGACTGGTGCGATTCCGTCCTCCAGGACCAGGCCGGCCCGGCCGCCGCCATGCTGCCCCACCTGCTGGACCAGACCGGGGTGAGCGGCGTCGGCCTGCTCATCCAACTGGGAACTCACCTCGTCGGGCTCGGAGTGGCCCGGGCCCACTACGACCGCGGCCAGCGTGGCGGCGGCCTCCAGGGCGCCGTGTTCAAGTCGGTGCTGAGCGCCAGGCCGCCCGGTCGGCTCGACTACAAGGGATCTGCTGCCAAGTGGAGCAGCGTGGTGGACGCTTGGCCAAGGCAGAGAATCGACGCGGCAATTGCCGCGGCGCTGGCCGCCGACCGCCGGCTCAAGAGCACCACGCTTGCCGATGAGCGCGGAGTGCTGCTCGATCTGATTATGCATCTTGCCCATCGGGCCCGGGAGGCGGCATGAGATCTCTGGTGCTCCTGCTCGCGCTGCTCACTGTCGTTCCCGTCGTCCAGCAGTCCGGCCACTTGGCCGCACAGACTGACGCTCGCCTCGTCGCGGCCGTCCGCCTGGCCCAGGACGGCCTTTCCGATTCGGCGCGAGCCGTCGCCGGCCGAATCCTTGCGGCTACGGCGGCCACCGATTCGCTCTACCCCGAAGCGCTCTTCACTGCCGGGATGGTGGCCGCCACCGAGCCGGAACGACGGCTCTATCTCCGGCGAGTCGTGGTGGACTACGCCCTCTCGGCGTGGGCCGACGACGCACTGCTGCATCTCGGTCAGCTCGACTACACCGCCGGGAACACCGAGCCGGCAGCACGGCAACTCGACCAGCTGATTCGCGACTATCCCGGAAGCCCGCTAATAGCCCAGGCCGGGTACTGGGGCGCCCGCGCCGCGGGGGACCGCCGGGATGCCGCCGCCGCCTGCCGGATGGCGGACGCCGGCCTGGCCGTCGTTGGAAACGACGTCGAACTCCGCAATCTCCTCGAGTTCCAGAAGCAGCGCTGCGAAGGGCTCGGCGCCAGGGTCGCCGAGAGCACCCGAATCGCGCTGTCGGATTCGCTGCGGCGGGCTGCGGCAGATTCGACCAGGCGCACCTCCCCGCCAGCCGACCCGACCCCCGATCGCCAGAGCTCTCGGGGCTTCTACGTTCAGGTCTCCGCGGTCCGGACCCAAGCCGCCGCAAACACTGAGGCGGCACGGATCAAGCGCGCTGGGTACACCCCCGTGATCGCCCGAGAATCGGGGTTCCTGAAAATCCGGGCCGGTGGGTTTGCCACCCGGGTCGAGGCCCAGGCTGCAGCCGCGGAAATTCGAAAGAGGCTCGGCGGCACCCCGTTTGTGGTCCAGGTGCCGTGAGCGTCACCCTCTCTGAGAACACCCCGCTCCTCGTTCAGTACCGGGAGATCAAGTCGCGCCACCGCGATTCGATCCTCTTTTTCAGGATGGGCGATTTTTACGAGATGTTCTTCGACGACGCCGAACTCGCGGCACGGGTGCTCAATATCACGCTCACTTCCCGAGGCGATGGCGTTCCGCTTGCCGGGGTCCCGGTCAAAGCCGCCGCAGACTACCTCCGACAACTGGTGGCCAATGGCCATCGCGTGGCAATCTGTGAACAGGTCGAAGACCCAAAAAGGGCCAAAGGCCTGGTCCGTCGTGAAGTGGTGGAGACCGTTACCCCCGGCGCGCTGTTGGAGGAGGGCTGGATCGCCGGGGGCCGGAACAACTGGATTGTCGCCATCTTTCCGCCCTCTACCGCCGGTCCGACCGGCCTCGCGGCCATCGATCTCACCACCGGCGAGTTTCTCCTTGAACTCACCTCCTCCTCGGGCCTCGATGAGGCGCTGGGCCGGCTGCGTCCCGCCGAACTCGTCGTACCCCCGGACGCCGAGGTCCACTCCGAGCCGGAGCTGATGCGGACGACGAGGGAGCGCTGGGAATTCGACCCCGAACTCGCTCGGGAGGAATTGGCCCGGCGCTTTTCCCTCGCCTCCTTGGATGGCCTCGGGCTGGGAGAGGCCGCTGCGGCGGCAATCGGCGCCGCCGGGGCGTTGCTGCGCTACCTTGCCGACCTGCAGCCCGGCGGGTTACCCCACCTTGGTCGTCCGACCATCCGGCGCTCCCAGCAATTTCTCTGGCTCGACGAGATGACTCGCCGAAACCTGGAACTGGTGGAGCCGCTGCGTGCCGGCGCCAAGGGGGTGACCCTGCTCGAGGTTCTCGACCGCACCGTCACGCCGATGGGTGCGCGGCTGCTGCGGGCGTGGCTCCTCTCTCCCTTGCGCGATTCCCGGGAAATTGAGCGGCGGCTCGACGCCGTCGAGGTGGCTGTGAAGCAGCCGATTCACCGGGCCGCCGTCCGCGCCGCCCTCGACGGCGTGCGTGATCTCGAACGACTCGCCGGGCGTGCCGCCGCCGGTCGCGCCAACCCCCGTGAACTCGGCGCCCTGCGGGATTCATTCCTGCGGCTCCCAGCCACCGCCAACGCGCTTTCGGCGTTGGCTGGGTCCAGTTCGTCCGCCGACCGTTCCGCCGGCTCGTCCCCTTTTGGGGGGCTTCTCGAAAACCTGGACCGGTTGGAAGACCTCACCACCGAACTCTCGGTGGCGCTGACTGAGCGTCCCCCGGCATCGCTCGCCGAGGGTGGGGCAATTCGGGCCGGATTCGATGCCGAACTCGACGAGAGTCGCTCGCTCCGGGATGGGGGCAAGCAGCACATCGCGTCGATTCAGCAGCGCGAGCGCGAACGCACCGGAATTTCCTCTCTCAAAATCGGCTACAACAAGATTTTCGGATACTATATCGAAGTCACCCATGCCCACGCGTCGAAGGTGCCTGCGGATTTTGAGCGCCGCCAGACGCTGGCCGCCGCCGAACGGTATGTCACCCCCGAACTCAAGCAGTATGAAGCCAAAGTCCTGGGTGCCGAAGCCCGCATGGCCGAGCGGGAGGCGGAGCTGTTCGGGGCGCTGCGAAGTCAGGTCGGAGCGGCAATCGGTCGGGTGCAGACCACCGCGCGGGTGCTGGCCACCCTTGACGTCTGGACCGGGCTGGCGGAGACTGCTGTGGCCAATCGCTACGTTCGGCCGGCGGTCGGTGACGGCTTTGAGATTGCCCTGACCGGGTCACGCCATCCGGTGATCGAGCGGATGATGCCGCGCGAAGCCTTCATGCCCAACGACGTACGATTTGATCGTGCCGCCCGGGTTCAGCTGGTGACCGGTCCCAACATGGCCGGCAAGAGCACCATCCTCCGCCAGATCGGCCTCAGCGTGATTCTGGCGCAAATGGGGAGTTTCGTTCCCGCCGAGCGGGCCGACATCGGCGTAGTGGACCGACTCTTCACCCGGGTGGGCGCCTCGGACAATCTCGCCCAGGGGCAGTCCACGTTCATGGTGGAAATGAGTGAGACCAGCGCAATTCTTCATGGTGCGACGGCGGCATCGCTGGTATTGCTGGATGAAATCGGCCGGGGAACCTCAACCTACGATGGCGTGGCAATCGCCTGGGCGGTCACCGAGTTCCTCCACGATACCGTGGGATGCAAGACGATGTTCGCTACCCACTACCACGAGTTGATGCAACTGCCGGAAAAACTCCAACACGCCCGAAACTTCAACGTCGTGGTCCGCGAGGTGGGTGGGAAGGTCGTCTTTGTTCACCGGCTGGAGGCGGGCGGCACCGACCGAAGCTACGGGATTCATGTGGCGGAACTGGCCGGGCTCCCTCCGCAGGTGGTAACTCGCGCCAACGCGGTGCTCCGGACCCTTGAGGGCGAACATCGGGTGGTTCCGGGACCGCCCATCCAAGACCCCGACCCAGGGCAATGGCCGCTGTTCGCAGACCCGGCCCCGGATCCCACGCTCGCGGAGCTCAGGGACCTCAACCTGGATGCCTTCACCCCGCTGCAGGCCCTGAACGCCCTGGCGGACCTCCAGCGAAAGGCGAAAAGCGGCTAACGGCCAATAAGCCGCCATTCGCTCCGAGCTAGGGAGTAGCCACCCGCTTCGGCTCCAGTTTCGCCGACCAAAGCCCCGAATTGAAATCCGTGAAGAGCACTCGGCCTCTCCACGGCATCGCGTTCATCACGAACGGCGCGTTGGCGGTCCGGCCTTCCGGGTCATAGGGTTTGAAGACGGCAATTTCCCGCCCCTGGTCGTACAGATTGCCGAGCAACTCCCCCGATACATCCACCAGCCGGACGCCACCGTCATAGTACGCCTGATAGAGAACGTCGTCCTCCACAATGATGTCATGGCTGCCGAAGTCCTCGACGTGGTAGCGGGCCACCTTCCTGGGGTTCATCGGATCGGTAAAGTCCACGATATGGGTGTACCCGCCCGAGGTCTGCGCCACCCCTCCTGCCCTCCCCAGCGTGCCGCCGTATTTGGTACCCTCCCAAACACGCCCCGTGCGGCTCATTTCTTCATCGCCGATGAACAGGTAGGTCTTGCCGGTCGAGGCCTGGAAATACGGAAAGATTTCGTGGCCGCTATTGACCGGAAACACGTTGATCAATTTTGGGTGCTCAATCGTCCCGCCGTACTTCCCGTTCCCGACGTCCACCACCACGGTGCCCACCCCGCCCTGGGCCGAGTAGGCAATCCCGTCGCGCACCCACAGATCGTGCAGCCGCGCGTTTGGGTGGCGGTATTCGCTCACATACTTCGGCGCGTAAATGTCCTTGACGTCGATGATGACGTATTTCGCCCCGCCCGACACCGCAAAGAGGTGGTCGTTGGTGGCGAACATGTTGTGCACGCCGCCGGTGAGTTCCTTGTCAAACGTAGCGGCCACTTTCGGATGTGCCGGAATGGCCAAGTCGAGCAGCACCACCCCGTTCACCCGGTTCGAGGCTCCCTCGCGGGAGAGGGCGCCATACCGCCCGTCCGGCGAGACCGTCACGTCGTTGATCGTCCGGGCGTCCACCTTGATGGAGTCCGTTTTGACGATATTGTCCAGGTCGGTGATATCGAAGACGATCGCCCAGCCATCCCCGCCCCACGTCCCGACCAGACAGTAATCCCGGCCGTCCGCCCCGGTCCACGGCCACAGGTCCGAGGTGTTCACGTTGCTGATGTTGCCTCGACTGGTAATCGAAATCTGGCGGCGAACGTCGCGCGGGAGCACCTGCACCACCAGACGCGCATGCGCGGCGCCCGACTGCGCCAGGATCGTGTACCGCCCCGCATGGTTCGCGGCAAACAATTCTCCGTCGACGATTCCCGAGCCGCCCGGCGCCTGAATCGAGTCGTCCGGCGTGTACACGAAGCTCCAGGTAATCGGCGCATCAGAAACCGCCGAACCGTTGGCTCGGCGCGCCGTGCCGGCGAGATGAATCACGTCGCCGGTTTTCACCACCTGGTCTTTGATGCCGATCTCGATCTGAGTGACGGGGTTGTCGGCCACCTCGTATCGCGCGTCGGTCCTCACCCCGTCCGCCAGCGCCGAGATGGTCACTGCTCCCGGCTTGAGCCCCGCCACCGTTCCAAAACGGTCGACGCTGGCAACGGAGGGGGCGGAGCTCCGCCAGCTCACTTCGAGATTCCCGCGCTCGGTGCCATTGGCGTGGAAGCCCCGGGCGGTGTGCCCGAGCGTAACCTCGGTGTAGAGGCGCCCGGGTTCTGCCCGGACCACAATCCGTGTCAGCGGCGGCCAGGTCACCACAACCGGGATGTTCAGGATGACCGGGGCGCTGCCCGCGACCCCGCTGCTCCACGTCGCGACTACGGTGTAGCTCCCTGCGGCGAAGCCCTTCAGGTACCCGTTGTCCACCGAGACCGATCGCCGGGGACCGCCGATGCGGGCCGCCGCGTTGACAACCGGCTTCCCCGTCGCGTCCAGCGCGGTCACCCGAATGGGCACCGAGTCTCCCACTTGCACGCTGACGCTGGCGGGCTCGGCCACCAGTCGCGTCACCACCGACGGCGCGGGGGGTTGCTGGGCGAGGAGGGCTGCGAGGGGCACCGACACCATCAGCAGCGCGGAAGATGTGACGAGGCGGACGTCGCGTATTACGTTCATGACCGGAGAGTTCCTGGGCGTAGGAGTATCCCGTAAGTGACCCGCTGACCGCCCGTCGCGCAAGTCGAGGATTCAATGACCCCTGGCCTATTTCCCGCGCTCCTGCTCGGCCTGCTCCTGGCCCCTCCGGCGCTCGCCGCGAGGCAGCCGGCGGCGCCGGCGCGGCCGGCCAGCAATTACTGGGTCTATGTCGGCGCCGAATCCGCGGACCTGATCCACCGCATCCGCTTCGGCCCGACGGGCGCGGTGGTCGAGAAGACCATTCCCGTCGGTGAGCTTGCCGCCGAGATGGAGGGGCCCCACGGTCTCGTCATCTCCCGGGACGCGAAATACCTCTACTTGACGACGGGCCACGGCTTCCCTGATGGCAAATTCTGGAAGTATGCGCTTGGGCCCGACACCCTCGTTGGGCCGGGTATTCACCTCGGGAATTTCCCCGCCTCCATCGACGTCACCCCGGACGGGCTCTACACCATTTCCAGCAACTTCAACCTCCATGGGGACATGGTCCCCTCGTCGATGTCGGTGGTCTTCACGCCGACCGGGACCGAGATCGCTCGCATCGTGACCTGCGTCATGCCCCATGGCAGCCGCATCGACCCCGCCGGAGATTTTCAGTATTCCGGGTGCATGATGGACGATCAGTTGGTCGAAATCGACACCCGCTCGTTCAAGGTTTCGCGGCGGTTCTCGGTGGCGAAGGGCAAGGAGGGGCCCCTTGCCGGGGGCGACGGTGGGGTGACGGCGACGCACTCGGCGCACCATCCTGCCGGCACGCCGCCGGTCGATCCCGCAGAGGTCGGGTACGACGGCATGAAGCACACCATGCCCCCCAACACCTGTTCCCCGACCTGGGCTCAACCCTCGGCCGACGGCGGCAAGGTGTTCGTGGCGTGCAACAAGGCAGACGAGATTCTCGAAGTGGACCGCGCCGGCTGGACGATCAGCCGTCGATTCAAGACCGGGCGGGGTCCGTACAATCTCGCCGTGACGCCCGACGGCAAACTTCTCCTCGCCACCCTCAAGCAGGGGGCGATGTTTGAAATCTTCGAGCTTGCCTCCGGCAGGAGTCTGGCCCAGATCAAGAGCTCGACCACTGTCTCCCACGGCGTTGCGGTGAGCTCCGATTCGCGCTACGCCTTCGTTAGCAGCGAAGGGGTCGGTGCCGCACCTGGCAAGGTGGATATTTATGACCTCACCGCGCGCGCCAAGGTGGTCACGGTGGATGTGGGCCAGCAGGCCGGAGGGATCGCGTTCTGGAAGATGGGACCGGTCGCACCCTGACCGCGGTACCTTCAGGGATGTATTCCGTCCCGACCGTCGCCCTGCTGCTGGCCAGCGCTGTCCTTGACGTCGGCTGCCGCCGAAAATCCGACGGCACCTTGATTCTTCCCGCCGATCCGGCGACCACCAGCGCGCGGCGGGACGAACCGCCGGTGGCGCTCAATGCGGAGTCTCCGGTCGGATATCCCCCTGCGCTCTACCAGCAGCGCATCAGCGGCACCGTGCTGCTCCGCCTGTTTGTTGATGCAACCGGTACCATCGCCCCCGAATCGACCCGGGTACAGGAGTCGAGCGGCTATCCAGCGCTCGACTCCGCGGCGCTGGTGGGCGCCCCCAAACTTCGTTTCGCCCCGGCGCTCCGCAATGGAGTTCCGGTCGCCGCTCTGTTTACCCAACCGGTCCATTTTCGCCACCCCGACCGCGGGGGAACGACGCCATGAAGCCGCAGCACCTCGAGCCGTATGCTTCCGCGCTGGACACCGTCGGGTGGACCCCGCTGATCCGGTTGAGCC
Organism: Gemmatimonadales bacterium; assembly: GCA_031402135.1. Lineage (GTDB taxonomy): Bacteria > Gemmatimonadota > Gemmatimonadetes > Gemmatimonadales > GWC2-71-9 > JABFSM01. The sequence goes on along the minus strand of JANNSC010000087.1, from coordinate 45,584 downwards.
GGGTCGGCGCCGGAATCGTTACTCCGGTGTATGGCAAGGCGGAGTACGCCAACCCCGGCGGTTCGGTCAAGGACCGGATCGGCCTCGCAATTATCGAAGCCGCGGAGCAGCGGGGTGAGCTGAAGCCGGGCGGAACGGTCGTGGAGGGAACCAGCGGCAACACCGGCGTTGGGTTGGCCATCGCCGCAGCGCTCAAGGGATATCGCTGCATCTTCACCCTGCCGGACAAGATGTCCCAGGAGAAAGTACGCCTGCTTCGCGCCTATGGTGCGGAGGTGGTCATCACCCCGACGGCGGTGCCTCCGGACCATCCCGAAAACTATATCATGAAGGCCAAGCAGATCGTGCACGACACGCCCGGCGCCGTCCTTGCCAATCAGTTTTACAACCAGGTGAACCCGGAGGCCCATTACCAGACCACCGGCCCGGAAATCTGGGAGCAAACCAAGGGCAAGGTAACTCACCTCGTCGCCGGCGCCGGTACCGGCGGAACGGTGAGTGGCGCCGGGAAGTACCTCAAGGAAAAGAACCCCGCCATTCGCGTGATTGCCGGTGACCCGGTTGGCTCGCTCTACACCGGGTACCACAAAACCCGGACCCTGGGCGAGGGTGCTCCGTACAAGGTCGAGGGCATTGGCGGAGACAAGGTGCCCACCACCGTCTGGTGGGACCTGATCGACGAATTCCGCCAGGTGTCCGACCGCGCCTCGATGCAGATGGCCCGGCGCCTGGCCCGCGAGGAGGGCCTGCTGGTCGGTGGTTCCGCTGGACTCAACGTTGTGCTCGCCCTCCAGGTGGCCGGGGAAGTGAAGGACTCCGCCGCCTGCGTCGTCACCATTCTGTGTGACACTGGGGAGCGCTACTTGTCCAAGGTGTTCGACGACGATTGGATGCAGGAGAATCAATTGCTGGACGCGCCCCGGACCACCGTAGAACAGCTGCTGGCCCGGCGCCAGAAGGGCGCGCCCCACCTGGTCAGTGTGGCGCCCGCGGCCCAGGTCCGCCAAGCGCTCAATCTGATGAGCACCTGGAGCGTGAGCCAGATTCCAGTGGTGGATGCCGGCGTATGCGTCGGGGGGCTCACCGAACACTCGCTGATGGCTCGGGCCCTTGAACAGCCAACCTTGCTCGATCGGCCTGTGCGCGAAGCAATGGACGGCCCTTTCCCGGTGGTGGACGCAGCCTTCCCTGCCGATCGACTCGCGCCCATGCTTACTCGGGAGAATCCGGCCACTCTGGTTCAGAAAGAGGGGAAATTGATCGGCATCGTCTCACGATACGATTTGTTGCAGCAACTCATCGGGACCCGGCAAGGATAGGCGCCCGGCGGAGCGCTCATCATGCGAATCACCGTTCTCACCGGCGGCACCAGCTCCGAACGCGATGTGGCGATCGCCTCGGCCGTCCAGGTCGTTCGGGCACTCCGAGCCCGCGGTCACACCGTCGCGGTCGTGGACACCGCGCGCGGCTACATCCCGGAGGCCAGCGAGGCGCAGTTGCTCCGTGGTGACGTCGGGCGGGAGCCACCGAGGATCGAAGAGCTCGTCAATCTGGAACGCGGCGTGCTGCTTTCCAGCCTCTCGGCGCTTCCCGTCGTCCGCGAAGCCGACGTCATCTTTCTTGCTCTCCATGGCGGTCGAGGTGAGGACGGAACGCTGCAGGCGGTGCTCGATGTGGTGGGGGTGTCCTACACCGGCAGCGGTGCCCTGGCCAGCGGGCTCGCCATGGACAAGGACGTTGCCAAGCGCCTGTTTCGAGCCGCGGGGGTACCCACCGCCAACTGGTTGATGGCGCCGGCGACGGCCGATCAGGTCGGCCACAGCCTGGGCTGGCCGGCAGTGGTAAAGCCGTCGAAACAGGGTTCCACCGTGGGACTTTCGGTCGTGAAGGCCCCGGCAGCCTTCGATGCCGCGGTCGAGCTCGCCTTTCACTACGACGACGAAGTCATGATCGAGGCCTTTATCCCGGGCCGGGAGTTGACCGTCGGAATTCTGGACGGCCGGGACCTGGCGGTGGGCGAAATCATCCCCCGGCACGAGATTTTCGATTACGAGTGCAAGTATACGCCCGGGATGTCGGAAGAAATCTTCCCGGCCGATCTGCCGAAGGCGCTCCTCGCCGAATGCGGCCGGCTTGGCCTGGCGGCCCACCACGCCCTCAAGCTGGGTGGCTACTCCCGCGTGGACTTTCGCTTGACACCGGCCGGGGAAATGGTCTGTTTGGAGGTGAACACCTTGCCGGGCATGACCTCGACCAGCCTGCTCCCCCAGTCGGCGGCGGCCGTCGGGATCCCCTTCCCGGAGTTGTGCGAGCGAATCTGTCTCGCGAGTGGAGCCCGATGACCGACGATCGCCCACAGCCATACAACGAGGGGCCCCGCCTGACCCCGTGGGTCGGGCGAATCATGGCGACCAATACCGTCGTGCTCCTCTTGCTGCAGACCGTCTTCACCGCTCCCGCGTTTGTCGAAGCCCTGCAGTTCGTCCCCAGGCTGGCAGCCAGCCGGCCCTGGGCAATTCTTTCTTACATGTTCATTCATGGCGGGCTGCTCCACCTCGCCAGCAATATGCTCGCCCTGTACGTCTTCGGTCCACCGGTGGAACGCAGGATGGGGGGGCGGGCGTTCCTCTCCTACTACCTCTACTGCGGCGTCGGCGCGGCAGCCTTGGCCCTCGGGCTCTCTTCCTTTCTGCCGATTGACCCGTTCATCGGCGCCAGCGGCGCTGTTCTGGGCGTCGCGTTGGCGTTTGCATTTGCCTGGCCGGACGCGGAGCTGGTGGTGTTTCCGCTCCCGCTCCGGATCACCGCACGCACGCTGGTTCTGCTGTTGGCCTTGGTCGACCTCGTCGCCGCGCTGTGGGTGAACGACGGGATTGCCCATGTTGCCCACCTGGGGGGCATGGCGGCAGGCTACATCTTCTTTCGGATCCAGGGCCTCGCCTCCGCGCGACGCAGCGAGAAGGAGCCAAAAACCCTTGCCCGCCGACCGGTCATGGCGCCGATCCCGGTCCGCCAGGGAAGCCCGGCTGTCGATGTTCGCCCCGCCCTGGCGCGACCAGAGCCGAGGGCAGAATTCTCCACCGACGAGATCGACCGGGTGCTCGACAAGATCGGGGCGTTTGGTCTCGCCAGTTTGACCCCCGAAGAGCGGCGATTTCTCGACGAAGCCTCCGAACGCAAGCGAAAGGACTTGCATTAGAGGCAATTGGGGTCTTGTGTGCGGCGCAGTGAATTTTATCTTGTCTCGTGCTCATCAATCTCCTCCCCGATTTTCTTGACATTCTCGCCCAATCGGACCGTGAAGCGGCCTACCACCGCTTCCTCGACGCGCATCGCCCATTGCTCGCTGCATACTGGAACAACTACGTTCTCGATCTCGACAGCCCTCATGCCACCTCGGTAGTCGCCAGCGCCATGCGCGCCGACCGGAGCGACCTCCACGCCCTGCTCGAGGCCGTTGATGTGGCCCGGCTGGTCGAGGACGCGCTGCATCGGGCGGAAGAGGTCCTGCGGGTCGATCGCACCACCGACTGCGTGCTCATGGTGGGGATGGGGGCGGCAAATGCGGGAGAGTTGGTGGTAAACGGCCGAGGCGTCGCCTTTGTCTGTGTCGAGCACTTCACTGGCAGGGTCAACCCGGAAACCTACGGACTCGGGCTGCCCCCGGAGCACCTGCCCCTCTGGGTCGCTCATGAAATTGCCCACACCGTTCGCTACACTTCGCCGGACAGCGCCAGCGAGCTGCGCCGCCTCATCGCGGAGGCGGGAGGCTACTACGACTACTGGGTCACTGGAAGCCGCGCCACCCTCCGGGAGCTGCTCTTGAACGAGGGCCTGGCGGTGCACGCGGCTCAAGCGGTCGCGCCGGGCCTCGAGGCCGCCGACTATTTTGGATTTCCCCGTCGGCAGTACCAGCGCATGCGCGAACTCGAGGCGTTCCTTCGCCGTGCCGTTCACCACGATCTCGACCGAAGTGGTCTCGGGCTCAGGCTCAAGTATCTCTCCGGCGGCATGAGTCCGGGCGCTCGCCTTTCGCTCGGGCGAGCGCTTCCGGAGCGCTGCGGCTACTACCTTGGCCACCGGATGGCGGAGCCGCTGGTCATTGCGCGCGGCATCGCCAACGCGCTCCGGGCCCCCGCGGCCGACTTCCAGGCCCTGGAGGATGAGGCCCTCGGCTTCAGGACGGCGTAAAGGAGGGCCTCGCCACCCGACCGCCCCACCGCCCTCCCGCTATATATTTCCGCTATGCCTACCGAACCCACAACCACCACGACCCCCGTGACCATCACCCTCAAGGCCGCGGGCCCCATCCTCATCGATGGCCCGGTGACCATCCTGAACAACGCTGGCGATCCGGTCGACCCGCCCCCTTCGAAGATTCCCGGGCAGATCAAGCTGTGCGGCTGCGGATTCACAAAAACTCGGCCCTTCTGCGACAGTAGTCACAAGCGGTAGGTCATTTCCCGACGCAAAAGCGGCTGAAGATCCTCCCCAGCACCTCGTCGGGGTGGACCAGCCCGATCAGTTCGTCGAGCGCCGCAACCGCCCCCCGCACCTGGTGTGCCGCCAACACCGGGTCTGCGCTGGGTCCCAACTCCTGGCTTGCCGCGCCCAGGGCATCGCCGGCCCGGGCAAGCGCCACCCGATGGCGCTCCCGACTCAGCATCGGTTCGAGGTCCGCGTACCCCTGGCCGGACCCAAAGAGTCGCTCGGCGATCGTTGCCCGGAGTCGCTCGAGCCCTTCCCCTGTGATCACCGACACCACCAGCCCCTCCCCCGGCGCGAGGTCGCCCTTGGAACGTACCAGCAGCACCGGACGCTCCCCCATGAGGGCGGCTTCGTCCGGCGTCACCTCTTGCCCCGCTTCCACGCACAACAACACCAGGTCGGCCGCGGCAAGGTAGCGCCGGCTCACCTCGATCCCCAGCTGTTCCAGGCGCTCGTCGGCGTCGCGAAGCCCGGCGGTGTCGGCCAAACGAACCGGCCACCCCAGGATTTCGCTCGACGCCTCGATGGCGTCCCGCGTGGTTCCGGGGATCTCGGTGACCAAGGCCCGGCTGCTTCCCAGCAAGGCATTGAACAGCGAAGACTTTCCCGCATTGGGGCGGCCGGCCAACACCACCAGCGCCCCGTGGTGCAGCCGCTCACCCGCCGGGGCGGTCGCCAGCAAGCGCCCGAGGGTGTGCCGGGCTTGCTCCAGCAGCGCGGCAATGCGGGCGCGCGGCACCGGGCCGTCGTCTTCTTCGGGGAAATCAATGTCGTAGGAAAGGAGTGCCAGAAGCTCAAGTAGTTCGTCACGCAGCGCCAGCAATCGCCGAGACAACGCGCCGTCGAGTTGCCGAAGCGCTGCGCGACCCTGCGCCGGCGCCGTGGCGTCAATGAGGTCGCCGACCGCCTCCGCCTGCAGCAGGTCGAGTTTGCCGGCGAGCACCGCCCGACGGGTGAACTCGCCCGGCGCGGCGGCGCGGGCGCCCGCCGCGTGAAGCGCCGCCAGCAGTTGCGCCGGTGCCAGCAGTCCGCCGTGGCAGGAGAACTCCACCACGTCCTGTCCGGTATAGCTCTGCGGCGCACGGAACACCGTGATCAGCCCGTCGTCGATCGGCTCGCCGCTCGGGGAAACCAGTTGAACCCGGGTTGCAACGCGGGCCGGGATCCGGTCGAGCGAAACCTCCGCTCCGGCCTCACCGCCCATTCGACGAACGACCCGCCCAGCCACCGTCAGCGCGCCCTGCCCCGAGAGCCTCACCACGGCGATTGCCGATCGACCCGAGGCGGTCGCCAGGGCGGCAATGACGTCGGAGAACACTGGCTACATCACTTTTTCTTTTTTGGTGGAGGCGGCGGCAGCGCCGGCAGCGGATTTCGCTTCAGGCGCTCCTGCGAAAGCATCCACTGCTGCGGGATGCTCGCGAAGTTCATCACGGTGTAATACAGGTTGAGCCCCGAGGCAAACCGGGCGAACAGCACCGTCATCATGACCGGCATCATGTAGAGCATCATTTTCATTTGTGGATTCGGCGCCATCCCGAGCTGTCCGATCTTGCTCAGGCCATACATCGACAGGCCCATCACCACCGGCAGGATGTAGAGCGGGTCGTATCGGGAAAGGTCGGGCAGCCAGAGAAAGGCGGCCCCCCGAAGCTCGATGGTGTTCTGAAAAACGAAGAAGAACGCCAGCAGGATCGGCCATGGAAGCAGCATCGGCCAGCAGCCGCCCAGCGGGTTGACGTTGTGCTCCTTGTAAAGCTTGAACATCTCCTGCTGCTGCTTTTGAGGATCGGCTTTGTACTTCTCCTGAATTTCCTTCATCTGCGGCTGGATGGCCTGCATTGCCATCGTGGAACGCATCGCCTTGGAGTTGAGCGGCCACAACACGATCCGGATCAGGATGCCGAACAAGATCAGACCGACGCCGTAGGCGAGCCCCAGCGAATCGTGCATCCAGACCAGCAGGGAGCGCGCCCCCAGGGCCACCGGGCGAATGATGGTCCGGAACCCCGGCCATCCATACGGATTGACGTCGTCGAAGTCGTGGCCGATCGCCCGAAGCCTCGGGTATTCCATCGGACCGACGTACACCTGATAGCGGAATCGCCCCGCCGCGGGAAGCGGAATCCCGACAGTGAGGTTCGCGGAGCTCGTCGTTTTCATGGCGGTGTCTACGCCAACCGCATTCGCGCCACTGATGCCGCCATTGAGCCCGGTGCCGGTGCTGTCGAACGCCAGCAGCGCAGTCACAAAATATTTTGACTTGACCGCCACCCACTCGAACGGGCCGTTGAGCGCCGTCGGCTGCTGCAGCTTCAGTTTCCCGAAGCGGGTCATCGACGCCTTGTCAGCCTTCACGACCACGCCGAGCTCCCGAGAGTGTTCGAGGCTATCCGCTTCGGTGTTGCGAAGCCCCGGGCCCATGCCGACCAGCAGGGTCGCCCCGTCCGGACCCAGGCCGGCCACCGAGCCAGAGACCCCGATCAGGTAATTGTCGGGTCGAAAGGCGTAGGTCAGCGCGAGTGAGAGGCTCCCCCGTTCCGCGACAAAGCGCAGCTCGGTCGCACCGCTGACCGTCACCTGCCTCGCCGACGGCGTGAACTGCCAGTCGCGCAGCCACACCGTGTCCCTGCCGGCCAGGAGGCCCAGGGCGAGCAGGTCGCTCCGAGCCTGGAGAATCTGGGAGGGGGCCTTGTTGTCTCCGGGGCGCATCGATGGGTAGGTGAGCGGCGTCGCTGAGGTCATCCGACCACCGCGAGTCGAGAAGACGTAGCGATAGAGGGGCGACGACACCATGACACTGTCTTCGGCGGATTCGACCGGGGGGGCGGCGCTCCCGAGGGGGGCTTCGACAACCGATGGCGCGGACCGCGGCGCTGGGGCTGGACCTGTCGAGTCGACCACCAGCGCAGGGTTGGCGCCGGGCCGCAAGGGCGCGCGCTTCGGCGACTTGAGGAACACCGACGGGAGAATTGCCACTGCCATCATCAGCATGATGGCCAGAATTACGCGACGATCCATAATGAGGGGAGTGTCCGAGGGCTACGGAACCGGGTCGAATCCGCCCGGGTTGAAGGGATGGCATCGCACGATTCGCCGCGCACCAAGCCAACCACCTCGAACGACGCCGTAGCGTGCGATCGCCTCGAGGGTGTACTGCGAACAACTCGGGTTGAACCGGCAACTCGGCGGAAGCGCCGGAGAAACGACCCGTTGGTAGCCGCGAATCATTCCGGTGGCAATGCGTCGGGGCCAGTGAAGAATCGGAACCATCGGCTCACGACACCGCCGAACGCCAGCTCCGAAGCTCCTCACGCAGCACCGCAAATCCGGCGCTGTACGTTTCCCGCCGCGCCCGAATGACCACATCCACAGCCGGCACCTCTGTGTTCAACTCCCGGCGCCACAATTCCTTGAGCCGGCGCCGCAAACGATTGCGGGCCACCGCGTTGGCCTGGAACTTCGGAACGATCAGTCCCAGCCTCGGATGGCCCACCTGGTTGTCCGCCCACAGTACGTCGAGGTGTGGGAGCCGCCGCCGCCGCCCAACTTCCTGCACCCGGCGCAGCTCTGACGCACGAGTCAGCCGGAAGTTTCGCGGCAGCCGCTCACTTTCCGTCAGCTTCCTCCGTGCTTGTTCGGCACGCGTACGGTCAGCAGCTTCCGACCCTTCTTGCGACGACGCGACAGGACCTCGCGACCCCACCGATCGGCCATCCGGGCACGGAAACCGTGTCGGTTGACGCGCTTGCGGTTGCGGGGGCGGTATGTCGGTTGCATGCAAATTCCCTGTGATCCAGTGAGCCCGAAAATTTAGTCGCCAGAACCCCGTCGGTCAAGGTTGACTTTTCCACAACGGCGCCGTAGCTTCGCCTCCCCCAACAACATCCCCAACGCGATCAGACTGATAAAATAGGCATGCAGCTGTCGCTCAAAGACGCTTGGACCCGCATTCTGGACGACGCCCAGCGCGAAGTCCCGGAAAAGGATTTTAAGGCGTGGGTCGAGCCTGCCAAACCGGTTGCACTCGAAAACGACCGTTTGGTGCTCGAGGTGCCCGACCAGTTTGCCGTCCAGTGGAACGAAGCAAAGAACGCCACGATGTTTGCCCGCCTCGCGGAGCGAGCGCTCGGTCGGCCGGTGTCGGTGGTGTTCCGGGTTGATGAAGAACGCCTCGCGCGGCCGCAGATGGATTTCTTCGTCGCGCCGCCTCACCCCCTGGCGGGCACGCCCGGAGTCCCCAACGCCTCCACTCAGCCGCTGAACGAGCGGTACACCTTCACTAATTTTGTCATTGGCAAGTCCAACGAACTTGCTGCGGCCGCCGCCCACGCCGTCGCCGAAGCGCCTGGCAAGCTCTACAACCCCCTCTTCATCTACGGCGCCACCGGGCTCGGCAAGACCCACCTGATGCAGGCCATTGGCCACATCGTGGTCCGGCGCAGCCCCTCAATTCGGGTGCTCTACGTCGGCGCCGAGCAATTCATCAACGAAGTGATCGAGAGCATTCACTCTCGTACCATGCCCGAGTTGCGGCGCCGGTACCGGAACGACGTGGACCTCTTCCTGGTGGATGACGTGCACTTCCTGGAGGGCAAGGAGGCCACCCAGGAGGAGTTCTTCCACACCTTTAACACCCTCTACGAAGCCAAAAAGCAGATCGTCATCACTTCAGACCGGCCGCCCAAGGAAATGCCCGGTCTGGAGGCGCGGCTGGTGAGCCGCTTCGAGTGGGGAATGGTGGCCGACGTCGGGCAGCCAGACCTGGAGCACCGGATTGCCATCCTGCGGAAGAAGCAGGAGCAGGATCACCTCGAAACCACCATTCCCGATGACGTGTTGAGTTTCATCGCGGAATACGTGCACTCGAACGTCCGGGAACTCGAAGGATGCATCATCAAGCTGCTCCTCTACGCGTCGCTGCGGCACCGGGAGATCACCATCGACCTGGCCCGGGAAGCCCTGGCCGACAAGATCCGCCCCGGGCAGGAGGCTCAGAGCTCCCGCCCCAAGCTCAACCCGTCCATCGACAAAGTGCAGGACGTCGTGGCGCGCCGCTGGGGCGTGACGCCCGAAGGACTTCGTTCCAAGGCTCGAATCAAGACGCTCACCGTGCCCCGCCAAATCGCCATGTACCTCGCACGCGAGGTCTTGCAGATGCAGCTGGTGGAAATCGGGCAAGCTTTTGGTGGTCGCGACCATTCCACCGTGATTCACAGTGTGGACAAGGTGCAGAGACAGCTGCAGCGCGATCGCCAGTTCCGGGAACGGGTTGAGTCGGCTCGGCAGGAGTTGTACGCACCGTAATCGTTTCGGTGCATGCGGCGCTGTGGAAAGCCGGGAAAGTCTGTACCGTTGGGCACAGTGTTCCCCATCACCAACACGGTGTCCACGTTGCCGAAGTTGTCTAGTGGGGCGTGGAATCGACAGTTGCCCGTCGCTTCCACATTTCCAGACCCTCTACTACGACTACTAGGTATAACTATCTATTAGTAGCTTCTTCTTTATGGCTCTGCGGGGAGTGCTCGGATGAAGTTCACCATCACGCGGGAAAAACTCCACGAAGGTCTCCAGGACGTCGCTGCCAGCGTCCCCACCAAGACCACACTTCCCGTGCTGGCCAATATCCTGGTGGAGGCGTCCAAGGACGGGTTGCGGTTGTCCGGAACCGACCTGGACATTTCGGTGAGCACCACCATTCCAGCTTCGGTGGATCAGGAGGGAGCCACCACGCTGCCGGCCCGGAAATTGGTCGAAATTGTCCGGGAGCTGCCCAACGCGGCAATCCGGGTAAGCAGCTCCGGCGAGCAGCGGGCCACCATCGAATGCGGCAAGTCGAAGTTCAAGCTCCTGGGACTCTCCCGTGACGAGTTTCCCGCCTTCCCAACGGTCAAGTTCGAGGGAGGCTGGAAGGTTGCCGCCAAAGAGCTCCAAAAGCTCATCGGTCACGTTGCTTTCGCCGCGAGCACCGAGGAGAGTCGCCCGATCCTGAACGGGGTCCTCTGGGAGCTTCGGGCCGACCGGATGCGAATGGTGGCCACCAACGGGCACCGCTTGGCCCGGATGGACGTCCCCACCAGCGGCCAGGGTGGCGGACAGGCAGACCTGATCATTCCCCCCAAGGCGCTCGAGCAAATCCGGAAACTGTTCGACAGCGAAGACGAGATCGAAATCGGGAAGAGCGACAACCACCTCGGGTTTCGCTCGACCACAACTCAGATCTACACCCGGCTCATCGAGGGGCCCTACCCCAATTACGAGCAGGTCATTCCCCGCGAAAACGACAAGAGCCTTACCGTGGACAAGGCGGCCCTCGCCGCCGCCCTCCGCCGGATGAGCATCGTCGCCAGCGACCAGACCCACCGGATCCGGATGGCGTTCACCAATGGGGCCTGCAAAATGTCGGTGCAGACCCCGGACTTGGGCGAGGCACAGGAAGAGCTGGCGATCGCCTACGAGGGGGATTCGCTCGAAATCGGCTTCAATGCAGCGTACATGCTTGAAATCCTGAAATACATGCCGACCGACGAAGTCCGCATGACCTTCAAGGCACCGGAGCGCGCCGCCACCTGTGAGCCAGTCGGTTGGGACGATCCCGCGAGTTTCATGACCCTGGTCATGCCGCTTCGGCTGGTCGATTGAGTCTCGGGAGTCAGCGGGGCAGAAACCCGAGGTGGTTCCCTGCCCCGATCCTACTCCTGATCAGGGATTGAATCTGGAGTGTCGGCAGGGATCTCGAATTTTTCTCCCCGAATTCGCCGCACAATCATCTGCTTGCGCCACACCATCCGCCCCGGCCGAAAGCCTGGATTCGAGCGCAGCGGAAACGGCAGCGTACCCGCCAGCGCGGCGGCCTCCTCGAGCGACAGCGTTCGGGCCGAATGCCCAAAATATTTCCGGGATGCGGCCTCCACGCCCCAGACCTCCGGGCCCAGTTCCACCACATTCAGATAGAGCTCCAGGATCCGGTGCTTCCCCAGCCAATACTCCAGCCGCCACGCCGTGACCGCCTCCTTGACCTTTCGAAACGGATTGCGGGAGGGCGACAGATAGAGGTTTTTGGCCAGTTGCTGGGTGATGGTGCTCGCCCCGCGCATTTGGACGGCCCCGGTGGACAGCTTGCGGAGGGCCCTCCACAGCTCGGCCCGGTGCCGACCGCTGCCCCACTCAAAATCGTCGGGCCGGTATCCCAGCGCATGACGGAACTCGATGTAGTCGATACCGTTGTGCTCGTAGAAGCGATGGTCCTCCGCCACCAGCACCGCCTCTCGCATGACCGCCGAAACCCGCGCCATTGGCACCGGCTGGTAGAGGCGCTGCGGTGGCGGCCCCCGCCGCTCTCCACGATCAATAGCGGCGTGCTCCTCACTCCTCCGGAGCGACATGAAGGACGTCGATTGTGGCCAAGCCCACACATACCACGCCGGCGGCGGCCACACCAACCACACCCAGAGTACAACGCAGGCGCCCAGAAGCAGCAGGACGCGTGAAAGGACGCGAAGTGGAGTGCGGCGACGGCCCCGCGGGTGCGGGGCCTTATCGAGGCGGTGCGCCACGAAGCCTGGCGGTGAGAGTTGACCGCCACCGCACCGGAATAATCTGCCCGGTGGCTTCCACTCGAACCCGCAGGTCGAGTGAATCACGCGCCGCGAGGGAGGTCACAAAGCCCTGGGCCGCAAAATCGTAGCTGAGCCAACGTGCCCCACTGCCGGAGAGCGACATCGATTGTCCGCCCTGGGAGGTGCCCCCGCTCCGGCCCAACCGTTCGGCGGCCTCGACCCGAACTCCGCCGACCGCCGGTTTGGCCCCACTGGTTCGTGCCGCCGACTCCACCGCATCAAATGTGTCGACCCGCACCCGGTAGCTTGCCGAATCGGACCAGGTGTCGCCAGGCTTGACGCCCCCTTGTGGTAGTTGTGGGAACAACAACCCACCAATCACCAACATCTGCTCTGCCAACACGCTGGCCGGTTCACCGGTCGGCGCCCCTTCCGGGCCGGATGGGCCCAAGCTGAGCCACCAACGTGCCCCGGCCGCGCTATCCAACGAAGACACCGCCAGGCGGGTCCCCGGCCCCGCGGCAATTGTCTGGAGAACTATTTCAAGCTGCGCCCCTTCCCGGCCTGAACCGGGACGAATCAGCAGGAGCCCTGTCTTGTCCGAGACCTGGGCCGTTTCGTTTCCTTGGGGCTCGTAATAGAGGCTGTCGAATCGGGCAATTTCGTAGACCAGCGGAGCCTGCACCCGGTGGTGCAGCGGGGCATACGCCGCCGACACCGGCACCCGGGAAGGCGCCACGGCCGGCGCCGCTGGCGCCGCGGCCCTTCGGCCGGCGCCGCACCCGAGCAGGGCAGCGCCGGCGAGAAGGACGGCGCCGGGTTTCACTTGAGCAGCGTCACAACGAGCGACTGGACCACCTTCAAGGGGAGGGGGGCTGGCGCCATCGCAACCGTGAGCTTCAGCTCTTGTGACGAATTGACCTTGCCGCCGAGAAGCCGACCATCCCGGCCCACTACGAACGTTCCAGTTCCGGTCCCCACACCCGCGACCTCTATCGTGCCCGCCTGTGGGTTGCTGAGGCTGCCGCCGACCGTGGCGGTGGACGTGGCGTCGACTCGGATTCCCGGAGCGCCTTCAACCGACTCGGCCGCCCCGGCGTTGTAGGCAGTAATCAGCGTGGCGGTGGTGTTGTTTCCCTCGCCCGGATTGGCCACCTCGGTGGTATCGACCCACCGGTCCCCCGCCTTGGCGTTGGCCCTAACCCGGGGAAACAGGCCGTTCAGCGCCCCTTGTATCGAGGCAACCACCGTGTTGGCCTTGAGACTGGAGGTCAGATTCTTGACCCGGCCGGCCGGATCCTGGAAGCCGTGGATCACGGCGCCTTTGGCGGCCTCCTGCTCTCCCGGGACGGCCTGAGGGTTGTCGGTCACAACCCTGGCCGAGTCCACAACCACATGGACCACCCGCCCTCCGGCGCTGTCGGTCAGGGTCATTGTGATCCAGGCGTCCAGGGTTTGGTTGGTCACCTGGGTGGGCCCGCCCACACCACTGAGATCCAGGGTGTTCTCTGATACCGCGGCAAGGTGGTACTTCGTGGCGCTTGCGGCGCGCGGCGCCCCAGGACCCGCCCCGGCACCAAGGGCCAGCGCCAGAAGAACGGTGGCGTGCAAGAACATGGAAACCTCGAGTGAAAGTCGTGGCCGGCTGGTGCCGACCGTCGGGCCTCAAAGTTAACGACAAAACCCCCGGCTTCCCTTGCGGGAGCCGGGGGCACGGGTCAGACCGTAAGCCGAGTTCTGTTTCCGGCGCTTGCACGCCGGAGCTGGTCATCTGTCTGGGATGGCCGTCGCCGGCCACCTCGAGCAGCCTACCCGCGGCTCACCGTTGCCGGTGCTTTCGGTGCGGGCCGCACCTCGCCGCCTATTTGGCCTTGCTCCGACTGGGGGTTGCCGTGCCGCTCGCTGTTACCAGGAGCGCGGTGGGCTCTTACCCCACCATTTCACCCTTACCCCGCTTGCGCAGGGCGGTTTGTTTTCTGTGGCCCTCTCCGTCGCCTTTCGGCGCCCTGGCGTTACCTGGCAGTCTGCCCTGTGGAGCTCGGACTTTCCTCGATGGGGCTTTCACCCCACCGCGACCAACCCGTCCGACCCGTACCCCAAAAATAGACCGGCCCGGCGCTCCGGGACAGGGTGAAGACTACCGGCGGGGAAAGAAGCGGCGCAGAACCGACTGCAGATGAAACCGGGCGTACGCGTTCGCCAGGAATTCGACCACGGCCTGGCGGCGCCGGATCCGGGCCGATTCCCGCGCGATGCGCGCGAGAAGGGATGGCTCCAACTCGACGTGGAATGTCTCCGACGCCCCCGGCGGTCCCAGCGCGAGGAAGGCCTTACGCAGCTGGCTGTGAAAGATTGCTCGCGACTCCTCCCGCACCGGGGCGACCTCAGGGTCAACGTAACGGCGCGGTGCCCCGGGCTGCCGGCCGATGGTCGGGTCCAGGTTGATTTCCCAGACCTGGAGCACGCCGTCCTGGACCCCGTAATCGATGCGTCCGTAACCGGCGCCGGCGAGGTCGAACACCTGCTTGAGCCACGCCGCGTGCGGGTGCCCGGTGACGTACGCCAGTTCTTCTCGAGCATGCTCCATCGTCTTGGTGTCGCTCGACGCTTTCAGCATCCACTGTTGGCCGACCAGCAAATGACAGGGGATGATCGCCGGGCCGACCTTGAACGCCGCATACTTTCGAAACAAGCCTTCCCTGTCGGCGGTGTGGCAATATTCCACCAGGAGCAGATTGGCCGGGTGATGACCCCGCACCCGGAGCGCGCGGAGCGCGCGGCGAAGGGTGCGAGGCGAGTCGAGCAGCCCAGTCAGGTTGCCGGAGTGGCCGGACGCTTCCCGCACGAACACCGGAAACCTCCCGACCGCTTCCGGGGTCTCGCCGCGGTAGACTCGAAAGCGGTTGATGCCCGCATCGGCAAGCCCGGTGAGCAACACCTCGCGCAACAGGGTTCGTCTCGGATCGTTGAGAAGCGACACCCCCGGCTGCTGGGCCGCCAACTGGTCGTAGATCACCCCGACGGCTTCCCGTCCCGCCGGCGTGAGCTGATCAAGCGCAGCAAAGATGTGGGCGCCGCTCCCGACCGCCATCGTTGCCTGCATCCCACTGTAGGGCCGAATCGCGAACTGCTCGCGGATCGGAGCGCCCCGGTCGGCGAGGTAATTCGTGATCCCAAAGAGGCCGGTGTCGACCCCCCAGAACGAAATCATTGTCAGCCGCTCCCTCGCCTCGTGAGTGGCACCGGCTACTGGTGCGCCATGTCGGCCGCGGCCCGGTGGCGCGCCTGGTCCCCTATCACCGGGTCGGTCGCCGGGGCGGGGATCGACCCCGGGGCAAGGCGCCCCACCAGCACCGCGGCGATAAGATAGCCCGTGGTGTTGAGCACGGTCATGAGGAAGTCGGTGATCGCATTGGTGGCGCTGAGCAGGATCACGTACTGCGGCGGAATGCCCGCGCTGACGTATGCCGGAAGGCTGCGGGTGCCGCCCATGACGCGCGGTACCCCGGCGGTCGAGGGGCTGAGGAGGATGATCGTAGCGGTAAAGACCACGACCTGTTCGAGCCCCAGGTGCAACCCCAAAACCTGGGCGAGGAAGAGGAACTTCGCGGGGGACGACACCGCACGGGACAGCTTGAGGGTTGCGCCTCCGATCGGGATCACCAGCGCACCGATCGCCGAAGGGATCCGGAGCACATTCTCGGCAGCCACAAGGAGCGAAGGAATCGTGGCCAGCGAGGAGCGCGTGGTCGCGGCGATGAGCTGCGGCCCGTAGGCAGCCCGCGCCAGGGTGCCCAGCGGGACCCGGCCGATCAGCACGCCGACCGGATAGAGCGCGAGGGTAGCGACGGCGTGGACTATGAGCGCGAGAACCGTATAGGCCAGGAGCACCCCGCCGATGGTGAAGCCGGAGTCGAACGCAGACCGAAAAGCGAGGGCGAAGAGCACGATCGGCGCCAGCTGCATCACCCAGTCGACCAACACGAAGGTGGCACCCCGGACGGCAGCAAACCCGCGCCCGAGGGCGCCCTGTAGTTCCGGGGCCAAGCGCCGTGCCGCAAGCGCAAAGGCGAGGGTGAACAGCATGAGCGGGAGAATGTTGTCCGAGGCCGCTGCCCCGACCAGGTTCGGAGGAACCACCTCGTTCACCCAGGAGGAATCGCCCCCTAAAGGGACCCCAACCCCCCCAGCCAGGGGGGAGACCGGAAGGGTATTAGCGAGGGAAAGTCCCTGAAGCCACGGGAGACCCAGCAACCCCCGGGTCACCAGCAGTGTGACCAGCGCCGTGAAAAGGAGCAGACCCACGAACACCCCGGGCACGACGAACCCCAGCTTCACCGCGCCTTGTTTGTCCACCGGCCGTTCAGCAATCGCCAGGTAAAGTTGCGACACCACGAGCGGGGGAACGATGAGGCGAAAGGCGTTGGTAAACGCCAGGACGAGGGCGTCGGCGCCACGAAGCCAAGGGGCGGTGTTGCTGGCGTGCATCGAAGCGGCCAAGCTGCCCGAGAGGACCCCGAGGGCAAGGCCGGCGAGGCCGCCAATGGCCAGCCACCGCCCGGTGCCTCCTTGTGGGGAGGACTGGGCGACATTGTCGGGGACGGGTTCCAACAAAACCACTTGGGGGGGTCTCCTTGTGCGATCGGGCTTGGTGATCCGGGCACGAGATTTCCCAGCGACGCAAGATTTCTGCCGCCCGGACCGGCAACCTCAATTAACCTTAACCTGGTCCTCCTTCCCGGCCGCCGCACCCACCCGCTCCCTCGATCCCTTGAGCCTTGCCAGCCCCGCCTGCGCTTGCTGGACGAACGCCAGCAACGGCTCCTCGGCCCCACCCCACGCCGCGACGACCTGTTTGAACTCGGTTGCGGCTCGCCCACCGTGGCCCAATCGCTCGTAGGCCAGGCCCCGGAGCAGGTGGATCCGGCCGAGCAGCCCCCACCGGGAATCGAACCCCCGCCGGTGCAGTTGCGACTCGTCGAAGCTCTCCAGCAGGTCGATGGTCACCTGATAGTCGCCCAAGTGATAGTGGGCTTCTGCCTCGAGCGGCCGGGTATCGTTCCCGGCAAACCCCAGATAGACCGCGTTCGATTTTGATTCCGCACCGGCGCCTTTGATGCTGGAATCCGACAGCGCCCTTCGCGCCGCCCCGCTGTCGCCGCGGGCCAGAGCCAGCAGGGCACGCTCTCCGGCGGCAGCGGGACGGCCGGTCAGCGCCTCGAGTTCGGACAGCGGGCGGACATCCAGCGCCGGCCCCAGCAACAATCCCACCGCCGCCGCCGCACCTGCACCGGCCACACTCGCCCGATCCGCCCTCGGTCCCCGGCGCGCCGACAGGGAAACCTCGGTCCAAACCCGCCGCAATTCCCGGATGGGACCCCCGGCCGCACTGTAAAGCTGGGCCAGCCGCGACCACTCCCACACCTCGTCCTGATCCCAGATCGAGGGGGCCGCGTCGGCAACCGGTACCGCCCTCCGGATCGCATCACCTAACGCGATCACCTCGGCGGCGCCACCGAGGTCGCCCTGATAGGCAAGCGTGTTAGCCCCCGCCATCACGTCGGACACCAACTCCCGGCCGAAATCGGGAAGCGCCGGTGCCCGGCCGCCGAACCCCGCCGTGACGGTGCGCACCAGTTCGGCCGCGGAGCGGGTCTCGCCTTTGGCAAACCGGACTCGGGCCTCGAGGTACCCGGCCAAATTCTGGGCCGCCGCCGGAAGCAACCGGCGCAGTTCACCGACCTCTTCCGACGCGTTGGTCCAGGCTTCGTTGCTGAAATACGCTTCGAACAGCGCGTGATGTGCCCGCGCCGTGGCCGGTTGCAGGGCCACCCAGGTGCGCGCCGTGCCCACCGCATCGGCTCCGGCCCGTCGCGCCGCAGTGCCCAGCGAGGCGCTGTCCAGCGCCGACTGGCCCGGACCTTTCCGCGCCGCAAAGGTGTCGGACCCGACCAGCACATAGAGGCTATTGCGGCCGGCGGCGCCGGTCAGCAGGAAGGTGATGTGTTCGTAGGCCAGCGTATATCGAGGGTCGAGCGCCAACGTGCGCCGAAACGCCCGCAGCGACCGAGTCATCCCGGCGGGAGTGCCGCCGGTCAGCGGGTCGTGGAAAAACGAATCAGCCAGCCCATACCATGCATCTGCGTCGGTGGAATCTCGAGCCAGCAGGTTCTGGTACAGCTGCTGGGAGCGGTCGTACTCGCCGTCGAGCATCGCCCGATAAGCCGAGATCATCGAGCGTTCCCGGTCGGGGAGCCGCTCGGCGAACCGGGAGGCCTGCAGCACCGCGTTGCGGCCGACGCTGTCGGCGGTGCCGGTCATCCACCCCCGTGCCTGGGCCAGACGGAAATACGCCAGGCTGAAGGTGCTGTCGAGTGTAACCGCGCGGCGAAACGCCGTTTCGGCCGGAACCAGGTCCCAACGATTGAGGTGGCCGAGCCCTTGGAGAAAGGCGCGGTACGCCTCCAGCGAACCGGTGGTCACCTGGCTCAGTGAGTTTCTCTGCCCCTGCGGGGCACCGGAAACATCAAGCAGTCGTGCGGCGAGGTCGTCGAAGAGCGGGCGCACGTCCGCCTCGGCTTGACCGGCGGTTTCAACCACCTCGAGCCGGGCCCCGGTCGCCACGTCGTAGGCCCGCGCGGTGAGCCGCAGTGAATCCCCGGCCCGGAAATAGTCGCCCAGAACCACCGTCCATGCACCAACTTCCTTGGCCATCCGGCGCGCCATGGCGAGCCCGATCGGCTCGAGTTCGGCGATGTGGTGTTGGTTGAGGAGGTCCTGCACCCGGTCCTGCTCGACCACCTTCAGATCGTGCCACTGGGAAAGCGCCAACGCCAGCATGTTCACACTGCCGTCATGTAGCCAGCGCAGCGCCTCCTCGTCCCGGAGGTTGTCGAAGGGCAGCACCAGCATCGAGAGCCGTGGGTTGGCAGCAGCCGGCGCCGGACCCCTGCCCCGCCCCACCCACCCGATCGCCGTCGTTACCAGCAGCGCCGCTACCAACGCCGCCGCAACCATGCGCGGCGCTGGCCGACGCCGGGGCACTTCGGCTGGAGTCGGTTCCCCCTGCAGCGCACGCCGAAAGCTGGCCCCACTCTGCCACCGCTCCGCCGGAGTCTTGGCCAGGGCATGCATCACGGCGTCGGTGATTGGCCGGGGAACTTCAGGGCAGCGTTGCGCCAGCGATGGCGGCGAATCGACCAGCTGCCGGGAAATGACGACCCTGGTCGGGCCGACAAAGGGCGGTTCGCCAGCGAGCATTTCGTAGGTCACGATGCCAAGCGAATAGAGGTCGCTTCGGGAGTCGATCCCCTCCCCTCCCGCCTGCTCTGGACTCATGTAGGTCGGCGTACCCATGACGGCGTTGGGTCCGGTCGGACCATCGACACCATCCACCATGCGGGCAATGCCGAAATCGGCCAGCAAGGCGCGAGGCGCTGCAGAAGGACCTTCGAGGAGGATGTTCTCCGGCTTGAGGTCGCGATGCACCACACCGGCAGCCGCGGCGGCGTCAATCGCCCCGGCGAGGTCGGCCGCAATCGAGACGGCCACACCGCTGTCGAGGCGCTTCTCCCGCAGGAGCCGCTGCCGCAGCGTTTCCCCCTCGTGGAAGTCCATGACGTAGTACAGCAGCCCTTCGGCCTCGCCGGAGGAGTGCACCGCCACGATGTGGGGATGGCGGAGTCGGGCAATCAGCCTCGCCTCGGCAAGAAAGCGGGACGCCAAGCCGCGATTCACCACCAACTCGGGGTGAATCACCTTGACCGCCACCCTTCGTTGCAGGGCCACATCGGTGGCGAGGAACACCACCCCCATCCCGCCACGACCAACTTCCCGCTCCAGCCGATACTGTCGGCCGAGCGCTCGTTGGAGGGTGCTGAGCAGGTCGGAGGCCGGTTCGCTCAACGAATCTCTCTGGATTGATGGCGGTGGTTCAACGCGTCCACCGGGGACCCCTGACCGCGGTCCGCCGGGTATCCAATTCGATGCCCTGAGGCGGCGGTTCGTTGCGTTTGGCGCCGGCCTGCAGTGGGCGCACCCCTCTTGAGGTTGAGCAACCGTTGACGGCGTCGGAGGATACTGGGCCGGTCCCGTGATCGGAGCTCGCCAGTGCCCCTGACCGCCATCCCCACCGTCGCCGCCGTGCTAGCACTGAACGAACGTGCCGGCCTCGATGCCGCCAGCGTCGGGTGTTTTGCCGTTCTGCACCGGAACTCGGTACCGGAGGCGGTTCGCGCGGTGCGCGAGCGCAGCGTTGACGCCGTGCTGATTTCGGTACAGCAGTGCTCCCGGGAACGGGTCGAGGAAGTGGACCGCCTGGTGCGGGCCTTTCCAGGGGTTCCGACCGTTGCGCTCGTCACCCGGCACGACGCCGACGCCTCCGAAATGTTGCTGCGCATGGGGGCTTTCGGCGTTCGCCAGGTGGTGGACGTCACCGCCCCGTCGGGGTGGAGTCGGCTGCGTCAGGTGCTGGCGGAACCCTCCAGCCGGGGCGCTGCGCGGATTCTCGCCCCGGTCTTCGAGGCCTTGCCGGCACTCCCCCAAGACGCCCGGCTCTTTCTCGAGCTGCTCATCCGCTTGGCACCGGAGTCCCCGGCGGTTCGAGCGCTGGCGGCGAGGGTTCGGATCAAGCCGAGCACCCTGATGTCGCGATTCGCTCGGGCCGGACTTCCCTCCCCCAAGACCTACCTCGCCGCCGTGCGGCTCCTGTACGCCGCCCAGTATTTCGAGGGGGGGGGTCGTTCGGTGGCGGATGTAGCCTACCGGCTCGATTGTTCGTCGCCCCAGAGTTTTGGTCGCACCCTTCGGGCGATGTTGGGAATCACCCCGGGAGAATTTCGGCGCCGGTTTCCCTTCCCGACGGCACTGGAGCGATTTCTTGCACAGCTGGTGGAGCCGTACCAGCAGGTATGGGCTGGGTTTCGTCCTCTTCAAGGGGTGGGGCGAGGGGATTAGGGCCTTGTGGTCTGGGACAGTCCAAGCGTTGTGGTTGTTGTTAGTGCAACTACGTCAATTCCATCCATCTCGATGGCTTGGCGACCACCTTGCTCCCGATCGACGACAGCCAAAACGCCCAGCACGACACCCCCGGCAGCCCGGATTGCTTCGATTGCCTGACGAGCCGAGCCCCCGGAGGTGACGACATCCTCGATGACCACCACGCGATCGCCGGCGGAGAAATTGCCTTCCACCAGGCGACGAGTTCCGTGTTCCTTTGTCGCCTTGCGCACACTGAACGCCTGCAGCTGGGGCGGGGAATCGACGCTCGCCCTCGCGATGGCGTAGGCCACCGGGTCGGCGCCGAGCGTCAGCCCGCCCACCGCCACAGGGGCCCAGTTGGCCGCGCGCACTGCCGAAAGCCCCAGTCGCCCAATCAGGGCCAGTCCTTCGGCGGACATCGTCGTTTTTCGCGCGTCGATATAAAAAGTGGAGCGCTGGCCGGAGGAGAGAATAAAATCGCCGAAGGTTACCGAACGCTCGCGGAGGAGAACCGCGAGCCGCTCCGCATCGGTCATTCGGTTCCTCTCTTGAAGAGCGACGAGAGAAAGCCGCCTTTTTTGGATGGGGCTTCGGCGTCGGCTGCGGCGCAGAAGGCGTCGGCAAATTCTCCGACCGTCTTCCAGCGCTTGGAGAGGTCCCGCTGCAGCCCGGTCATCACCGCTGCTTCGATGGCGGGCGAGAACTTGAGTCCTTTCACGGCGTCGCTGAGCGGGACCGGCGACTGGGTCAGCAACTGCTGAAACAGCTCCCGGGGACTCTTGCCAGGGAAGGGAAGGATGCCTGTCAGCAGGTGGTAGGCGATGGTGGCGAGGCTGTAGACGTCGGCCGTTTCACCGACCAGTTCACCCGAGAGCGCCTCGGGCGCCACATACTGCAGGGTGCCGACGAAGAACCCGGCGCGGGTCAGCCGATCAGCGGGATTGTCCTCGGCGTCTCGTGCGATGCCAAAATCGAGCAGGCGGGCGGTCTGGCTTTCCGGGTCGTACATGATGTTGGCGGGCTTGAGATCCCGATGGATGATGCCGGCCTTGTGGGCCACGGCCAGCGCCGCGCCCAGTTGTCCGATGATCTTGGCGGTGAGCAGCGGGGCCAGCCGGCCCGCCGCCGTGAGAAAACTGGCCAGTGGCTCGCCCTTGGCCCACTCGAGGGCCAGATAATACAAGCCGTCCGACTCGCCGTAGTCGTAGGTCCGGATGATGTATTCGTGGTTGATCCGGGCGCCGAACTCAGCCTCGCGGAGGAAGCGCTTGACCGCCACCGGGTCCTGAGCCATCCGAGGCCGAAGCACCTTGATGGCCGCCTGGCCGCGCTCCGGATGTTCCGCGTGATACACGGTGGCGGTGCCGCCCTCGCCCACATGCGAGAGGAGTTGGTATCCGGCCACGGTGCGGCCGACGAGATTATCTTGGCTCATGGGAGGCAGTCCAAACTACTGCCGGGGAGAGGCCGTCACAAGCGCTGCGTGCGCTCCAACCTGGCCTCGGGCGTCCCCTCCTGCAGAAAGCCGGCCCCGGCAGCTGTCGCCACCCTCTTCCGCGGCAACCGAATGACCAGACCTCCCTTGCGCCAGCGTACCGTATGCCTCGGCCTCCTGCTCGTATCCGCGGCGTGCGGGGCCGGCCGAGCCCCTTCCGGCCGGGTTGTGCCGTCGACGGAACAGACCCTCAACGAACTGTTCAACCTTTCGGCGCTGTACCAGCGCATGGGCCGGCTGGCAGCGGGCGGAGCAATGCCGTTTGTGGGCGCCGTCGCCTTCGTGGCGGGGCGGGGGGATTCAACCGTTGCCCGAGTCGGGCTTTCCTTCGATAACCACGCCTTTGCGTTCCAACGCGACGGCCGTGTTTTCTCCACCCGGTTTCGGGTCGAGTATTCCTTTGTGCGCCCGGCCCTTCCCCCGATCCAGGCGGTACGCGACGAAATCGTTCGGGTGGCATCGTTCCAGGAAACCCAACGAAACGACGAAAGCATCATTGTCGAGCAGGGGTTCTTGTTGTCGCCGGGCACCTATACACTCGCGGTGACGGTACGCGACCCGTCCAGCAACGTTTTTTCGCGAGCCGAGAAGGTGGTGGAAGTTCCCGGGTTCCACGCCGGCGCCACCACCATGCCCATCCTGGTATATCAGGCGGGGACCCGGAAACAAGTGGAAGATTCCCTGAGCCTTCTGCTCAACCCGCGGGGCACGGTGGCCAACGGCGGGGGCGATTCGCTGACAATGTATGTGGAAGGCTATCGATTCCCGACGGCAACGGTGGTCAAGGTGGCGGTGCGGGACGAGCGCGACAGCGTGGTCTACGCCGGCTCCATTCCGTTCAAGGGGGGACTGCCGGTGGAGTCGTATGTGATCCGGGTTCCCTCGGACGCGCCCCCGCTCGGTGAGCTCACCGTGACGGTGGGGGAGGGAATCGAGGCGAAGAAGGCGGTTGCCCTGGTGTCCTTCTCGCGCAGCTGGGTGGTGACGAACTACGACAACCTCCTGGCCCTGCTGCGGTATTTCCCCTGGGCGCCGGACCGGGTCAGCGCGCTCCGCAACGCAAAACCCGGGGAGCGCCCCCGGTTGTGGCGGGAGTTTTGGACCGCGACGGACCCCAACCCCGACACACCCGAGAATGAGGCGTTGGACCAGTACTTTACCCGCATCGCGATCGCAAACGAGCGCTACAAGGACGAAGGCGGGCCGGGGTGGCGGACCGAGCGGGGTGAGGTCTTTGTCACGCTGGGAGATCCCGAACAAGCGCTCGAATCCCCCCCGGGGAACGACACCCGGATTGTGCAGTGGGTGTACAACAACTACCGGGCAACGATCACCTTCACCGGCCAACTGGGATTTTCCCGGCTGCGGATGACACCTACCTCACGGGCGGAGTTCTCCAGAGCGCGGGCCCAAGTCATGAGGCAGGGGGCCAACCGGTAGCGGCCAGCGACGGGCCGGTAGCTGGTAGCGGACACCTGTCCGCTGATAGCTTACCGGCCATGCCGCAGCACGACCCACCTCAGCTTTTCCTCGTCGATGGTCATGCGCTGATCTATCGCGCGTTTTTTGCGCTCATCAGCCGCCCCCTGCGCACCAGCCGAGGTGAAAACACCTCCGCCGCATGGGGAATCGTCAATTTTCTGCTTCGGCTCCGATCGAAATACCGCCCCGATCACCTGGTCTGGGTTCTCGACGCCGGCGACTCCTTCCGCACCCAGAAATACGCCGCCTACAAGTCGACTCGCCAGAAACTCGACGCCGAACTGCAGGCCGACTTCGATACCGCCATCGAGCAGGTCGGCGCGCTCCTCGCAGGGTTTCGCATCCCGATCGTTGCGGTGCCTGGTTATGAGGCGGACGATGTCATCGGCACACTGGCAACCCGCGAAGCCGCAGCGGGGCGCCAGGTGGTCATCGTCTCGGGTGACAAGGACTTCTATCAACTGATTGGCCCGCGGATCGCGCTCCTCAACCCCGGGCGAGGGGGACCGGCCGGCGTCGACGAGGTCTGGGTCGACGAATCCAACGCCTCGGACCGCCTCGGCGTGCCGCCCCGCCAGGTGGTGGACTACCTGGCCCTGGTTGGCGACAGCTCCGACAACGTCCCGGGGGTTCGGGGCATTGGCGAAAAGGGTGCGGTGCAGCTTCTGCAGGAATTCGGCGACCTGGACACGCTGCTCGCCCGCGCCGCTGAAGTAAAAGCCAAGCGAGCCCGCGAGGCGCTTGCCGAACACGCCGCCGAGGCCCGGCTTTCCCGTGAACTGGTCACCATCCAGCTCGATGTGCCGGTGTCGCTCGACGTTGAATCGGCGGCGGTTGGCAAACCCGACAACGAGACGCTGCGACGGGTGTTGACCCAGCTCGAATTCCACGCTTTGGCCAAGCGATACGTCGATGGCCCGGAGGAGGTCGACACCGGGCCGGCATCTCGAGTTGACGGCGGCGCAACGGCCCCGGGCACTGCCGACCTCTCCGTCACGGTTGTGGACACCGCCGAAGCGCTCGAGGCGCTTGCCAAGACCCTTCGCTCCGCAGCGCTTGTTTCCCTCGATACCGAGACCAGTTCGCTGGAACCACACGATGCCGACTTGATCGGGCTTTCCTTTGCCATCGAGCCGAACGCCGCCTGGTATTTGCCGTTCGGGCACCGGCCTCGGGGCGGGGAACTGGCCGCGCCGGCCCCGGTCACCAACCTTCCGGCGCTGACCGACCCTGCCTGCGCATCGATCGTTGCGTTGCTCATCGATCCCGCCGTGAAGAAGGCGGGCCACAACATCAAGTACGACTGGCAGGTGCTGCGCCGGGCGGGCGTCGAGCTCGCCGGCGTCGCCTACGACTCGATGCTGGCGAGCTTTGTCCTCGACCCGGGCCGCCGTTCCCACGCGATTGATTCGCTCGCACTCGACCACCTCGGTCGTTCCATGCAGAGCTACGGGGACGTGGCAGGCAAAGGGAAGACCCAGGTTCCCTTTGCCGAGGTGTCGGTCGAGGCCGCCGCGGCCTACTGCGGGGCGGACAGCGCCACGGTGCTCGCGCTGCACCGGCTCTTTGCGCCAAAGCTGGCCGAAACGGCACTTCAGCCACTGCTCGACAGTCTCGAGATGCCACTGGTTGAGGTCCTGGTGGACATGGAGTGGACCGGGATCCGGATCGACGCCGGCGTCTTTGCCCGGCTCTCCAAGGAGTTGTCCACGGACCTCCAGCGCCTCGAAGCGGACATCGCGATAGCCGCGGGCGGAACCCTCAATCTCAACAGCCCGAAGCAACTCGCCGCCATTCTGTTCGAGAAGCTGCAACTCCCGATCCTGAAACGCACCAAGACCGGCCCCTCGACCGATGCGGACGTGCTCGAGCAGCTGGCCGACATGGGCCACGCGATGCCGAAACTGCTGCTGGAATACCGCGAGCTGCAGAAACTCCGTTCAACCTATGTCGACGTGCTGCCGCAGAAAGTGCACCGCAGCACCGGGCGCATTCACACCAGCTTCAACCAAATCGGGGCCGCGACCGGCCGGCTCTCCTCCTCGGAGCCCAACTTGCAGAACATTCCGGTGCGCTCCCCGAGGGGCGAGGAGATTCGCAAAGGATTCGTGCCGGAGCCGGCCTGGAAATTCGTGGTGGCAGATTATTCCCAGATAGAGCTGCGACTCATGGCCCACCTCTCCGGCGACCCGGCTTTTGTGGAGGCGTTTCGCAAGGGCGAAGACATTCACCGACAAACCGCTTCGCTCATTTTCGGTGTGGCGCTCGGAGCGGTCACCTCCGAAATGCGGGCCCGGGCCAAAACCATCAACTTTGGGACGATCTATGGGCAGGGGGCCTTCGCGCTCTCCAAACAGCTGGCGATACCCCAGGAAGAGGCCAAGGCGTTCATCGCGGAATATTTCCAACGCTTTGCCGGAGTTCGAAAGTTTCTTGACCGTCAGGTCGAACTGGCCCGCGAAAAGGGATACGTCGAAACCCTCTTTGGCCGCCGCCGCTATATCCCCGAGATCCGAGACAAAAACTTCAACGTGCGTGCCTTCGGGGAAAGACAGTCCCAGAATGCGCCGCTGCAGGGGTCTGCCGCGGACCTCATCAAGATCGCCATGGCGCGATTGCACCGCGCCCTCATCAATCAACGGTTCAAGGCGCGCCTGCTGCTGCAAGTGCACGACGAGTTGCTGCTGGAGGCTCCGGTGACGGAGGTCGATGCGGTCGCGGCGCTCCTCAGGGAGCACATGGAAGGCGCGGCGACGCTGACCGTGCCGCTGGTGGTGGATGTCGGCGTCGGAGACAACTGGCTGGACGCCAAACGGTAGGCTACTGCTCCTCCTTTGCCTTATAGCCGGGCCACCAATTCCAGCGTCCCGCCAGGTGCATGATGGCCGGCACCAGGACCATGCGGATCAGCGTGGCGTCGAGCAAGACGGCAACCGCCAGGCCAAACCCCAAAAACTGCACCATCAACACTCGGGCAAACGCAAAGGCACCAAAGACCACAATCATGATCAGCGCAGCCGAAGTGATCACCGAGGCGGTGGCGCTGACCCCCTCCATCGTTGCCTCGGTGTTGCGCCCGGTGCGGTCGAACGCCTCCTTGATGCGGGAGAGAAGAAACACCTCATAGTCCATGCTGAGCCCGAACACCACGGCAAAGACCAGCACCGGAACAACCACGAAGATCGCCTCGGTGGCCCCATCAAGCATGAACACCTCTCCCCCGAATCCATGCTGAAAGACCAGCACGATGAGTCCGAACGTTGCGCTGACCGAGAGCGAGTTCATCAGCACCGCCTTGATCGGCACCAACACCGATCGAAACGCGATCGCCAGCATGACCGCAGTCACCCCGAGCACCAACGCCACAATGAACGGGAAGCGGTGCAGCAGGTCCTTCTGAAAATCCACGCTCGCCGCCACGTAGCCGCCCACAGCTGCTTCGGTGCCGCGCAGCTGCCGGATGTGTCCCGAGGCCAGGAGCTCCCTGGTGCGGGCCACCAGTTCCATGGTGGTTGTCAGCGAAGTGGAATCGTTGGGAATCACGTCGAGGAGAGCCATCTGGCCGTCCCGGCTCAGATACCCGTCGACGGCGTCCGGGTGTCTGGCTCGCGCGGAGTCGAGGTCGGAATAGAGCAGAGAATACCCGAGGAGCGACTGCCCCTGCTCGAGATCCACCAGGCTGCGGACGTCCCGGACCCTCGGATCAGCCCGGAGCGAATCGGAGAGGCTGCGCAGTGCCCGAAGCCCGGTCAAGTCGGTGGCCGAGCGGCCCTCCGGAAATTCCACCAGAACTCGTACCGGAAAGAGATACCCTGACACGCCGATCCGGGTGAGCCGCTCCACTCCTGCGCCGGCCTCGGTTTGTGCCGGCCACCAGTGCCGGGCCGGCAGGCCGATGCGGATCCAGAACAACGGGGCGGTCAGGATCATGATTGCGGTGCCCCCGAGAACCAGCGCCCGCCACGGATGCCGGGAAAGGGAGCGGGCCCACTTTTCCCAACCCCGGGGCGAGTGGTACCAGGTGAGCCGCTTTGCCAGCCAGCGAGGGCGGTCGATGTCGCGGCCGATCATCGCGAGCAGGGCGGGGAGGAGCGTGGTCGAGAGAAGGACCGCCACCCCGACCACGATCAAGCCGGCGATACCGATGCTCTTGGTTTCAACCAGCGGCGTCAGCACCAGGGCACCAAATCCGACCACCACCGTGAGCCCCGAGGTCAGGACCGCCATCCCGGCGGTTCGGAAGGTGCGCACCGCCGCCTCACGCCGCCGATATCCCCGGGTAAGCTCCTCCCGGAATCGAGTGACCACCAGTAACGAATAGTCGATCCCGACCCCGAGCCCGATCATGGTCGTGAGGTTGAGGACGAAAACCGACATCGGCTGGTAGGTGGCAACCACCCCGATGAGCGAAAGCGAGATCGCCACAGCCAGAACACCCACCAGGATTGGGAGTACCGCGGCAACCAGGGCACCGAACGCCAGCACCAGGATCACCAGTGTCAGCGGAATGACGCGCGCCTCAATACGACGGCTATCCTCTGCACTCACCGTGCGCACGTCGAGGTCGAGCGGGGACCGTCCAGTAACCCAGGTTTGATAGGCGTCCCGGTAGGGCACCCGCCCAACCGCGTTCTTGAGGGAGCGCCGAAACGAAGCCACCACTTTTCCGACGCTATCCCCGCGCGGCGCGTCGATCGACACCAGAAAGAACGTGGTCCGACCATCCCGGCTCAGGAATAACGAATCGTTGGTGTTGCGATAGGAAAGCAGCGAGCGAATGTACGGCTCGCGCGCCAGCTCGCCGGTGATCGAATCAAGGGCCGCGCGGGGGGAGCCGTCGGTGAACGGCGCCGGGCTCTCGATCACTACGGCAAAAAATTCGCTGAACGGCCGGGCGAACCGAGCGGTGAGCAGCCGGTCGGCCCGGGCGGCTTCGGTTTCCCGGTCAGCCCCCCCGCGCACGTTGAGAAGTTCCGGGGTTTCCGGCGCCCGCAACACCCCGGCAACGCCGACGATCGCCCAGAGCGCGACGATGATCCAGCGGAACCGGACCACGAAATGCGCAATCCGTTCCGGCATCAGCGGTTCGGCGCAATCGCACGAAGGGTGGGTGCAAGGTTCTGCAAGCCGGAATGGTAGGCCGCCCCGGGGCCACGCGCCAGAGAGTGGCGACCACCCCTTGGACCGGCCCATATTGCCCGCGACCAGCGATGTCTCGTTTTCTCTCGATTGCCCTCCTGCTCCTCCTCGGCTTGCTGCTGGTGGGCCGCCTGTCGCGCCCGCGCGTGGAGCCGCCGGCCCCCCCAGAGCGGGCTGTCGGTGCCCCGGCGCGCCTCCCGGTTGCTCCCCCACAGCGGACCTCAGCGGCGAATGAAACTGGTGCGAGCCGGACCCCGATGATCGACCTGCTGGCCCGACTCGAAGGCCGTCGCCGCTTGGTGCGGGCCGCCCGATTTACCTATTTCGATAGCCTGTTTGCCGAGACCGACTCCGTGGTTCGACGCTGGCCGGAAGGAATCCGGGGTCCTTTTCTGGTGGCAGTCCCGGCAGGCGACTCGGCCCAATACGATGCGGAGACCGTTGCAATGGTGCGCCGAGCCACTGCGGTTTGGGCAGAAGCTGGGCTGGGGCTCCATTTCACCCTCACCGCCGACACCACCGGGGCTCGAATTGTGGTGCGGGGGGTGGCACAGCTCGGTGGTGAGCGCGCCGGGCAGACCGACCTGCAGTGGACCAGCGACGGGGCTATTCAGTCGGCTGGAATCGTCCTGGCCCGCTTCGACCCCAAAGGAAAGCCAATTCCGGATCGGGGCCGCCTGGCCGTTGCGGTGCACGAAATTGGACACACCCTCGGCTTGTCCCATTCCCCTAACCCCGACGATGTAATGTTTCCGGCTACCCGGACCGCGCGCCTGAGTCGGCGGGATCGCGCCACTTTGTCGTTGTTGTATGAACTACTACTAGGAACTGTTCGCGAACCCCTCCAGCCGTGAACATCACCCTGGCCCTCACTCTCCTATTTCAGTTGGCCGCCGCCCGGCCAGATCCAAGGTTCGCCCCGGTGGCGGAATTCGTGACTCGGGGGATCCGACAGGGCGTCTACCCTGGGGCGGTGGTGATTGTGGGTCAGAGGGACTCCATCCTCTACTCCCGAGGGTTTGGCCGGCTCACGTGGTCGACGGCGTCTGCCGCACCGACTTCGGACAGCACTCGCTGGGACCTTGCCTCCCTGACCAAGGTCATCGCCACTACCAGCGCACTGATGGTGCTGGTGGACCGCGGTCAGGTGGACCTCGACGGCTTGGTGGTGAAGTATTTGCCGCGGTTCGACGGAGAGGCTCGCCGCCGGATCACGGTGCGCATGCTCCTCGACCACACCAGCGGGTTACGAGCCTACCTCGCCCTTTATCAACTTGCTCCCACTCGCGCCGAGGCGATCGACCGGCTGTATCTGGAGCAGCCGGTTCGGGTGCCCGGCAGCAGCGCGGTGTACAGTGACGTCAACGCCATGTTGCTGGGCCTGCTGGTGGAAGCGGTATCCGGAGAATCCCTCAGCAGTTTCTCGGCTCGCGAGGTGTTTGTTCCGCTCCGGCTCAGCGCCACCGCATTCGCGCCCTTGTTGCCACCCCGCGCCCAGGTCGCCCCCAGTCGGATGGCCGCCGGCCGGCCGATTCCCGGCCGGGTCGATGACGCCAATGCAGTTCGATTGGGAGGCATCGCCGGCCACGCCGGACTCTTCGCCACCGGCGCCGACGTCGCCCGATTTGCTCAAGCCTGGCTCCGGTGGGGAAGGGTCGGCGACCATTCCTGGGTCTCCAGCAGAGTCATGCGGGAGTTTCTGCGCCGGTCGGATCGGAGCGGAACCCGCGCGCTCGGATGGGACACCCCAACGATCGGCGGTAGACAACCATCAATTTTCGGGGCCCTTGCCGGCGCTCGCACCTATGGGCACACCGGTTGGACCGGCACCATGCTGTGGGTGGATCCGGAACGGGACCTCTTCCTGGTGTTCCTGACCAACCGGAGCTTGGCGCCCCGGGCCAGACACTCCCTGTCGGTCCTCCGGGGAATTCGGAGCAGCTTGTCTGATCTGGTGATCCGGCTGGCCCGACGTTGACCCCCGACCACCATGCCCCCATTGTTCGGTGATGCCAGCCGCGGCCAGCGACTCGAATGCGCCCAACCTGACGCCGGAATCAATCCGCAAGGCGCTCCGCGCCGTCAAGGATCCTGAACTCGGCCTCAACATCATCGACATCGGATTGGTGTACGACACCGCGGTCGATGCGGAGGGTCATGTGCACGTCAAGATGACGCTGACCTCTCCGGGATGCCCGGCCGGCGCCGAGATCATGGGGGACGCCAAGCTTGTCCTGGAAGATCTCGAGGGAGTCAAGAGCGCGGAGATCGAGCTGGTGTGGGAGCCGTATTGGACCCCGGAAAAGATGGACCCACGAGTCCGGGCGTTTCTCGGGTAGTTGGCAAGCCGGACGACCAGGTTACCACCCACAGCCCACGTTTTCGAATAGGAGTATTGGTACGAACTACTAGACAGCCGCCTTGAGTAACTCCGTACCGAACTCGTTGATTTGCCAGCTCCTTATCCCATCAATCCCGCCGAGGCTCTCAATCGTCCGTGGTGCGGTCTGCGCGATCGCCTCGAGGAGCCAATTGGGTGCAAGTACCCCGGGTTGAAGGTCGAGCCTTGCCACCAGGCTGGCCCGGACCGCCTTGAGGCGCTCCATCCGGCCTTCGAAGGCCGAGTCGGGGCGGTGGCGCTCGGAACGCGGATAGTGAGGGAGTTCGGACTCGGGGAGGTCCAGCCCCCGCCGCATGGCGGTAAGGATTTCGCTGCCACGTCGTTCCACGATCTCCCTGCCAACCCCGGGCACCGCCGCCAGCCCTTGCAGGTCTTGGGGAGGGGAATCCACCAAGGCGAACATCGGTTCGTAGCCCATGATCCGGAACGCCGCGCGGTCCATGGCCGCCGCGGCCCCCGCTCTCCAGGTGTACAGCTCCCGAAAAATGGCGCGCGCTCTCGGGGTGAGGGCCCGGACACCCTTCACCGAGAGCGCCGCGACCTCGGGGGCCGCGGGCGGAGGCCATCGCACCCGCGTGAGCAGGACACACTCCTCAGCCACCCACGCCAGCCGGCCTTTTTCGCCGAGCTGCGCCCGCAGGATGTCACTCAGTGCGGGGAGGTGGCGGGTGTCGGTCGCGGCATAGTCGAGCATCGGAGGCGAAAGTGGCCGCTGCGACCAATCGGCGCGCTGGAATCGCTTGTCCGGTTTGACCCCGATGTATTTCTCCAACAGAGCGGCGAGTCCGATGCCGGGTTCGTTGAGAAACTGGGCGGCAACCCGGGTATCGAAAAGCCGGGTGGCGGTGAAACCAAAATCGTGACCGAGCAGCCGGAGGTCGTAGTCGGCGTCGTGGAAGATGCATTCGACGGCCGGGTTGGAGAGCAGGTCTCCGAACCCCGGAAGCCCGGGGACGGCCAACGGGTCCACCAGATGGGTCGCAGTCCGGGTGGAAAGCTGCAGCAGGTAGACCCGGTCGTGGTGCCGGTGAAAGCTGGCCGCCTCGGTATCAACCGCGACCACCGCTTCAGTGTGAAGCTGGGCCAACACGCCGACAAACTCCGTCGGATCGATTATCAGGTGAGGTGGATTCTCTGATGGCATTGCGGGGAATAGTAGCGAGTCGAACGCGACCCAGCGTACCTTTCAGCATCCACTGCAATGGGCCGCATGAGTCTCGCAGATGTCGAACAGGTCGTCTACCCCGAGGATTGTGACGCATTCGGGCACCTGAACCAAGCGGCATTCCTCCGGGTATTTGAGCGAGCCCGCTGGGATGTTCTGGCGCGGGGCCCAGGCATGGACGTCTTCCTGCGCCACGACGCCTCCCTTGCGGTGCGCAAGACGGTAATCGACTACCTCGCGCCGGCATTCTCGGGTGACGTCCTCCGGATCCACCAGGCGCTGATCCAGCATGGGCGCACCAGCTTCACCACCAGACAAACTGCGCGGCGTCCCGACGGCACCCTGATTGCCACCGCCGAGTTCGTATTCGTCTGCATCGACCGGGACGGCCGGCCGGTGCCGGTGCCCGCCGAGGTGGGGGAATTCTTTCAGGCTCGCCCCAGCTCGGAACCGGCGGATCGGGTGACGGTCGGTGGCGTCAGCTTGGCAGTGGAGCACCGCGGCAGTGGACCCGCCATCCTCTTTATCCATGGCTTTCCCCTCGACCGCTCCATTTGGCAACACCAGATCGACACCCTGACGGGGTACCGTCGCATTGCCCCCGACCTTCGCGGCATGGGCCAATCGGATGCCCCAGATCTGGGCTATTCCATGAGCACCTATGCCGAGGACCTGCTCGGCCTGCTGGACGGACTGGGAGAAGGGCAGGTTGTGTTGTGTGGGCTATCGCTCGGCGGGTACGTTGCCTTCGAATTCGTCCGGCGCTGGCGGGAGCGGGTACGCGGGCTGATTCTGATGGACACCCGCGCCGAGGCCGACAGCGCCGAGGGCCGTCGTGCGCGCGATGGCCTGATCGGCCGGGTCCGGGAACAGGGCGCGATCGCCGCGGCAGAGGCAATGCTACCGCGGCTCTTCACGCCCCAAGTCTCCCCGGAAATCATCGAACGGGTGCGCACCACAATTCTTAACACGCCGGTGCCCGGGATCGTCGGCGCGCTTTCGGCGATGCGGGAGCGGCCCGACAGCACCCCACTGCTGGAGACCCTCACCGGAATTCCGACGCTGGTTTTGGTTGGTGCGGAAGATGCAATCACGCCACCGGCAATTTCCCAAAGCATGGCAACGACGATTCCCGGGGCCCGTCTGATGGAAATTCCCGGGGCAGGCCACCTCCCCTGCATCGAACAACCGGTACCCACCACCCGGGCGATCCTGAAATTCCTCCAGTCGCTGTCATGAAACCATTTGGCGGGCCGGGGCGTCTATTACTATGGCGGGCCGATTCGATTCTCTAGATCAGATCACCGCCAAGCCCCAAGCAGTACTTCCATCCCTGCGACCCCGGAGTCGGTGAAACAACCGACCCCGCGGGTCGTCCCGCGGTGCGGGGACTACTTGCGCGGCCTTCCCGGCGGGACGTCGGAATTGAAGATTTCCTTGTTCTTTTCGATGTAACTCTCCAGGTTCTGCGGTACATCCTCTTCCGGAAAAATTGCCGTGACCGGGCACTCCGGCTCGCACGCCCCGCAGTCGATGCACTCATCGGGGTGAATGTAGAGCTGGTCTTCTCCCTCATAGATGCAATCGACCGGACAGACGTCGACGCACGCCTTGTCCTTGGTGCCGATGCAGGCTTCGGTGATCACATACGCCATGACTGCACAACTCCCTGGGTGGCTGGTGGTGGGGCCCCAGCTTCGGAATGCCCGGCCCGAGACAGAATTAAGGAACCGGGCGGCACTCCGCAAGGGGAGCCCGGATTAGCTTCTTGCCATGCGTATCCATTTGGGTCTGCTGCTGATCGCCAGCCTGGCAGGGGGCCGGCTCGGTGCCCAGACCTGCCCCTCCGGTTCGCTCGGGCTGGTACTCTCCGGTGGGGGAGCCAAGGGGTTTGCCCACATCGGGGTGCTCCGAACCCTGGACAGCCTCGGCATCCGGCCCGACATCGTGGTTGGCACCAGCGTCGGTTCGGTGGTCGGCGCCCTTTACGCCAGCGGTCTCAACGCCCGTCAGATCGACTCGCTCACCCGAACCCTGCCCCTGGGTGAAGACCCCCAGACCCCGGGAAACCGAATGCCGCACGAATGGGGCAGCCTCTTTCCGCTGGTCGCCTGGGAGCAGGGGGCCCGGGGGTTTTCGCTTGCCACGGGTGGGATCTCCGAACTCCGTACCAACTCGGTGTTGAACCAGGTCTTGCTGCGGGCAAATCTGGTCGCGCGGGGCGACTTCGACAGCCTGCCGATACCGTTCCGCGCGGTGGCCACCGACCTTCGTTCCCGGGAGTCGGTCGTGCTGCGCAGCGGGGACCTGGCCCAGGCGGTACGCGCCAGCATCGCCATCCCGTTGGTGTTCTCGCCCGAGCGTATCGGGGACCGTGTACTCATCGACGGCGGAATCTCGGCCAATGTGCCGATAGCGGCAGCCCGGGCCGCCGGTGCGACCCGCCTGATTGTCGTGGACCTGAAGGATGACCTTGCCGCGGACAGCGGCGAAATCACTTCACCCGGCGCGGTCGCGGGGCGACTGGTGGGGTTTCTGTTCCGCCAGCCCCTCGACTCCCTCGGGCCGGATGACATCTACGTCTGGCCCAATGTCCAAGGCTTCGCGAATCTGGATTTTCGCTCCGCCCGCCGAAGGCAACTGCTCGGGAACGGTCGCGCGGCGGCGGATTCCCTCTTTCGGGGCGCCCGCTGCTTTGCCCCCCGCCCGCCGGTCCGGCCGGGACGGCTTCCCACCCACCTCGCTGGCTGGGAGGTCGCCAACGGCACTGGTCGGGATGGCGAAACAATGGGTCGGGTCCTGGGGCTTTCGCGCGGAATGGCAATCACCCCCTCGGCGCTCGAGGCCCAGCTTTCCGAGCTGACAAACATCGAAGCCTTCCGCGAAATCTGGCTGGGACCGGTTGGCCGGGGAGACACCATTGAGTTTCGAGCCCAGGCGGTTCCCGCTGCGCGCCGAGCCGCCGGTCTGGGCGTGGCCTACGACCACGACCTCGGCGGACGGCTTTGGATCGGCGGGCTCGATCGCACGACGATCCGGGGCGCCGAGGCGAGTGGGATCGTGACACTGGGACGCTTCCAAAGCGATCTGAGTGGGACGCTGCTCCGTCATCTTGGCGTCGGACGAATGAGCGTAGCGCCTCTGCTTTCCTTCCGGCTCTTGTCGGAGAATGTGCGACAGTTCACCGGCAACAGCGGAAACTTTGAGAATTTGCAGATCCTGCAGGGCTCCGGGGCCGTGGGCGTCGAGTGGGCCCGGCTCGGTGTATGGCGGGCGCGCGCCGGCGGGCTGGCAATTCTGTGGCGAACCCCGGAGGAAGAGAATCGGGCAACCGGAGGCACCTTCGCTTCCGTTCGCATTGAGCCGGGCCATCGGGCCCAGGGTGGTGCCACCGCGACGATAACCGGCGATTACCAGATTGGCACCGTCGAGCTGGGGATGCGCCTCGGCCAAGGCCGATTGGCGCTGGAGCCGGGTGTGAGGCTGGGGGTTGGCCGGAAGCTTCCGGTGCAGGTCGCTTTCGAGTTCGGTGGGCCGGGCGGCTTTCCCGGTCTGCAAATAGGGGAGCGACGAGGTGATCGAGAGTTGGTGGCCCAGCTGCAAGGTTCCTGGCAGCTTCAAGGTCCGCTGGCGCTCCGGTTGTTGGTCGCGGCTGGCCGTTCCGCAACAGGAGGAAGCCTGTTCGATTCGGGCGGATGGCTGGCGGGAATCCGGGCTGGCGCCGGTGCGACCACTCCGATTGGGCCGATAAACTTCGAATACGGCGTTGCGTCGAATGGAAGCAGGGCAGCATTCATTCGGGTTGGGAGGTGGTTTTGATGGGGAGGTGGGACCAACCCCCCAGAAACGTCTTTCCGCGGACAGATCCTCTGCTCAGGCCACCCGTTCCCGCAAAAAAGCCAATGTCGTCTCCCACGCCTGCCCCGCCGCCTCCCTGTTGAACACCGTCGGGCGGGTGTCGTTGAAGAAGGCGTGGTCAGCATCGTAGTAATGCGCTTCAATTTTCCCGCCGGCAGCCTCGATTTTTCCCACCAAAGCTCGTGCGTCCACTTCCTTGATTGAGGTATCGCGCCTGGCGAAGTGCGCCAGCACCGGCACGAGAACCCGGGTCGGGTCGATTCGAACATTCGGGTGGATACCGTAGAAATCAACTACCGCGCCAATTCGCTCGGGAAACTCGGCCCCCGCGTAGAGGGCGAGCTGTCCACCCATGCAGAAACCGAGGGCGGCAACTTTCTCCGAGGTGACTTCAGGGCGTTTCCTGAGCGCGTCGGCAGCGCCGCGCAGGTCGGCTGCCGCCCGGGCGATGTTGAGTGCCATGAAGAGTTTTCCCGCCTCATCGGGACTCTTGGTTGCCACGCCGTGATAGAAGTCTGGCGACAGGGCCACAAACCCTTCACGGGCAAAGCGGTCGCACACATCCTTGATGTGATCCACCAGCCCCCACCATTCCTGGATGACCAGGAGCCCGGGGCCTCGGCCCGACGGGGGCACCGCCAGGTATCCGGAGGTGGAATGTCCGTTGGCCGGAAACGCGATCATCATTCCCATGGACCCGTGAGCTACAGCAGGGCGGAGAGGGGAGTGGGCGTCTGTTCGGACCGAGGCTCGGGCTCACCGTAGCGATCCGACGCGGTATAGAGACGATTCCATTCTTCCCGGAGACAGAAGGGATCGGCGCCATGGGCCCGGTCAACCGCAAGGACCCCGTCGAGATGATCGATTTCGTGCTGCAACAGCTCAGCGCGGTCATGGTCCAGGTCGATCTCGTGGGTTTCGCCCTTGAGGTCTTCGTAGCGGATGCGAACGTGGTGGGCCCGCTGGACCCGGACCAGGAGGTTGGGGAATGAGAAGCAGTCGTCCCAGACCGAAAAGTCTTCGATGCCGATGTCGATGATTTCTGGATTGACCAAGGTCCACGGCTGATCCATTTCCACGTGGACGACCCGGACCGGTGCCCCGATCTGTGGTGCTGCGATGGCCCGCCCGTTCCCGAATCGAGACTGCCAGTCGCGAAGGGTCTCCCGCAGATCGTCGGCAATGACCCGGACCGCCGTGGATCGGGGCTTGGCGATGGTCTGGCAACGGGCCCGGAGGATGGGGTCTCCGAGGAGTCGGATGCGGTGGATGGTCATCTGAATAATCTCCGACTTTCAGCCCGATTTCGGAAGAGGATTGGTTTGGCCGACATACCAGCCTTGCTTCTTGCGGAGTATTCAATACTACTAATACGATACCAGTCGCTGTCAAGATCAACCCCACGCCTTAGCCCTCATTGGCGTGGCCGTTTCTTGGTGGGCCGCTGCAACCGATTGACTTAACCCATTGATTGGCAGCCCTTTCCCTTTTTTGACAATCCCGACTATTTCACTTAGGATTCGGTTGGAAATTCTGGCCTGGGGCCCTATGTTGAGGTGCTGCCACGGCTTGAGGAGATGGGGAGATGAGCAGCCCGGTCGAGTCCTTGGTCAACCGCGAGTACAAATACGGCTTCATCACCGAGATTGAAGCCGATACCGTCCCCAAGGGGCTGAGCGAGGACGTTGTCCGGCTCATCTCCGCCAAGAAGCAGGAACCCGAGTTCCTCCTCGAGTGGCGGCTCAAGGCGTACCGGGGCTGGCTCAAGATGACCGAGCCGCACTGGCCCAATGTGTCCTACCCCCCAATCGACTACCAGGACACGATCTATTACTCCGCGCCCATAACCAAGGCGCCGCTCGGCAGCCTCGATGAGGTGGATCCGAAGCTGCTGGAGACCTACCAGAAGCTCGGTATCCCGCTCACCGAACAGAAGATCCTGTCCGGGGTGGCGGTTGACGCAATCTTCGATTCGGTCTCGGTCGGCACCTCCTACAAGAAGGCCCTGGGGGACATCGGCATCATCTTCTGCTCCTTCTCGGAAGCAGTGCGTGAGCACCCCGACTTGGTCCGGAAATATCTTGGCTCGGTGGTACCGCCCACCGACAACTTTTTTGCGGCGCTCAACTCCGCCGTCTTCAGCGACGGTTCCTTCGTGTACATCCCGAAGGGCGTCCGCTGCCCGATGGACCTTTCGACCTACTTCCGGATCAACGCCCAGAACACCGGGCAG
The DNA here is from genome assembly GCA_031402135.1 of Gemmatimonadales bacterium. Taxonomy (GTDB): domain Bacteria; phylum Gemmatimonadota; class Gemmatimonadetes; order Gemmatimonadales; family GWC2-71-9; genus JABFSM01. The sequence goes on along the minus strand of JANNSC010000087.1, from coordinate 6,785 downwards.
TTCGAGCGGACCCTGATCATCGCCGATGAAGGCGCCTATGTGAGCTACCTCGAAGGGTGCACCGCGCCCAAGCGGGACGAAAACCAGCTGCACGCTGCGGTGGTCGAACTGGTGGCACTCGACGGCGCCACCATCAAGTACTCGACGGTGCAGAACTGGTACGCTGGCGACGAGGAGGGGAAGGGTGGGATTTACAACTTCGTGACCAAGCGGGGGAAAGCGAGCCGCGGCGCGAAGATTTCCTGGACCCAGGTCGAGACCGGATCGGCCATCACCTGGAAGTACCCCAGCGTGATTCTCCAGGGCGACGACTCGGTGGGCGAGTTCTACTCGGTGGCGGTGGTCAACAATCGGCAGCAGGCCGACACCGGCACCAAAATGATCCACATCGGCAAGAACACCAAGAGCACCATTGTGTCCAAGGGAATCAGCGCGGGGCGCGGCAACAACAGCTACCGCGGGCTCGTCAAGGTGCTGCCGAAAGCCGAAGGCGCCCGCAATTACACCCAGTGCGATTCGATGCTGATCGGCAATCGGTGCGGCGCTCACACCTTCCCGTACATTGACGTGCAGAACCCGACGGCGTCGGTAGAGCACGAAGCCAGTACTTCGAAGATCGGCGAGGACCAGATTTTCTACTGCAAGCAGCGCGGGCTCAACACCGAGAATGCGATTTCCTTGATCGTGAACGGATTCTGCAAGGAAGTGTTCAAGGAACTCCCCATGGAATTTGCCGTGGAAGCGCAGAAGCTTCTGGGGGTGACGCTGGAGGGAAGTGTAGGTTGAGAACTAACCAGGAGCCACACCCGTGCTGGTAATCAAGGGCCTGCGGGCGTCCGCGGGCGAGACCGAAATCCTCAAAGGCATCGACCTGACGGTGCTGGCCGGCGAGGTGCACGCCATCATGGGACCGAACGGCTCGGGAAAAAGCACCCTTGCCCAGGTTCTGGCGGGTCATCCCGCATACACCGTTACCGGCGGCACGGTGCTGTTTGACGGCGTGGATCTGCTCGAGATGGAACCGGAGGCGCGGGCCCAGGCCGGCGTTTTCCTGGCGTTCCAGTATCCGGTGGAAATTGCCGGGGTCAGCAACGCCTATTTCCTCCGGGCGGCGTACAACGCCATCCGGAAGGCGTGGGGACAGGAGGAATTCGACCCCATGGACTTCCTCGATTTGCTTGAGTCGAAACTCAAAACGGTCGAGTGGGGCCCCGAAATCATGCAGCGGGCGGTCAATAGCGGCTTCTCCGGCGGCGAGAAAAAGCGCAACGAGATTCTGCAAATGGCAGTGCTCGAGCCGAAGCTCGCGGTGCTCGATGAAACCGACTCCGGGCTCGACATCGACGCCCTCCGGATTGTGGCCGACGGCGTCAACCAGCTTCGAAGCCCGGAGCGCGCCACCATTCTCGTTACCCACTATCAGCGATTGCTCAACTACATCGTCCCTGATCGGGTACACGTGCTGTCCGACGGCCGCATTGTCAGGTCAGGTGGCAAGGAGTTGGCGCACGAACTTGAGGCCAAGGGCTACGAGTGGCTCACCGGAGTCGCGGAGGGCGTGCCGGCGTGACCCAGGCGTACGCGGAGGCGCTCACCGATCAGCTGGACGGCTCCGACCCGGTCACCCGGCTCCGTCGCGAGGCGCTGGCGCGCTTCACGGCGGCCGGATATCCGACCACCAGGAACGAGGATTGGCGATTCACGCCGATCACATCTATCGCCCAGACGAAATGGAAACTGGACGCCGGGAGATTGGCGAAACCGGTGACCCCCGAATCCACCGCCCCGTTTCTGGTGAATCGCGGTACCTGGACCACGCTGGTGTTCGTGAATGGGCGCTTCGACGCCAGACTCTCCCATCGTCCACGCCCCACCCCCGGCGTAACGGTGGAGACGTTGGCGGAGGCTCTCGGGGCCGATCCGGCGTTGCTCGGCTCGTCGACCGCAACTCCGTTTGCGCCGCTCAATTCGGCGTGCGCCCTGGATGGGGTGGTAGTTCGGGTGTCCGCCGACGTCGCGGTGGCGGATCCGATCCAGTTTCTGTACCTCTCCACCCCGGAGGCCGAGGGCTGTGTGGTCCACGTTCGCAACGTGCTCCGGATAGGGCCGGGGGCGCGGGCCCAGTTCATCGAGAGCTACGCCGGCCTGGCGCCCGCGGTCTCCTTCACCAACGCCGTGACCGAAGTGTCGGTGGGCGACGGTGCCTGGGTTGAGCACAGCCGGATCCAACGGGAGAGCGAAAACGCCTATCACATCGGGCTGACCGAAGTGGAACAGGGTCGGGACAGCCACTACCGCTCCTTCACGCTTGCAATGGGTGGGGCGATTGCCCGTCACGACCTTCGCGCGCGCCTGGGCGGCCAAAATGTGGAGACGTTGCTCTACGGCCTTTACCTGGGCCAGGGCACCCAATTGGTCGACAACCATACCACGATTTTCCACGACCATCCCAATTGCCGCAGTTGGGAGGTCTACAAGGGCATCCTCGACGACAATTGCCGCGCGGTCTTCAACGGTAAGGTGTTCGTCACGCCCGAAGCCCAGAAGACCGACGCCAAGCAGACCAACCGAAACCTGTTGCTGTCGGCCGGCGCGAAGGTGGATACCAAGCCGCAACTGGAAATTTTTGCGGACGATGTGAAGTGCACCCACGGCGCCACGGTCGGCCGACTCGACCCGATCGCCGCCTTCTACCTCCAGAGCCGCGGAATCCCGCGTGGGGAGGCCCAACGGCTCCTGATCTATGCCTTTGCGGCCGAAGTGGTCAACGAGGTTGCCTCCACGCCGGTTCGTGAAGCCCTCGACCGGCTGGTTCTCGAACGGCTCCGATGACCCCGGTGACGGCGGTACGCCAAGTGCCGGCCTGGGACGTGGCGAGGGTGCGAGCCGATTTCCCGATTCTCGAACGCCGGGTTGCCGGACAGCCGCTGGTCTACCTGGACAGTGCTGCCACCGCGCAAAAGCCGCGGGCGGTCATCGAAGCGATCAGCCACTACTACGAATCCGGCAACGCCAACGTTCATCGAGGCGTGCATTCGCTGAGCCAGGAAGCGACCGATGCCTATGAGCGGGTCCGCACCCTGTCGGCCAAGTTCCTGAACGCGGCCTCCCCGTCCGAAATCATTTTCACCGCCGGCACCACCGCGAGCCTCAACCTGGTAGCGCAGAGTTACGGCGGGAGCGTGCTCCGCCCCGGGGACGAGATCCTGGTCTCCGAAATGGAGCACCACTCGAACATCGTGCCGTGGCATCTGGTGGCGGAGCGGACCGGTGCCGTGGTGCGCGCCATTCCGATCATGGAGTCGGGCGGGCTCGACCTGGCGGCATTCGAGGCGCAGCTATCGCCGCGCACTCGGATCGTCGCGGTGACCCACGCCTCCAACGTGATGGGGGCCATCAACCCCATCAACGCCATTGCCGAGATGGCTCACGAGGTGGGGGCGGTGGTCGTGGTTGACGGAGCCCAATCGGTGCCGCACCTCCGGGTCGACCTCCAAGCCATCGATTGCGACTTCTTTGCCTGTTCCGGGCACAAGCTCTACGGCCCCACCGGCATCGGTCTGCTCTACGGCAAGCGAGCCCTCCTCGAATCGATGCCCCCGTGGCAGGGCGGTGGCGGGATGATCCGCGAGGTGCTGATCGACCGGAGCAGCTACGCGCCGCCTCCCGAGCGCTTCGAAGCGGGGACGCCGCCGATTGCCGAGGTCGTTGGGCTGGGGGCCGCGATCGACTATGTGATGGCGTGGGACTGGGAGTCGTTGGTGGCGTACGAGCAGGGGCTGGTCGCAGAGGCGACCCAACGCTTGGCGGAAATCCCCGGCCTCAAGATCCTTGGTGAGGGTGCCGATCGGGTCAGCGTGCTGTCTTTCGTGCTCGACGGGATTCACCCCCACGACGCAGGAACGGTTCTCGACACCCGGGGAATCGCGGTTCGGGCCGGACACCATTGTGCTCAACCGCTGATGCGGCGCTTCGGGGTGACGGCTACGTTGCGAGCCTCCTTCGGGGCGTATAACACCTTGGCAGAAGTCGAGGCGCTGGTGGCCGGTCTCCATCAGGTTCGAAAGGTGTTTGGCGGGTGAGCGATCTCGACGAGCTCTACCAGAGCGTGATCCTGGACCACAACAAGACGCCCCGAAATTTTCGGAAATTGGAGCACGCCACCAATCATGCCGAGGGTCGGAACCCGCTGTGCGGGGACCAGTTCGATATCTGGCTCACGCTGGACGGTGAGGTGATTTCCGAGGTCACGTTTTTGGGGCAGGGGTGCGCCATATCCAAGGCCAGTGCCTCGATGATGACCCAAGCGGTGAAGGGTAGGACCATCACCGAGGCGCGGGAGCTGTTTGACAAATTCCATGCTGTGGTCGCGGGGGATTCCACCGAAACGCTGCCGGCCAAACTGGAGGTGTTCCGCGGAGTACGGGCCTTTCCCATCCGGATCAAATGCGCCACGCTGTCGTGGCATGCAATGAAACAGGCGCTCGGCGCCTAAAGGAGCTACACCAGATGCCCTACCACGAAACGATGATCAAACCGATGCGCGAGGAAGTCACCCGCCTCGGGGTCAGTGAACTGCGCACCGTGGCCGACGTCGATGCTGCCCTCGGCGCCGGCGAAGGGACTGCAATGGTCTTCGTGAACTCGGTGTGCGGATGTGCCGCTGGAGGCGCCCGGCCGGCGCTCACCATGGCGCTGCAGCACGGAGTCAAGCCGCAGCACCTCTACACCGTGTTTGCCGGCCAGGATCTCGACGCCACCGCGCGGGCGCGGAGCTACTGCGCCGACTACCAGCCGAGCTCGCCATCGGTAGCGCTTTTTCGCGACGGTGAGGTGGTCCACTTTATCCACCGGCACCAGATCGAGGGCAAGCATCCGCAGATGATCGCGGCAGAGCTGGTGGCAGCGTTCGACAAGTACTGCGGCGCTGCCGCGGCGCATTAACGTGTCGGGGCACGTCTTCCATCCCGGGCACGAGGAGTTGCACGGCGTGACCGTGGTAGTGGAGAGCGCCGGCGGAACTACTTGGGTCGGGCGTTACCACGAACGAACCGATCGCGGGGTGTTTATGCACGACGTAGCCGTCCATGACCCTGCCCGGGCCACATTACCCCGGGACGCGTGGCTGGAACGGCTGCTCAAGTTCGGCGTCAAGGTCGACGCCAAGCACCTGGTGATTCCGACTACCGAGGCCGCCCGAATCACCCCGTTGCTGGAATTTGGCGCCAAAAAGAGCTAGTTCCTCGGGGGGCCTGCCCCCGAAACCTCCCCGGTGCCCGGTCCGTACGAGTGGGCCGTAACCAGCCCTCTGATTCTCGGAGTAACCCGGCATGAAAGACAGTGTCGTGAAGGTGGAGGGTATTACGAAGCGCTTTGCCGGCCATACCGCTGTTGAGGCGCTTTCAATTGACGTGACCAGGGGCGGCATTTTTGGACTGCTGGGGCCCAACGGCGCCGGCAAGAGCACCACCATCCGCATGATCATGAACATTATCTCACCCGACGAGGGTCGGATCTCGGTCTTTGGCTCCGGATCGGCGAGCCGGGACCTTTCGGCGCGGATCGGATTCCTGCCGGAGGAACGGGGGCTCTACAAGAAGATGAAGGTGCTCGACCACCTGATTTTTCTGGGCGAGGCCAAGGGGATCAAACGCTCCAGCGCGCGGGTCAAGGCGGTGCAGTGGCTTGACCGGCTCGGGCTGGCCGATTGGGGCCCGAGGAAAGTGGAAGATCTCTCCAAGGGCATGCAGCAAAAGGTCCAGTTCATTTCCGCCCTCCTTCACGAACCGGAGCTCCTGATTCTGGATGAGCCGTTCAGCGGCCTCGATCCCGTCAACAGCCAGGTCATGAAAGACGTGGTGGTCGAGGCGGCCCGAGGCGGCCGCACCGTACTCTTTTCGACCCATATCATGGAGCAGGCCGAGAAGATGTGCGATCACGTGGTCATCATCGCCCGAGGGAAGAAGGTGGTGGACGGGTCGCTGGCCGAGATCAAGAAGGATTTTGGTGGGCGGCATATCGCCCTCACCTATACCCGAAACTCCGATCGGGCGGCCCGGATCCTTGCTGACCGCGCCTTGGTCGAAAAAGTCGACGACTACGGCGCCTCCGCCGAGGTGCAGTTGGCCCCCGGAGCGGACCCCGACCGGCTGCTCAAAACGCTGGTAAATGAGGACGTCGGATTGGCCCGATTCGAGGTCGTGGAACCCTCGCTCCAAGCCATCTTCATCGCCAAGGTGGGGGCCGAAGCGGCCACCGCCCCCGCCAGCGAGGCACACCATGCTGCATAAGACGTGGTCGGTGATCCGGCGGGAATTTGTGGAGCGCGTCCGGACCAAGGCGTTCATCATCTCCACCGTGCTTGGCCCGGTATTTTTTGGGGCGATGGCGATTGTCCCTGGATACCTGATGAGCCGGGACACCGGAGTCAAGCGGATTGCCGTGGTGGATGCCAGCGGCAATGAGTTTGGACAGAAGCTCACTTCGGGGCTCAAGGCCGCCCAACGGCGGGGCGAGGATGCCGGGTCCAGGTATGAGGTCACCCGGGTGGCGGCCGCTGGCCGGTTGCTCGACGTACGGGACTCCCTGGTCAAAATGACCGGGCTCTCCAAGCGGCAGGATTCAGGTTTCGAGGGGCTGCTGCTGGTAAGCGATTCGTCGGTCACTTCCGGCAAGCTCCAGTATCTTGGCGCCAACGTCGGCAGCTTCGACGACATGGGGGAGCTGGAGCGCATCGCCCGGCCGCTGATCATCGCCGAGCGGTTGGCGGCGATGGGCGTCGATCC
>JANNSC010000086.1:0-4173 GCA_031402135.1 Gemmatimonadales bacterium | reverse complement strand
GCTGATCCAGCAGATCCTGAAGGACCTGTACGACAAGGGCAAAGGCAACGGCGACCGCAAGAACACCAACGACGTGTGCGGTTTTCCGGATATACTCGATGACCAAGGCGGTAACCGGCGCCGCCATCGCGCAGCTCATCGAACGGGGCAAGCTGCGGTTGGACGACCCGGTGTCGAAGTACATCCCGGCGTTCGCGGAGGTGAAGGTCTTCTCCAGCGGCTCGGCCGCGAACCCGGTGCTGCGCGCCCCGGCGCGGCCCATCACCATCGCGCACCTGATGACCCACTGCGCGGGGCTCACCTACGGCGCCTTCGGCAACACGCCCGTGGACACCATCTACAACGGAGCCCGGCTGCTCAGCGCCTCGATGACGCTGCAGCAATTCGCCGACAGCATCGCCCGGCTGCCCCTGATTTTCGACCCCGGGAGCCGATGGAACTACAGCATGGCCATGGACGTGCTGGGGCGAGTGGTGGAGGTGGTGAGCGGCCAGACCCTGGACCGGTACTTCGAGGAACGGTTGTTCGCCCCACTGGGAATGAAGGAGACCGGGTTTCACGTGACGCCGGCAATGGAGGGGCGCCTCGCTACGCTGTACGCGCGCGGCCCCGGGGGCACGCTGGTGGCTCTCCCGACGCTGATCGGACCGGATTATCAGCCCGACGGCAAGCTGTTTGCCGGCGGGTCGGGGCTGCTGTCCACCATAGCCGACTACCTCCGATTTACTCAGATGCTGCTCAACGGCGGGGAACTCGACGGACGGCGGGTCCTCACCCGCGAGTCCGTGGCGATGATGATGCAGAACCAGCTGCCACCGGAACTCACCCCGATCGCGCCTCCCCCGCTAGGCAACAAGCGCGGCTACGGGCAAGGATTCGGCGGTGTGGTAATGCTCGACTCAGTGGCGGCGGCCATGCCCACGTCGCCGGGTGTCTTCCGCTGGTGCGGCGTTGCCGGGACGTTTTTCTGGGTCGACCGGTCCGCCGACCTCATCGGCATGGTATGGACCCAACTGTTCGGTGGGTGCCCGCACCCGATCGAGAGGCAGTTCGAGCAGATGGTGTATACGGCGATCACCGGCAGATAACCCTCCACCCTTCCCATAACCCCCACGCCCGACTACATTTAGCGGCTGTCCAATTCCTCCTCCTCGACCCCACACCAGGGTCGGGGCACCAGACCAAAGGAAGGTGTCATGGTCCGTCCGTACGAGGTGGTCTATATCTTCGATCCGGTTTTGGACGAAGCGGCCATCAACCAGAAGCTCTCCCAGTTCCATGCGATGGTGCAGGTGGCCGGCGCCGATGCGCCCCAACTCAATCATTGGGGCAAACGGACCCTCTCCTATCCCATCCAGAAGCGCGACACTGGCTACTACGTCGTCGCCAATTTCGACGCCGATGGCCCCGCACTCCCCGAGTTCGAGCGAGCTTTGAAGCTCGATGACGGGGTGCTCCGCTACCTCATTGTCTTGAACGATGAGCCCCCGACGCCGGCCCAGGTGGCCACCGTCAAATCCGAGTACGAGGAGGACGAGTGAGCCGCCAGAAGAAGGGCGACCCGATCGCCGAACTCAGGATTCGCATCGTCGACTACAAAGACGAAAAGCTTCTGGGCCGTTTCATCAGTGAGCGGGGCAAGATCCTCCCCCGCCGCTTGTCGGGCGTCTCCGCCCGCCACCAGCGCCAGCTTCAGGTGGCCATCAAGCGGGCGCGCTATCTGGCCCTGCTGCCCTACATCAAGGGCTACCGGGGCTGATGCCGGCCACGCCGGCGCCCCTTCCCGGGCGCCGCGCGAGCCTCGGCGCGGCGGCGGTGCTGGCAGGATTCCTCCTGCTGGCGCCGCCGCTCTATCTGCTGGGTCCCTTCGCGCTGCTCACCCTGCTGGCCCGGCCCCGGACCCTCCGGGAAGTGGCCTGGCTGACGGCTTCGATTGCCGGCATTACCGCCGCCATCACCGGCAACGCTGCCCTGGGGCCCCAGCTTCTGCTGTTGAGCGGCGGCGTGATCACTGCTGTTTTCGTGCTGCTCTCCCTGACCAGCCGCGGCGCCGTCTTTCCCCGGGCCCTCCTCGCCATCGCCCTGTCCATGCTCGGGCTCGGGGTCTGGGCAAAAGCCCAGGGCATCGGCTGGTCCGGGATCGAAACCGCCCTCATCGACATGCTGCGAGCCAGCTACCAGGCGATGGTCGAGCTCGCCGGGAAGGACGGAACCAATCGCCAGGACATGGAGCGATTCGTGGCGCCGTTCATCACGGCGGCGCCCGATGTCGCCCGGGTATTGCCGGCCGTCCTGGCTCTTCAGGCGCTGCTCGGTGTCACGCTGGCCTGGACCTGGCACCACCGAATCAGCGAAGTTCCCTTCGGTACCCCGCCGGCCCGATTCACCACTTTCCGATTCAACGACCACTTGGTGTGGGGTGCTATCTTTACCCTCGGCATGGTGCTGTTTCCGCTGCCGTCGCCCGTCGCAGTGTTCGCGGTCAATCTGCTGATCGTGTGGGTGGGGCTCTACGCCGCTCGCGGCCTCGCGGTGGCCACCACATTCCTCGCCCCAGCCCACCCGTTGCTCAAAGTGCTGGCCGCCGCCGTTGCGCTGTTGTTGATTCCGCTGCTCCTCGGTGTGACGGTGGCGCTGGGGCTGGCGGATACCTGGCTGGACATCCGTGGGAAATTCCGTCCCAACGTACCCGAAGGAGCCTGACATGATGGAAGTCATTCTGCGCGAAGACGTGAAGTCGCTCGGCAAGGCCGGCGCACTGGTGCGGGTCAAGCCCGGCTACGGCAGGAATTTCCTGCTGCCCCAGGGGCTCGCCTACGAGGCGACCGATGGGAACAAGAAACGGATCGAAGCCGAGACCAAGGCTCGCAACGCTCGCGCCACCCAGGACCGCAACGAAGCCCAGGCCACCGCAGCACGGCTCGGCGCCGTGGCAATCACCATCACCGCCAAGGCCGGTGAGGGCGATCGGCTCTTCGGATCCATCACCGCGCAGGACATTGCCGATGAGCTGGCCAAGGCGGGCCATCCGGTCGACAAGCGGAAGATCGAGCTCGACCACCCCATCAAGCAGCTGGGCGAGCATTCGGTTCCGATTCGAATGCACGCCGAAGTCCAAGCGGTGGTCCGCGTCACCGTCGTCCCGGAGTAACGCCCGCATGGCGATCGGCATCGCCTATGTGGATGGACCCCGGCTGTCGCGGTCGATTTACGCCGCGGCCGACTGGGTCGCCGCCGGTCGTGACGAGATCAATCGCTTGAATGTGTTTCCGGTGCCCGATGGCGACACCGGTACCAATTTCAGCCTCACCCTCCGCGCCGTCGCCGATGCCTGCCGGGCCCTTGGCGACGCATCGCTGTCCGAAACCGCCCGCATCATGGCCCGCGGTGCCGTCCTCGGGGCCCGGGGCAACTCCGGGATGCTGCTGGCCCACTTTCTTCTCGGCTTTGCCGAAGGGGTCGGTACTCGGGAAAAGGCCACCGCCCGGGAAATCGCCGCCGCGCTCCAGCAGGGAGCCGCCACGCTGCAGGCCTCGCTCGATGAGCCCCGCGAGGGCACCATCCTCACCGTCGCCCGGGAGGCCGCCGCCGCCGCGTCCCGCGCTGCTGCCGATTCTCCTGACATTTCCGTGTTCATGGAACGGATGCTCCAGGAAGGCGAAATCTCCCTGGCCCACACCCCCGAACTCCTGGCAGTGCTCAAGGAGGCCGGGGTGGTGGACGCCGGCGGCAAAGGCTTCATGCGGATGATTGAGGGGGTCGTCCGTTTCATCCAGGGCGACCCGATCCTCCCTGCCCCCCCCGGGGAGCCCACTAATTACGCCTTCCCCGCCGCCGACATGACCGTCGCGGCAGAGCGGGATTTCCAGTTCTGCACCGAGTTCATTGTCCGGGGCGAACAGCTCCCCACCGCCAACGAGGTCCGGGCCGCCATACACCAGTTCGGCGGCTCCGTGGTCGTGGCGGTGGTCTCGGATATCCTGAAGGTGCATGTGCATACCGATACGCCCGAGGCCGTCTTCACCTATGCCGGTCGGTGGGGTACCCTGAGTTCTTCGAAGGCGGACGACATGCGGGCCCAGCACCGGGCGCTCCAGCACGAGGCCCGGCGCCCTGTCGCCATCGTCACCGATTCGTCCGCTGACCTGCCCGATGCGGTTCTGGACCGGCACC
>JANNSC010000085.1:0-2204 GCA_031402135.1 Gemmatimonadales bacterium | reverse complement strand
GCGGACAAGTCGGCCCCGCCGAGACCTGGGTTGATTGGTTGTATCGCGGGATTGTGCGGGAGGTCGGCGTCCTCCCGGTCGATCTCGCTGCCGAGCTCCCCTCGGCGAAGGCACTGGTACTGCACAGCGAAATACCCTATCAGATTGCCTACCACCAGCGCACCGCGAGCAAGTACGCTCGCACCGAGGGCCGGCTTCGCTGGTTGCGGGATGGAAGCTTCGCAGTCGGAGCGGCGCTGGCCATCGTTCTGCTTGCCCTGCTGTTCCTCGATCCGGAAAACGCCGAGTACATGCCTGAGTGGCTCGCCGCGGCTACGGCAAACAGCGCCCTGATCCCCCACTGGCTCGAGGCCGCGGCCGAGGTGCTTGCATTGACGCTCCCGGCAATCGGTGCGGCGGCGCAGGGATTCCGCTATCAAGGCGAATTCGAAGACACCGCCAGAAGGTCCCATCTGGTCAAGCAGGAGTTGGAGGCGGCGCAGCAGCTCGCCCAGCGCGAGCTGGCCGGCGCATCATTGGACCAGCTGGGGGCGATTACCGCGGATGTGGTGGCGATCATGGCCAGCGAACAGGGCGCCTGGTTCGAGGCCTATGAGATGAAGGTTCCGGAGGCCCCCTAGCAGGAGGCTACAGGCGGGGCAGCGTCACCCCCCGCTGCGCCTGGTACTTCCCCTTCTTGTCCGCATAGCTCGTCTCGCAGACGTCGTCGTCATCCGCCTCGAAAAACAGCACCTGACAGATCCCCTCGTTGGCGTAAATCTTGGCGGGCAGGGGAGTGGTATTGCTGATTTCCAGGGTGACGTGCCCCTCCCACTCCGGCTCGAACGGTGTGACGTTTGTAATTATTCCACATCGAGCGTATGTAGACTTGCCGACGCAGATGGTTAACACATTGCGGGGTATGCGGAAATACTCCACCGACCTGGCCAGCGCGAAGCTGTTGGGAGGGACCACACAGACCTCCCCCTCCCACTCCACAAAACTCTTGGGGTCGAACGCCTTGGGATCCACCATCGCCGATAACACGTTGGTGAAGATCTTGAACTCCTGAGCCACCCGCATGTCATACCCGTAGGAGCTCACCCCGTAGGAAATCACCTTCCGTCCCTGGGCATCAACTTCCCGCACCTGACCGTCCGTGAAAGGCTCGATCATCGCGTGCTCGCGCGCCATCCGGCGGATCCAGCGGTCGCTCTTTATGGACATAGGGAGTCAGGGAGACAGGGTGCCAAAGCGCTAGCTGCCCCAGTATCCGGCAGGATCCACATTGCCGAATTGCGCATCCAGGCTGATCTGAAGCGGGGCCGGCATGGCGCCAGGATGCCATTCGAGCACATGCTCGCAGGACTCGTCCCGGGGTCCTCCTCGGCGAGACACAAATACTGCCTGATTGAGCCAGTCCACCAGCCAAACCTCATCGACTCCCAGTGCGAGATAAGCATCGCGCTTGTATTCGCGGTCGTAGGTCCGCGAGGAGTGGCTGAACACCTCAACGGCGAGCCACCAACGGCGAATCGACCCCCATTTGAGTCCCGAAGGTTCCGAGGTGGGAAAGACCAGCAGATCTGGCTCGAGATGAGTCTTGGCGCCGGTCTCGACCGCGCCCGGTGTCACAATATGGGCCAATCCCGAGGGCTTGAGATAGTTGGAAAGCTCATGGAACAGGCCGGCTATCACGAGCTGATGCCCTGGGATCGGCGCCGGAGTCACCAGCAGGACCCCGTCCAGCAACTCGTACCGGTTCCCGTCGTCCGGGAAGTGGTCGAGATCCTCAATGGTATAAGTCGGGACCACCAGCGGTGCGGGCATCGCCATAATGTAGGCCCTCGGCGGAGTGGGAGGCAACTCGGCATCCGCCAATCTGCACCGCTGTTCTATCGCGTCACGATCCATTTTCCGCGGCCCGATGCCTTCTTCCGCAGCGGGACCCGGAGAGCGATCGTAAACGCAACCCCTGCCGAAAGTTGGCTGCGTCCGCCGGGTTGAATTGACATCCCTGCGGCGTTACAATTTACCGACTCGGTTGACCCCGGCCCTCACCCCGCATCCGCCTACATGCTGCAGCCTTACGTGCCGATCCTGGTCCTCCTGGTGTTCGTCATCGCGAACGCCGTCCTCATCCTGGGACTTTCGCACGTATTGTCGACCTATCGGCGAACGCCCACAAAAATTGCCGCCTATGAATCGGGCATCCCGGTGCTCGG
>JANNSC010000084.1:0-2695 GCA_031402135.1 Gemmatimonadales bacterium | reverse complement strand
GCGGACGATCGGTCGCCAGCACCGGAGTCGTCGGCGACCCGAAGACGTACTACATGGGCACGACCGGCGGTGGCCTCTGGAAAACTGACGACATGGGCATCAGCTGGCGCAACGTGTCTGACGGATTTTTCAAGACCGGGTCGGTTGGCGCCGTTGCAGTGGCCGGAAGTGATCCAAACGTGGTATACGTCGGCATGGGAGAACATGCCGTTCGCGGGGTCATGACTCACTCCGGCGACGGTGTCTACCGGTCGACCGATGCGGGAAAGACCTGGAAGAAGATCGGGCTCGACGAGACTCGGCACATTTCGCGCATTGCCGTGCATCCCGACAATCCCGACATCGTTTACGTGGCAGCCCAGGGTGCACTCTACAGCCCGTCGCCGCAGCGTGGTGTCTTCAAGTCAACGGACGGAGGAACAACCTGGAAAAACGTCCTCTACGTGGACGAGAGAACCGGTGCTGTGGAACTCTCGATGGACCCGACCAACCCGCGCATCCTCTATGCGGCGATGTGGGAACATGGCCGCCTTCCATGGAAGGTCATCAGCGGCGGCCCCGGCAGCGGGCTGTACAAGTCGACCGATAGCGGCGAGACGTGGGAAAAGATGACCGAGGGCTTGCCCCAGAAGATGGGCAAGATGGCGATCGCGGTCAGCCCATCGAACCCGGCAACGGTCTACGCCCTGATCGAAAGCGATTCCTACGAGGACGCCCGCGGCCTCTACATCTCGATCAACTCCGGAAAGAGCTGGAGCCAGGTCACCAGCGAGCCTCGCCTGGTCCAACGGGCATGGTACTACATCGAGCTGTTTATCGACCCAAAGAACGAGAATACCATCTATGTGTTGAGCGCCCCTGCACTGCGCTCCGATGACGGCGGCAAGACCTGGAACACCGTGTCCGGAGTTCACGGCGACTACCACGACATGTGGATCAATCCCCGTAACCCGGACAACTTTATCATTTCGGACGACGGTGGCGCGGTGATCACCTTCGACAAGGGGAAGAGCTGGAGTTCGCAGAGCACCATGCCGACGGCGCAGTTCTACCGGATCAACGTCGACAACCAGTTCCCCTACCGGATCTACGGCGGACAGCAGGACAACAGCTCTGTCTCGATCGTCAGCCGTGAACTGGGCAGCGGTGGAATCAGCAACGCCGGCTGGACGTCATCGGCAGGCGGCGAGAGCGCTTTCCTCGCGTTTGACCCCGATGATCCCCGATACGTGCTGGGCGGAAGCTACCAGGGCACCATTGAGGTTCTGGATGGGAGAGCAACGGCCGGCACCAACATCATGGCCGCCCCGCTCCAGTACCTCGGCATGGACGCCAGTGAGATGAAGTACCGGTTCAACTGGAACGCGCCCATCATCTGGAGCAAACACGAGCCACAAACCTTCTACCACGGAGCACAGTATCTGCTGAAGACGTCGGATCTGGGCAAGACGTGGAAAGAGGTGTCGCCCGACCTGACCCGTAACGACAAGGCAAAGCAGGGCACGCCTGGCGGCCCCTACACCAACGAAGCCGTCGGAGCCGAGAACTACGGAACACTCGCATACGTCATCGAATCGCCTCACGAGCCGGGGGTGATCTGGACCGGCAGCGACGACGGATTGGTCCAGCTTACCCGCGACGGAGGGGCGACATGGAAGAACGTGACACCTCCGGGGCTGGCCGAATGCCTCATCAATGCAATCGAGGTGTCACCGTTCGACAAGGCCACGGCCTACATCGCCACCACCCGCTACAAGTTCAACGATCACACACCGGGGCTTTACAAGACCACTGACTACGGCGCGTCCTGGACCAGGATCGATCGGGGAATTCCGGCCACTGCCTTCACCAGAGTCGTTCGCGAAGATGCCGTACGCCGTGACCTGCTCTTCGCCGGCACCGAGCTCGGTGTCTTCATTTCATGGAACGGGGGAAAGGACTGGTCGCCGTTCCAGCTCAATCTCCCGATCACGCCGATCACCGACTTGCGGGTCCACCAGGGGAACCTGATCGCGGCCACCTCGGGTCGCTCATTCTGGATACTGGACGACCTGGCGTTGATTCGTCAGTATCGGAAGGCCACGCCGGCGTTGTCGATGTATCAGCCGGCGAACGCGTACCTGGCCAACGGCGGCAGCGAGCTGAATGAGCCGGACGCCGACTTTACCGGCGCCAACACGTTTCGCGGCGTGAATCCCGCCAACGGAGTAGTCGTGTACTACCAGCTGCCGGAGATGGCCAAGACCGACGAGGTCACCCTGGAGATCACCCACTCCGATGGCAGCATCGTCCGCGGCTTCACATCGAAGAAGGATGCCGCCTTCAAGAAATGGGACGGCGGTCCGCAGCCGGCCCCCTCGCTGCCGAAGCAGAAGGGATTGAACCGGTTCGTCTGGGACATGCGGTATCCCACGATTCTGGGCGTGCCGGGTGCCTACATCGAGGCGAGCTATCGCGGGCACAAGGCGACACCGGGCAAGTACCGCCTTACGCTGAGGATGGGGAACCAGTCGGTAGCGACCGAGGCGGAGATCGTGGCCAATCCTCTCTACCAGACTGACGCCGCCACCTACAGCGAATACCACGCGCTCATGTTCAGCATGGAGCGCGAGGCGTCCGCCATGCACGAGGCGGTCAACGGCCTGTACGGCAAGCAAACGCAGCTGGCCGCCATCCTGGCGGAATTGCCTGCTGG
>JANNSC010000083.1:0-1866 GCA_031402135.1 Gemmatimonadales bacterium | reverse complement strand
CATCCTCGCCCTCGACCAAGGCACCACCAGCAGCCGTGCCCTGGTTGTGCACCAGGACGGCACCGTGCTGGGGCAAGGCCGGCGGGAATTCCCCCAGCACTATCCCCAGCCGGGATGGGTCGAGCATGACCCGGCGGATTTGTTCCGGACCGTCGTGGAATCGGCCCGGGAGGCGCTCGCCGCGGCCGGCGAGCGGCCAGCCGGCATCGGCGTCACCAATCAGCGCGAGACCGTGATCCTATGGGACCGCAAGACCCTCGCACCGCTTTCGCCGGCGATCGTCTGGCAGGACCGGCGCACCGCCGAGCGATGCCGGGAGCTGGGCGCCGCGGGGAGAGAACCCGAGGTCCGGGCCCGGACCGGCCTGGTGCTCGATCCTTACTTCACCGCCACCAAGCTGGAGTGGCTGCTGCGGGATCCCGAGGTTCGACGCCGCGCCGAGCGGGGAGAACTGGCTGCAGGTACAGTGGACAGTTGGCTGATCGCGAAACTCACCGGTGGCCGGGTGCACGTGACCGACCCGACCAACGCCTCGCGCACCATGCTCTATTCACTGAGCGGCGGCTGTTGGGACCCGGAGCTCTTGAAATTGTTCAGCATTCCCGAGGCGCTGCTTCCCACCATTGTGCCCTCCAGCGGAGTATGTGGCGAAACCGATCCCGATCTGTACGGAACGGCGCTGCCGATTGCCGGCATCGCCGGCGATCAGCAGGCGGCCCTCTTTGGACAGGGCTGCGTGGCGCCCGGCATGGCCAAGAACACCTACGGCACCGGGGCGTTTCTCCTGCTCTACACCGGGGGAGCGCCGCCGGCTCCGCCGGCCGGCTTGCTGGCGACCGCCGCCTGTGACGCCCAAGGCGGCCGGGGCTTTGCGCTGGAGGGGAGCGTGTTCATTGCCGGGGCGGTGATGCAGTGGCTGCGGGATGGGCTCGGCGTGTTAGGCAACGTGTCGGAGTCGGCGGCCCTGGCGGCGTCGGTGCCGGACACCGGCGGGGTCCATTTCGTTCCCGCCTTTGTTGGTTTGGGGAGTCCCTATTGGGAGCCGGAGGCCCGGGGCACCATTACCGGGCTCACCCGGGGTACCACCCGTGCCGAGCTGGTCCGAGCCGGCCTCGAGTCGATCGCCCACAGCTCGCGCGATCTGCTGCAGGGCATGCTCGACGCCACCGGACTCCCGCTGCCGCGTCTGCGGGTGGATGGAGGCGCGACCGCCAATGACTGGCTGATGCAGTTCCAGGCTGATGTGTTGGGGGTACCGGTTGAGCGCCCCGATGTAGTGGAAACCACCGCCCTCGGCGCCGCCGCGCTGGCGGGTTTGGCCCTGGGGGTGTGGGGGTCGCTGGCGGAGTTCACCGCCACCCGGAAATTGACGGTGTTCAACCCGGTGATGACCGAGGAGGAACGGGCTCGGCGCCGGAACGGTTGGCGTCGCGCGGTGGATACCGCCCTCTTCTGGGCCCGGAGCTGAGGCACCTGGGCGATCAGTCCTCCCTCGTTTTGGTTATTATTGCTCAGTGAGTCCCCGTTCGGAGAGGCTGCCATGAAGCCAGGTACGAAATTTCTCATCGGTGCGCTGGTCATCGTGGCCGGGGTTTCCGGGTTGATCGTTACCGGGGTGCAGGAAACCGGGGTGTATTTCCTGACTCCCACCCAGCTGGTGTCCCGCACCACCTCGGATCCGACTTTTCACGACGTCGGCATCAAAGTCGGCGCCAAGGTGGTGCCCGGTTCGGTGAAGCGCGATCAAGCCGCCAGAACCATCGATTTCCGGGTGACTGACGGCGCCAACGAGTTCCCGGTGACCTACACCGGCATCGTGCCGGATACATTCACCGACGCCAGCAACATCGAAGTAATCGTTTCGGG
>JANNSC010000082.1:0-2408 GCA_031402135.1 Gemmatimonadales bacterium | reverse complement strand
GGCCCGACCGGCAGGCGCTGGTGCTGCGGGTGCGCGAAGAGCTGGAGTCACTCCAATGACCGGCACCCATTTCCGGCGGCTCCTGCTTGGAGGGCTGGGGCTCGCGCTGGCGATTGCCGCGGCGTGGACAATTCCCGGGGCAACCGGCCGTGGCATCGGCCGACTGGCGGCCCAGGACACCACCCAGCTCCAGGCGCCGGCGGCAACCGTGCCGGTGACTGCTCTGCCACCGGCTCCCGGCGCCCAGGGCCAGCCGGTGACTCGCACCTCGACCCCGCTGACCACCCGATTCACCGGGCTCATCGGAATTGTCATGATCATCGGCATCGGCTACGCCATGTCGAGCAACCGGAAGGCAATCCGGTGGAAGACGGTCGCCTGGGGACTCGGTCTGCAGGTGCTCTTTGCCATCTTTGTTCTGCGGGTTCCCTTGGGGCGAGAAATCTTCCGGCAGCTGGGCGCCTTCGTCACTTCGGTGCTGCACTTCTCCTACGTCGGTTCGTCGTTCGTCTTCGGTGAACTCGGCAAGTCGAATTCGAGCCTCGGCGTCATCTTCGCGTTCCAGATTCTTCCCGCGATCATCTTCGTCTCGGCGCTCTTTGCCATCATGTATTACCTGGGAGTGATGCAGGTGGTGGTACGGGGCTTCGCAGTGGTGATGGCCAAGATCATGCGGTCGAGCGGGGCGGAGAGCCTCGACGTGGCGGCGTCCATCTTCATGGGGCAGACCGAGGCGCCGCTCACCATCCGGCCGTTCCTGACCAAGATGACGATGTCGGAGCTGATGACGGTGATGACGGCGGGGATGGCCCACATCTCCGGCTCCATCATGGCTGCGTACATCGCCTTCGGCATCGAGGCTCGGCACCTGCTTGCCGCGGTGATCATGACCGCGCCGGGTACCATCATGATGTCGAAAATGTTCCAGCCGGAAACCGAAACGCCGGAAACTTTCGGCAACGTCAAGCTCGACATTCCCAAGACCGACGTGAACCTGGTGGACGCCGCCGCGCGGGGCACCGGTGAAGGACTCCACCTGATGCTGAATGTCATCGCCATGCTGGTGTCGTTCATCGCCCTGGTGGCGTTGACCAATGGCGCGATGGGATGGATTCACGGCTACGCCGGCTGGTTCCCCGAGAACCTCCAGACCATCCTCTCCTGGGTTGGCCGCCCCATCGCTTGGGCAATGGGAGTGCCGTGGCAGGACAGTGGCGTCATCGGCGGGCTGCTGGGTACCCGCACCGTGCTGAACGAGTTCGTAGCGTTTTCGCAGCTGGGGCCGCTCAAGGAAACCCTCGATCCACGTTCCTTCGTGATTGCATCATTTGCGTTGGCGGGCTTTGCCAATTTCAGTTCGGTCGGGATTCAGATCGGTGGCATCGGATCGTTGGCACCAAGCCGCAAGGGCGACCTTGCCAAGCTTGGGCTACGGGCGATGCTCGCGGGGACACTGGCCAATTTCATGTCGGCGACGATTGCCGGAATTCTCCTATGAGCAATATCACCGCATCGCGAGACATCATCCTGGAACAGTTGAGCGGGCGCACTCCGACCATCGCCATCGTTCTGGGTTCCGGGCTCGGCGTGCTGGCCGAACGCATCACTGATCCGCTGCGGATTCCCTATGCGGATCTTGCCGGATTTCACCAGCCTGCCGTGGAGGGCCACAAGGGCGAGCTGGTGATCGGCAACCTGGGCGGAAAGCTGGTGTTGGCCCAGAGCGGCCGGTTCCACATGTACGAGGGATACACCGCGGAGGAAAACGCGCTGCCGGTCCGGGTCTTCGGACTCCTGGGCATCAAGACGCTCATCGTCACCAACGCTGCCGGGGGAGTGCGCCGGAGTTTTGCCAGTGGCACCCTGATGCTGATCGCCGACCATCTCAATCTGACGGGCAAGAACCCCCTCATGGGGCCGGTCCGGAAGGGGGATGAGCGCTTTCCCGACATGACCGATGGGTACGATGCAGCCATGCGCGGGGTGGCACGATCCACGGCGCAAAGGCTCGGTATCCCCCTCGAAGAAGGCGTCTATGCCGGGCTAATGGGGCCCAACTATGAGACGCCGGCCGAGGTTCGCATGCTGGAAAAACTCGGCGCCGATGCCGTCGGGATGAGCACGGTGTGCGAGGTGATTGCCGCTCGGGCGATGGGAACGAAATGCCTGGGCTTTTCTCTGGTCACCAATCCCGGGGCGGGGATCAGCCCGACGATGCTCTCCCACAAGGAAGTCATGGAGGTGGCGGGCACAGCCGGAATAGAATTGGCGCGGCTGATCGAGGGGGTAGTGGCGGCGCTCTAGGCCGAGTGATTCAACGGACCGTGTCCCTGGCCCAGCCCCGGGGCGGTGGCGATGGCGCGGTGGACATAGTCGAGCGCGTCGGACACCGCGGTGGCGAGCGCATC
>JANNSC010000081.1:0-1842 GCA_031402135.1 Gemmatimonadales bacterium | reverse complement strand
GGTGGATGTGATCGTGCGGTCCAGGACCGACTCCGCCACCGCCCGCACTGTTGGCACCGCTGCCCGCGAGTGGATCGAACTCCGCACCGCTGCCAAGCCCACCGAGGTCGAGGTCGACCCCTGGACCCGGGCCCACGACTGGAACGCGCTCAACAACCGGAAAGTGCGTGGACTGCTGGGATTCACCGCCCAGCCGCGGCGCGAATGGTACCTCGATACCTACCTGTCGAAGCGCACCAGGCGGGACCGGCTCACCGTCGGGCTGGCACCGGCGCTCTGGTACAACGACCGGGGCGGAGTCACCCTCGGCGGGCGATTGCGCACCGATTACCTGGACCGCTTCGAGCAGAACCTCGCCTGGCTCAGCGTTGAAACCAGAGGGATTGGGAAAAAGGATCGCGGCGGCACCGGAGGGCTGGGCTTTTTCCTGAAATTGAAGAATCCGGTGCAGCTTTATGCGCCCAGAACCAGCCACACGCTGGAGGCGTACTGGGTCGAAGGCCGAGCTGGTGCTGCCGCAAGCGCCGAACGACAGACCAATTGGCACCAGCGGTTTGGAGCACAGACCTATTCCGGCGTCGCGCTGCGCTGGCTGGTCACTACCGATACCCGCTACCTCGATCCGGCCCAGTGGGACGGGGGCGGCACCGTCGAGGGATCGATGTGGCTCCGCAGCTCGGAACGCCGGGGGCGCTGGCTGATGACTGGCAAGCTGACCGTCGGTGGGGGTGTCGAATATCGGAACCGGGGTCTCGGGCTTTCGACCGAAAACGCCTACGACGCCCAGGCCTACGGCCGGCTTGCCGCCGAGGCCACCGCCCGCCGGACCATCGGAAGCCGGGGAGGGCTGGCGCTCCGGCTCTATGGCGGGTGGGTCGAGTCGGGGAGGCAGCCCCTCAAGCAACGCCAGCTGTTCGTCGCGGGTGCCGATCCGTACGAGCAGTTTGCCAACCCGATGCTTCGGTCGCGGGGCGCGCCCCTCGCGGGCAGCGACGTGCACTACCAAATGCCCGGTGGCGGCGGGGTTCGGGGTCTCGGAGCTGGTACCACCGCCACCCGGCTCATTGCGGTCAACGCCGAGGCCGATCGACGGGTATTCTTGAGGGATACGACGCAGGCACCGGGATCGGGGTCCCGGGCCGGTACCCGACTGTTCAGTGAAGTGCGCCTGGCGCTCTTCGGCGATGCTGCGGTGGGCAATGGCGACATCCCTCGTGGGGGCCAGGGCGCTGCGCTGGTTGTCGATGCCGGCGTCGGTATCCGGATGGCGCACCGGATCGGTCAGACGCCGTTCATCACCCGGTTCGATTTCCCGATCGTGGTGAGCCGGCCCCGCCTGGCAGTGCATGAGGGGGGCGGGGCAATGCGATTTCGATGGGTGGTGAGTTTCAGTCCGGCGTTGTAGCTCACAGCAAGCCGCCAACGGCAATTTTCAGGGGATCGCGTCATGAAAGCAGGGATTCGCTATGCGGGCTTCGCGGTGGTGCTGGTGCTCCTGGGCCGGACCCCGCTCGCCGGCCAAGGCAGGGCCTTCACTCCCAATGACTGGTACCGCCTGACCAATGTCAGTGCGCCGGCGGTTTCTCCCGACGGGAAGCTGGTGGCGTTCACCGTCACCACCGCGGTGACCGCGGAAAACAAGCGGCATGCCGAGGTGTGGATGGTACCGGCGGCGGGCGGCGATCCGGTCCGGCTGACTTCCCCGGGGACGGAGAGCTCCAATCCGCGGTGGTCGCCGGACGGGAAGTTGCTGCTCTTTACTTCCACTCGTCCGGGCGGAAAAGGGCGGAGCTGGGCACTTCGGATGGACCGGCCCGGTGGGGAAGCGTTCGAGGTGGACAG
>JANNSC010000080.1:0-6141 GCA_031402135.1 Gemmatimonadales bacterium | reverse complement strand
CGCCTCCGGCGCCGGTTGGACGCTCGATGGTCGCAGGACCTGGCCGCGCGCTACGAGCGCATCCCCACGATACAAACCGCCGCAACGCCTGCCCGCGCAGGCTACCAACCGAATCCCAGTCTCGGCAGCGGTTCCTACTGGCTGGGCCGGGCAATCTTCTCGCTGGCGCCGCGGGGCTCGGTGGACCGGGCCGATCTCAAGGCGCATTTCGCCGTCGAGGCCGGGGCCGGGGAGACCGGGTACCTCCGGGCCAGTTTCCGGTCGGATGGCAGCATCCCGGTTCCACTCGGGCACCTCCGGCTCCGCACCATTCTAGGCGTTGCCAGCGGCGGGCTCCCCAAGGCCCGGAGTTTTGCCATCGGCGGCCGGGGCACCCTCCCGGGCGAAACTTTCCGGGCCTACGGAGGCCGACAGGTCGCCTCATCCCAATTGGAGTGGCGGATCGGCATCCCGGTACCGGTGGTCGGTCTGGGGCCGTTTGCCAGCACTGGGCGCCGGGCAATTCTGGCCCCCTTCGTGGGAATCGGCTGGGCCGGGGGTGAAATCGAAGGAGTCGATTGGGGTACCAGCCGGGGCGGTCGACCGGTGGTTGGGGTGGCGATCGAGCTGCTCCAGAATCTGCTCCGGCTGGAAATTGCCACCGTCCTTCGGGACCGAAATCTCCTCGTCAACGGTCAGCAAACCCGGCGGAAGGCCCGGCTGACGATTGACATCGCTCCAGAGTGGTGGCCAATCCTCTAGCCCTCCTCCCCTCAAGGCGCCTAGATTTCAGCAAGACTTCACTTCAGGCCTCAATGACGTATTTCAGCGACGAGTGGCTGGTCCCGACACTTGCCACCATCGTACCCGAAGAACAGATCGCGCTGATCCGGCGCGAGGCGGGGAAGGACGCCTCGCTGTGGGAAGCGCTGGTCGCTCGCCGGCTCACCACCGACGAGAAGATCGTCAACGCCGTCGCCTCTCGATTTCGCTTCCCGATTGCCGATCTGGCCATGCTGGATCACCACATCCAGGAATCGGTCCCGGAGCAGGTTGCCCGCAAGTACAACATCCTCCCGATCCGGATCACTGATTCCTATCTGGAGATTGCCACCGCCAACCCGTTCGATATGGACGCGGAGAAGATGCTGGCCTTCGCAACCGGTCGTGAAGTGCGCATGCTGCTCTTTCCGCCCATCAAGATCCGGGAAAAGCTCGATGAGCTCTACCGGCCCGAGGATGTGGTTTCCAAGCTGCTCTCCGGAATCAGCGAGGACGCCGAGGTCACCCAGCTCTCCGATGAGCCGGACGACTACAGCGCCAGCGCCGAAGAGGCGCAGCAGCGGCCGATCATCAAGCTGGTTGACACCCTGATTGCCGATGGGATTACCAGCCGGGCCAGCGACATTCACGTGGAGCCGTCGGAGGGTGGGGTGGCGGTGCGCTACCGGATTGACGGCGTGCTGCGACAGGTCATGAAGATTCCCCGCTCGGCCGGCATTCCGCTGGTATCGCGGGTCAAGATCATGTCCGGGATGGACATTGCGGACCGGCTGCGGCCGCAGGACGGGCGATGCCGGGTGGCGGTGAATGGGAGCCCGGTGGATCTCCGGGTGTCGACCCTGCCTGCCTCCATGGGCGAAAAACTCGTCATCCGGATTCTCAACGCCAAGACCACCGTCCTCTCACTCGACGCGCTGGGGCTCCAGGAGGACGAGCGGGCCCTGATGACCAAGCTCCTCCAGAGCAAGGAGGGGATCCTGCTGGTCACCGGTCCAACCGGATCGGGCAAGACAACGTCGCTCTACGCCGCGCTCCGGCAGGTCCAGGGGGAAGGGGTCAACATCGTGACGGTCGAGGATCCGGTCGAGTATCGACTGGGTTCGAACATCGTGCAGGTTCAGGTCAACGTGAAAGCGGGGCTCACCTTTGCCACCGCGCTTCGCTCGATTCTCCGGCAGGATCCTGACGTGGTGCTCATCGGCGAAATCCGCGATCAGGAAACGGCGCAGATTGCGCTCCAGGCATCGTTGACCGGTCACCTCGTGCTCTCCACTCTCCACACCAACGACGCGCCCAACACCGTCACTCGGCTCATCGACATGGGGATGGAGGCGTACAAGATCGCCTCGGCATTGCGCGGCATTCTGGCCCAGCGGCTGCTTCGACGGCTTTGTCCGCAATGCAAAATTCTCCAGACCGACCCAGTGCCGGAACGGGTCCAGAAATTCCTCCCCGATGGCGCCGCCGCGCTCTATCAAGGGGTCGGTTGTCCGGAGTGCGCCATGACCGGGTACCGGGGCCGGTTCGGGATAGTGGAAATCCTCACCATGACTCCCGAGCTGGAGCGGCTGATCGGGCGGGGTGCCAGTGCCGACCAGATTGCTGCCGGGGCCAGGGCGGGCGGAATGCGCTCCCTGTTCGAGAGCGGTCTCCGCCATGTGGTGATGGGAGAGACCTCGATCGAAGAATTGCTCCGGGTCACTGAGCCGCCCCGTGAGGACAGCGGACTCGGGGCCCGGCCGCCGGTTCGCTACGAGGATGATGACGACCAGGAGCGCCGGCCCCGACGAGCCCGGCGTCCCGCGGCCGACGATGAGGATGATCGCCCGCCTCGCACCATCCAGGTCACCATGGCTGCTCCGGTGGCAGCCCCGGCCCGGGAGCTGGCCACCCCCAACCTCGATCTGTCGCCGGCGTTTGAACTGCTGGAGGATCTCCCGCCGGCCCGTACCGAGCTGACCCGGAAGGGGGCGATGGTGCTGCTGGTAGACGACGAAGACCAGCTCCGCCGGGTTATGAAGGATCTGCTGGAGCGCCAGGGGTATACGGTAGTCGAGGCACGGGACGGGGCCCAGGCCCTCGACGAGGTGGACCGCCATGCGCCCGACATCGTCATCCTCGACCTGAATCTGCCCGGCGTCGACGGCTATTCGGTGCTCAGCCAGATGCGTTCGCGGCCGGCCACCCGGCAGATCCCGGTCATCGTGCTCACCGCCAAGGGTGATGAGGACAATGAAGTCCGGGTGCTGGAGCTCGGCGCCGACGACTTCCTGACCAAGCCGTTTCGGGCCAAGGCACTGGCCGCCCGACTGGAAAGCGCCCTGGCCCGCCGGCGGGTCTGAGGTATTCTCGTCTACGTTGATGTGCTGGTGCTGCGGGGGGCGGGGGATTCTCTGGAAGTGCTCTGTCTCCGTCGCGGCTCCCACGGCCGCTCCCCGGGCTCCTGGGAGGCGGTCCATGGCCACATAGACCCGGGAGAGACTCCGGTGGCCACGGCTCGACGGGAACTCCTGGAACTCCTGGAAGAGGGGGGGGTGCGAGCGGAGCGCTGGTATAATCTCAGCCGGGTTGAGTCCTTCTACCGGCACAGCAGCAATGAAGTCGTCCTCATTCCGGTGTTTGCAGCCTTCCTGGCTCCTTCCGACACCATCCGGCTGTCCGCCGAACATGATGCGCTGGAGTGGCTTACGCCATCACTCGCCCGGGAGCGAATGAGTTGGCCCCGGGTGCGCCGGGAAATCGATGATGCCGTTGCGCTGCTGGGGAGCGGCGGCGCCGGAGCGCTGGAGGACGTGCTGGGCATTCCCGATTGACCCGGTGCGACCCTGCCTCCGGGCAGAGTACTCCAACTGCAGTCCACAGATTACACCGATTACACCGATGTGTTTTTTCTGTGAAATCTGTGAAATCTGTTGATGCGGTTAACAAACCCCGTCAGTAGTCGTTGGCAAGGCTGAGCAGCTTTGCCACCCCATTCCGCACCACAATCGAGCCGAACAGGCGGCGAGCTTCCACCGAATCCCGGGCCCGGAAGCGGAGGTTGCAGGGCCCGGAGAGCGTCACCGGCCCGGTGCGTATTTGCATAGTGTCGGGCCGGCAGGTGAGGCCGAGGAAAGTGAGGGGCACGCCTCCATACCGCTGCAACGTTCGGTCGAGCCCCTTGGAACTGCCTGCGGTCAATTGGAGCCAGAATATTTCGGGATCGAGGTCGTAGGGCGGGCCCGCGTAGAAATGGTGCGGGAAAACCAACCAGGCAAACTCCGCGCGAGTAACCACGAGATCCTCGAAGGCGGCGGTATCTCGAGCCGCCACGGCAGCCAGAAACCGCCGCGCCAGTCGCTCGGGGCTGGTGTCGCCACCGGTTAGCCCCGCCGGCTCGGCGAGCCCGGTCCGGAACCGGCGAAGATACTCCTCCATCGGCAGGATCGAGTCGATCTTGTCACCGGGCTTCCGCCATGGTTGGGCGGTGTCTACGGCGGCGGTGCGGACAGGAGGCTCGGCCCTCTCGGCGGCGCGCTCTTGGGCGCAACCGAGTGCCAGCAAGGCGAGCGGGAAGAAGAGTTCGGATCTCATGGCGTTCGGTCGAAAGCTAAAACGGGAACGGCTGGGACCGCCTGGCCCCAGCCGCTCATTGCCGGAATGGCCGACTAGTTCCGGTTGTACGCGGTCCAGCCCTCCCACCACTTGAGGCCGGCCGGATCCCACGCTCCCCGATAGACGGTGCCGGTGATGGCGGCGCCGGCCCGGGCGAGAAGATCTCCAGTGAAGGTAGCGAGGCCGCCGGTCCGTGCTGCCGCCGCCGCCGTCAGCGACCAGTCGAAGCTCGTCCCGGTGGTGGCAGCGGTGGTGGGTACCGCCGGCAACGCCGCGAACATCGATGCGGCGGTGGTAGGCGAGTCGAAAATCACCGCATTGGCAGCGATGTCGTACGCCTGCTGGCCGGCCTGCAGCGCCAGCGGGGTCTCCGCGATGAGCACATTCTTGATGGAAAACAGGCCCGCAGTTTCCCGCGCCTTGGTGTCGGCGTCGCGGTAGCCGAGGCCGGCAGTCTGCCAGCGCGCCATGACTCCGTTCACGTAGTGGCCGGCGGTGCCGCGCCGGAGCACCGCGCCGTACCCCCCGCCAACCGGGACGACACCAGGACCGGTGCCGATCATTGTGAAGTTGGCGACGACCGGGGTTGTGAACGGGGCCGAGTTGAAGGCCAAATCGCATCCGCCGCCATTACAACCGTCATTCTCAATGCCCTGCGGGTCGCTCGAGGCGGCTCCTACGCCGGGACGGGGCGGGAACACTCGGCTCTGGTACGCGATCAGGAACTGCAGCCGGCCGGCGTACCCCTCGGACATGTCAAAGTGATCGTCACCCGACTCATAGGACACCAGGTGCTTGGCGTCCACCGCGCCACCGAACCATTCGTACGAGTCGTCCAGACCGTTGAGCGACTGGAGATAGTCGAGCGTGGTTCCGCTGCCGACCGCCGCAAACGTGAAGGAGTTGAGCTCCTGGGCATCGGCCGGCCCGAATCCGGCATATTCGACGCGAACATAGCGAAGCGTGCCGCTGTTGTCGGCGTTGTTGGTTCCGCCGGAATAGGGGACCAAGGGATTGTCCGCCGAGGTTCCGGTGCCCTCGATGTTGACGGTGCCGGATCGGTTGATGATCCCGTTGCCGATGATGATCAAGCCGCCCCAGTCTCCCGGCTGCCGGCTGCCTTCGGCCTGCGATGAGGTGAACACGATCGGAAGGGCGGCGGTACCCTCCGCCACGATCCGGGCTCCCCGGAGCACGAAGAGCGAGGAGCCGACGGTGGCAAAGTCGCCAATAATCCTGGTGCCCGATTCGATGGTGAGCGTCGCGTTGTTCGCCACCTTCCGAAAGCCCTGAATCCGGTAGATGTTGCCGCGCGTCCAGGTAGTGTTGGTGGTGATGTCGGTGCTGATGTTCACCTGCCCGGGCGCCTGGGTGCTGGCGCTTGCTTCGGCGGAGGCTGCCGAGGTGCCGGCGCTGCGGACTGCTGAAATCCGGTAGCGGTACAAGACTTGGGGCAGGAGCCCGGTGTCACTGTAGGAGGTTGCCGCGCCGGCTGGGCGGTTGATTTCGGCGAAACTGCCTGCCGCGCCTTCGGCCCGCTCGAGGACGTACTGCGTGGCGCCGGATGCCGTCGTCCAAGCCACATTGATGGCCACTGCGCTGATCGCCGTGGCGGTCAGCCCGGTGGGTGGATTGTTGCTGGGGGTCGTGGTGTCGCTGGTGCATGCCCCCAAGAGGGTCATGCCCAGCAATACTGCCGCCGTCGCCCGCTTCCTGAAGCTCAACATCATCTCGACTCCCAACGTGGTGGTTGATCCGATAGAAACACGAAGCCGACGTTACCGA
>JANNSC010000079.1:0-7628 GCA_031402135.1 Gemmatimonadales bacterium | reverse complement strand
TGCCCCGACCCCCTAGCCTCCGCCCGCCTCCGGGGGCATCTTCCCCGGCCATGTCAGAACTCCAACAACGCCTTGCCGCCGGGCTGGTCGGCCGCTACACCCTGGATCGTGAGTTGGGCCAGGGCGGAATGGCGGTGGTCTTCCTGGCCCGGGACCTCCGCCACGACCGCAATGTCGCCCTCAAGGTGCTGCGGCCGGAAATCTCAGCCGAGATCGGCGCCGAGCGGTTCCTCCGCGAAATCAAGATGGCGGCCAGCCTCACCCATCCCCACATCCTCCCGGTCTATGACTCAGGGGAGGCCGATGGCCACCTGTTTTACGTGATGCCCAACATGGAGGGGCGCTCACTCCGGGAGCGGCTAGACGCCGAGAAGCAACTGCCGCTGGAGGACGCGCTCCGGATTACCCGGGAGGTTGCCACTGCGCTGGACTACGCCCACCGCAATCGGGTGATCCACCGCGACATCAAGCCGGAAAACATCCTGTTCCATGAAGGCAACGCGATGGTGGCGGATTTCGGCATCGGCAAGGCGCTGACCGGAGCTGCTGGGGTCACCCAGACCGGACTGGCCATCGGCACGCCGGCCTACATGAGCCCGGAACAAGCCTCAGGTGAAACCGAGCTCGACGGACGCAGCGACATCTACAGCCTCGGCTGCGTGCTCTACGAAATGCTTTCGGGCGAGGTGCCCTTCACCGGCCCCACCGCTCAGGCAATCATGTCCAAGCGGTTCCTCTCTCCGGTGCCCCACGTCAAAGCGGTGCGCGATGTGCCCCAAGGCATCGACGAGGTGGTGACCAAGGCACTGGCCCGGGCGCCGGTGGATCGCTTTGCTACCGGGGCCCAGTTTGCCGCCGCTCTGGCGCCGGCGGGTGCGGCCCAGCGAACCCCGCCGGATACACCCAGGAGCACGCCGGCGGTGAAGGCCATTGCCGTCCTTCCGCTCGGGAACATGAGCGCCGATCCGGAGAACGAGTACTTCAGCGACGGCATGACTGAGGAGATCATCGGGGCCCTGTCCAAGGTGCCCGGGCTGCAGGTGGCCTCCCGCACCTCCTGCTTTGCCTTCAAGGGCAAAGAGGTGGACATCAAGCAGGTCGGGGAAAAGCTCGGCGTGGGCTCGGTGCTGACCGGAAGCGTGCGCAAGATTGGCAACCGGATCCGGATTACCGCCCAGCTGGTCAATGTGGAGAGCGGCTACCATCTCTGGTCGGAGACCTACGACCGGCAGCTGGAGGACGTCTTTGCCATCCAGGACGAGCTTTCCCGGGCCATCGTGGATGCGCTCAAAATCCGGCTCACCAGCGAGAGTGACCAGCTGGTGGTGCCCACCAAGAACTTGGAGGCGTACAACCACTACCTCAAGGGCCGCTTCTTTTTCAACCGGTTCACCGAGCAGGGACTGCGGAAGAGTCTCGAATTCTTCCAGCAGGTCTTGCTGCAGGAGCCGGGTTACGCGCGGGCCTACGCCGGGTTGGCCGATTGCTGGTGCGCACTGGCCGACGACTGGGTGGCCCCCGACGACGCCTATCCCCGGGCCAAGTCGGCGGCGCAGCGGGCGCTGCAGCATGACCCGGAGCTGGCCGAGGCCATGACCTCTTTGGGCAAGGTGCTCTGCTGGTACGAGTGGGATTTTGCCGGCGCCGAGCAGCAGTTGCGCCGGGCGGTGTCCCTCAACCCCAATTACGCCGAGGCGCATTGGGCCTTCGGAAGCGCGTTGCCGGCAGTGGGGATCATGGGCGAGGCGGTAGAGGAGATGCGGAAAGCGCTGACGCTCGATCCGTTGTATCCGCAGTACAGCCGCTGGCTGGGGAGGTTCCTGCTCTACGCTGGCGACTATGACGCGGCGATCGTGCAAAGCCACAAGACTCTGGAATTGAACGCCGACTACTTCCAGGCGCACCTCGATATCGGGTCGGCGTGCTTGGCCCAGGGGCGCCCGGAGCAGGCGCTGGAGTGGTACAAACGGGGACAGGGAATGGAGAACTCGGTCCGCAGCTACGACGCGTACATCGTGCGCGCGTTGGCGCCGCTGGGGCGGCAGGAGGAGGCGGACGAAATCCTCAAACGGCTGGAAGAGGAGTCCCGGCAGCACTACGTCAGGGCCGAGGTGTTGGCAATGGGCTACGCGGCGGCAGGGCACTTCGACAAGGCCTTCGCATCGCTGGAGCGGGCCTACCAGGCGCGCTCGGCGGGGTTGATTTACCTGAAGGTGGATCCCGGCTACGCGCCGCTCAAGGAAGACCCCCGGTTTGCCAATCTGGTGACGCGGATCGGGTTGAAGTAGTTCAGGGCCGCCCTACGGCCGCCGCCGCATCTGCGGCTTGGCCCGCGGCTTTTCCTTCCGGTCCACGTTTTCGCCCGGCTTGGGCAGGCCGCCGCCGGCTTGGGCAGCCTTCTTCCGCTCCAGAAACGCCCGCATTGCAGCGGCGGTTGGGTCTGGATCGGCGGGCTTGTGGGGTTGTTTTGGCATGTCTGAAGAGTAATTCTGGGGGTGATTCGCGCAACTATCGGGGGGCGTCCTTGAGCCGGCCCAGCTCCTGCCGGGCCAGGCTGACCTGCGTTGCGGCGGCGCCATCAGCGTCCTTCCAGCGCCGCAGGAATTCCTCATAGGCCGTAACTGCCTTGTCCCGTTCACCCAGTTCGGCCCACAGCCGAGCCCGCTCCAACCAGGTCCGGACCCACATGGCATACCCTGGCTCGGCCAGCCCGGCCTGATTGATCCGGTTGACTGAGGTGGCTTCATAGGTCTCCGCCGCTTGGCGGGTTAGCCTGAGCGCGGCCAGCACCTCGGCCCGCGCGATCGAGCGCATGCCGCCAATCCCAAACCGGACGCTGGGATTCCGCAGCGAGTCAGGCAGCGGGAAACTCTGAGCCAGCTGCCGGGCGGTGGCGGTGTCGCCCCGAGTCAGTGCGTCGAGCGCATCGAGCTCGGGCAGCGGTGTGTTGTTGTTCCAGCGCTGCACGATGGCTTTGAATGCGGTGTCGCGGGACGTGAGGAATGCCAGATACGGCAGGCTCTGGGATCCGTTGCGCATTTGCTGCGCGAACGGGCTCACCGATGATTCCATCTCCCGCATCGAAAAGAGCAGCGACCGGTGGGCTTCGGCGGTCATCGAATCACCCATGGCGGCTCGCAGCGCCTCGCGATACAGCGCGAGCACCGGTGCCGAGGGCCGGGTCGTAAAGGGCAGGATGGAGTCGCTGGCATTGAACAGCGCGACCGCGCGGTCGAGGTCGGCGCTCCGCCCTAGGGCGGCCGCCGCCGACAGCATGGTGCCGTTGGCGCCAAATCGCTGGCTGGCCGCGATCAATCGGAGCGAATCGCCGGTGTAGTGGTCCAGCACATACTGGAGCGTCGCCGCGGCCGCCGTATCGCCGTTGCCGATCTGAGTGGCCAGGAGCACCAGCCGGATCGCCGGACTGGCGAGAGCCGGCCGCC
This sequence comes from Gemmatimonadales bacterium, assembly GCA_031402135.1. Lineage (GTDB taxonomy): Bacteria > Gemmatimonadota > Gemmatimonadetes > Gemmatimonadales > GWC2-71-9 > JABFSM01. Next base: position 4,185 of record JANNSC010000079.1, on the reverse strand, counting down.
GGAGCGCCTCGACCAGAACCGCAGCCGCGGAGTCGGACTGCCGGGCGGCGACGAGGCTCTGGGCCAGTTGCAGAATTGGCTGGGGGGATTCACTGTCGGCGCGAGCCCACGCCCGGGCAATTGTCACCCCCTCCAGCGCGGCGGCGTCGCGATACCGCTGGACCGCGGCGGGGCCGCCCAAGCGGGTTACGTCGGACTGCTCCGCGAGCATGAGGGTGGAATCACCCGAGATCAGGAGATTCGACCCCTGGGCCGCCGCATTGTACATCTGCACCAGGTGCGAGTAGGCGAGGTGGTAGGTCGAATCGATGGCCAGCGTCCGGTTGAAACTCCGGAGCGATCGGTCGTTGTAGACCTTCATCGAGTCGTTGGGGAGCCCCACAATGCCGGTGCGGCCATGGAAGTAGGCGTCGGCGAGGCCGTACCACGCCTCGGCCGCGACGGAATCGCCCCGCGCGATGAGCGCTTCGTACGCATTGATCGACGCGGCGTACTCGGCCCGGGCCCGGGCGGTGTCCCTGGTGGACAGGGCCTGCGCCAAGTGGTAGTGCCCCTCGATCAAGGAGCGTTCGCGCGGCGGGACCCGGTCGGCCAGGGCAAAGGCACGATCGGCCGACTGCACGTACTCCGGTCCGCCAGCTTGGCTCCATCCCAGTCCCAGCGACCGCTTGTGATGCGCGATCGCGAAGGTCGAGTCGAGCGCGGTGGCCCGAGCAAAGGCGGCGTCGGCCTCGGGGAGCCGCCACCCGTTTAGGTGTTTCACCCCGTCGAGGTAGGCCCGATACGCCTCGAGCGAACTGGTAGTGGCCTGCGCCAGCTGCATGGTGGAGGTGCGCCCGCCGCTGATGGCGAGGAGTTGCTGGGCGAGGCGATCGAAGAGCGGACGCGGATCGTCTCGGAGCGCGATGCCTTCCTGGGCCTGGTTGGTGGATTTCCCGCTTCCGACGTCGTAGAGCCGCGCCACGACGATCAGGGAATCGCGAGTGGTCTGTACCTGCCCGGTGACGACGGTACCAGCGCCGGCCCGCCGAGCAACCCGCAATGCGTCGTCGAGGGAGAGCCGAGCCTTGCTTCCCAGCCCTTCGGCGTCGAGCAGGCTCAGGGTCCGCTCGTAATCCACCACATTCAGATCGGCCCACTGCCCGAGGATCAGGGTGAGCATGTTGACGCTGCCCTCGTGCAGCCAGGTAACGCTGGCGTCGCCACTCTGAATTTCGAACGGCGCCACCAGGAAGCCCTTGCCGGCGGGCGCGGGTCTTCCAAAGGCGAACCAGACCACTGCGGCCAGCGCCACAGCGACGCCGGCGAGCAGCCCGATTCGGCGTCGCCGCGGAGGGGTCCGCAGGCCGGCTCCCCGCAACTCACCGGTCACGGTGAGGCCGTGCCCGGCGACTGCCTCGGCAAATTGCCGCCCACTCGGCCACCGCTCGTCGGGGTTCTTGGCGAGCCCCCGGTCGATGGCGGCGGCAACGTGGAGCGGGATGCCGTCGGCCTTTTCGGCGAGAGGAGCCGGAGTTTCGGTGATGTGCTTGACCAGCATGCCCGCCACCGTGGCACTCTGCACCACCGGAGCCCCGGTGAACATTTCGTAGCCGATGAGCGCGAGGGAATAGAGGTCGGAGCGACCATCGAGGGCCCGGTCGCCCGAGGCCTGTTCCGGTGACATGTACCGGGGCGAACCGAGGATCATCCCCACCTGGGTCATCTCGCCGGTGTGCTCAACGGCACGGGACACACCGAAATCGGTGAGCATGGCGCGGCCCGACTCCTGGTCGAGCAGGATGTTTTCCGGCTTGACGTCCCGGTGCACCAGGCCCTGAGTGTTGGCGTGGTCCAGCGCGAGCGCCACCTCGCGGATAATGCGTTCAGCCCGCTCGGCGTCGACCCGTCGCTCCCTGGTCAGCACATCACGGAGCGACTCCCCCGGTACGAATTCCATCACGAAATACAGCATCCCAGCGGATTCTCCCGCGGCGTACACCGGGACGATATTGGGATGCCGGAGCTTGGCAACGCTGCGCGCTTCCTGGAGGAACCGCTCCCGCAGCGTGGCATTTCCGCTGATGTCGGCATTGAGCACCTTGATGGCAACCGGCCGGTCCAGCGTCACGTCCCGGGCCAGATACACCGACCCCATCCCGCCTTGACCGAGCAGGCGTTCGACCGTGTACTGCGCGCCGAGGCCGGCGCGAAGGGCTTCGAGCTGGTCGGAGGGTGGCATCGGGTCGGGGATCATTGGTCCCCAGATAATAGACCGGCCTCCCCGGGCTCGCCATGGGAAGAGCGCCGCTTGGCACCGCCTCCTCAGAACGGATACCTTGTCGGCCATGCCCAATCCGATACGCCGAGTCGTCCTGGCCAGCTTCATCGGCACCACCATCGAGTGGTACGACTTTTTCCTCTACGGCACCGCCGCCGCGCTGGTGTTCAACAAGCTCTTCTTCCCGACCCTCGATCCGCTGACCGGTACTCTCAGCAGCTACGGCACCTTCGCGATGGGTTTTGTGGCCCGCCCGATTGGCGGCATCGTCTTTGGCCATTTTGGCGACCGGATTGGCCGCAAGGCGATGCTGGTCTGGTCGCTGATGATCATGGGTGTGGCAACGGCGCTGGTTGGAGTGCTTCCGACCTACGACTCGATCGGAGTCTGGGCCCCGGTGCTGCTGGTGATCGTACGATTCGTGCAGGGCATCGGCATCGGAGGGGAGTGGGGCGGAGCGGTGTTGATGGCGGTAGAACACTCCAGCGAGCACCGCCGGGGGCTCAATGGCAGCTGGCCCCAGATGGGGGTGCCGGCTGGCCTGTTGCTCTCCACCGGAGTGTTCGCCCTCTTCTCCAGCCAACTCTCCGAGGCGCAATTCCTGAGCTGGGGCTGGCGGGTGCCGTTCCTCTCCAGTGTGCTGCTCATTGCCATCGGAATGTTCATCCGGCTCCGGTTGCTGGAAACACCGGCGTTCGCCGTCATCAAGGAAGCCGGCACCGAGAGCAGGGCACCGCTGCTGGATGTGCTGCGGGATCACCCCCGCGAGGTCCTGGTGGGAATGGGAATGCGGTTTGCCCAGAACGTGCTTTTCTACATCTTCACCGTCTTCGTGCTGAGTTATGGTGAAACATCCCTCGGCTACAGCAAGCCCACCATGCTGCTGGGCGTGGCCATCGGCGCCTTCGTGGGGCTCTTCTCGATTCCGGTGTTTGGGGCGCTGTCCGACCGGGTGGGGCGGCGGCCGGTGTATCTCGCCGGCGCTGTCATCTCGTTGCTCTACGCCTATCCGTTCTTCTGGTTGTTGGGGAAGGGGCCAGGCTTCGTTGCGCTGGCGATTGTGCTCGGGCTCAACGTCGGGCAGGACATGATGTACGGGCCACAGGCGGCGTACTTTGCGGAACTCTTTGCTGCCCGGGTACGCTACAGCGGCGCGTCACTGGTGTATCAGCTGACCTCGGTATTTTCGGGGGGGCTGGCACCGATCATTGCCACCCTGCTGCTGGCCCGCTACGGCAGCAACGCGGTAGCGGGTTACATGGCCGCTGCCTGTGCCCTTTCGGTCGTGGCCACGCTCTACGCCCCGGAAACCCGACCCCGCCCTCATTGACCCTTGTTCAGCGACTGCAGCAGATCCCACAGAAACACCGTGCCCAGAGCGCCGATACCGACGAGCAGGGTCCGGCTGAGGCTGGTGTGCCTGGTGGCTATGGTGTTGACCTGACTGAGTGGCATCACCAGCCGGGCGATAGCCCGGTCGGTCGGATGCCCGATAATGCTGTCGCCCTTGAGGACCGGATTGTAGATCTCGACTCTTGTCTTGTCGTGCCGGGTAACTCGAACCGAATGAATCCCCTCGGTGGCAAGCAACTCCCGGGGCGCAACCGACGTGGTCTGCCACCCCGCACATCCACCGGAAAACAGGGCGATCACGGCCACCACCACAATTCGACTTACCCGTGCTGCAGGCATGCTGATTCTCCCTCAGTGTGACCGGCGGGGCTGACGGAACTTCCGGGTGGCCCGCCTTCGGAAGCCTACCACTGCGGCCCGTTGCCCCACAACCACGCCGCGGCGGTCCCGGCTGCCGCCCTGCGGGCGGGGTCGCCCAGACCTCGCCACTCCGCTCCTGGATCCAGCGTCAATCCACGCCTTCAAACGGTGGGCCACAAACATACCGCAGGGGCTCTGGTGTCCGGAAAGGC
>JANNSC010000078.1:0-3554 GCA_031402135.1 Gemmatimonadales bacterium | reverse complement strand
CACACCGCAATGCGGGCGGATGTTTACCTGCCCGGGAGTGATCCACTCAATGTTTGGGCACTTGCGCATCAGGTGGTTACCCGCATCGATGAGGACGACGTCGTGATGGCGCCGATCGAAGCCGTAATGCTGAGCAAGCTGGACTTATACCAGATGGGCAAGTCGGATCGTCACCTCAGGGATTTCCACCCAATGCTCCGGATCAGCGGGGACCTTGTGGACCGCGTCGTTCTGGAGCGCTGGGCCGCCCGGCTCGGGGTTCCGCGCGAATGGCAGCAAGCCCAGGACTTCCAGGACTCGTAATGGACACCCCGCACCGCCTCACCGCCGCATTGTCCGACCGCTACCGGATCGAGCGGGAGCTGGGCCAGGGTGGCATGGCCACCGTGTACCTGGCCGAGGACCTGAAGCACAAGCGCCAAGTCGCCATCAAGGTCCTCAAGGCGGAACTCGGCGCCGTGCTGGGCGCGGAGCGGTTCGTCAACGAGATTCGCACCACTGCGAACCTGCAGCATCCCAACCTGCTGCCGTTGTTCGACTCCGGCGAGGCCGACGGTTTCCTCTACTACGTCATGCCCTACGTGGAAGGGGAGACGCTGCGGGCGCGCATGGACGCCGAGCGCCAACTGCCGGTGGAGGAGACGATCCGGCTCGTCGCGCTCCTCGCCGGCGCGCTCGACTTTGCCCATGCCCGCAACGTCGTGCATCGCGATCTCAAGCCCGAGAACATCCTGCTGCAGGCCGGCCAGCCGATCATCGCCGACTTCGGCATTGCCCTGGCCGTGGCGCAGGCGGGCGGCGATCGGGTGACCCAGACGGGACTCTCCCTCGGCACCCCGCACTACATGAGCCCGGAGCAGGCGGCGGGAACGCAGACGGTGGATGCCCGCTCGGACCAGTACGCCTTGGGTGCCACGGCCTACGAGATGCTCATCGGCGAACCGCCACACACCGGCCCCACCACGCCGGCGATCGTGGCGCGCCTGATGACCGAGAAGCCGCGCGACATTCGCGCCACCCGACCCGCCGTCCCGGCGGGCGTCGATGCGGCGATTCACCGGGCGCTGGAGAAGTCCCCGGCCGACCGGTTCCCGAGCTGTGGTGGGTTCGCGGAGGCGCTCGCCGCGGGTGCCCGGGCTCCGGCGCCGACTCCAGCCGTCACGACAGATGCGACCCCGCATGCTGCGGCCGGCGGGGCTCGTCGCCTCGCCGTCAGGGCAGTCCTGGCACTCATTGTGGTCGCGAGCATCGTGGGCGCGGTATTCAAGTGGCGCGCGCCCGGCGACTCCTCCGCTGCGGCTGCCACCACCGATGAGCGGTCGCTGGTGGTGCTCCCGTTCACCTCGGTCGGCGGCGACACAGCCAACAGCTACTTTGCGGCCGGCATCGCGGATGAGCTGACCAGCGCCCTCATGCAGATCCCCGGGCTGCGCTTGGCGGGACGCGCCTCGGCGGCCCGCGTCAAGGAGCAGGGGGGTGGCGCTCGCGAGATCGGCGAGGCGTTGAACGTCGCGGCGGTGCTCGATGGCTCGGTCCGGCGCTCGGGGGACCGGATTCGCGTCTCGACGGAGCTCACCAGCGCCGGCGATGAACGCGTGATCTGGAGCCAGACGTACGAGCGTTCCCTAGCCGATGTGTTCGCCGTGCAGGACGAGATCACCCGGGAGATCGTCGCGGCGCTGCAGCTGCGACTGGTGGCCGCAGGTGGCTCCGGCGGAATGAGTGCACGGGGCGGGACCACGAATCTCGAGGCCTATGACCTGTATCTGCGCGCCCTCCCACTCTACAAGGGGCGGGGCGCCGGGCTGACTGAGGCGGAGCGGTACCTGGAGGAGGCCATTGCACGCGACCCAGGGTTCGCCCGTGCGTACGCGCTGCTCGCATCGACGCTCTTGGTGCAGAGGTACTACGTCTCCGTCCGTACCCAAGACGTCGCGCAGCGGGCACGCGCCTCCGCGCAGCGCGCGATTGCGCTCGATGATTCGCTGGCCGATGGGCATCAGGCCCTCGCGCACGCGCACACGGAAGCGAACGAGTGGAGCGCGGCGCGGCGCGAGTACGAGCGCGCCATTGCCCTTGATCCCCAGTTCGTGGAGGCGCACTACCGGTTGGGCGAAATGATGTTTCGAATGGGTCTCCCGCGTGAATCGCTCGGTCACCTCGAAGCCGCGAATCGATTGGATCCACTGTACGCGCAGAACAACGCCTACCGCAGCCTGACCCTGGCCATGCTCGGACGCTTCGAGGAGGCGATCGCCATTTCCGAACGTGCGCTGGCGCTGGATCCGGAGAATGTCCAGGTCAACCACTGGTACGCCGGCGTGCTCGAACTCGCGGGCCGACGGGAGGCGATGGCGGTGCAGGCACGGCGGCTGATTGCGCTCCCAGATGTGACCATGGGGCGGATCGGCAGCGCGGTGGGAATCCTCTTCCGCTCGGGGGCGCGCGACGAGGCACGCGCCCTGCTACGCCGTATGGAGGCGCTCCCAGCCGGAACGAAGGAGCGCGAACTGGCACTGGTCTACGCGCGGTTGGGGGTCCACGATCTGGGGGGCGCGATGACGGCCCTCGAGACGGGGGTACGCAACGACCCGCAGGCTGTGGCGGCGTACGGTTTGATCGGTGTGGCGTATGACCCCCTGCGCGCCGACCCGCGCTTTGCGGCGGTCCTGCGTCAACTCAATCTCGATGTCGCGCGCCTGACGCTGCCCGACGGTGGTCGGTCGCAATGATGTCTTGCACCGCAACGGAAACCCCATGAACGACGCGATCTCTACCATGCGGAGCCGCTGCCTGCTCCTGTTCGTCTCCTGGGCTGCCGCGTGCGGGGCGCCACCCGGCCCGCCGGTCGATGCAGGCACGACCGCCCGCCCCAACCTCGTTGTGGTGATTGTGGACGACCTCCGCTTCGACGAGTTCGGCGCCGGGGGTCACCCTTACCTCGAAACCCCCAACATCGATCGCCTGGCTGCGGAAGGCGCCCTCTTCGTCAACGCGTTCCACGCAGTGCCGCTCTGCTCCCCCAACCGGGCCTCCCTGCTCACCGGCCAGTATCCCTCCAGGCACGGCATCATCGACAACCTGGCCCGCGACCTGGCCAGCCATCACCTCGAAACCTTCAATATCCCGTTGCAGGGCGCGGGTTATCGCACCGCGTTCCTGGGCAAGTGGCACATGGGAAACGATCCGACGCCGCGTCCCGGCTGGGACTACTGGGCGGCGATGCCGGGGCAGGGCCACGCGACCGATCCCGAACTGTTCGAGGACGGCAAGCTGCACCAGGTGCCGGGGTACACCACCGACCTGCTCACCGACCGGGCGGTGTCGTTCATCCAGCGCGAGCATGCCGGGCCGTTTCTGCTCTACCTCGCCCACAAGGCGGTGCACCCGGATATCGTGCAGCGGAACGACGGGTCGACCGATCCGGAGAGCGACCGAGGCTACATCCCGTCACGGCGTGACGAGGGCCGCTACAAAGACCGGCTCTTCCCGCGGCGGCAGCTGCAAGCGGAGGTGGCGGCGGATCTCCTGGGGAAGCCCGCCATCCGGCACGC
>JANNSC010000077.1:0-1993 GCA_031402135.1 Gemmatimonadales bacterium | reverse complement strand
CGCGCTGTGCTCGCCTGAAACGAAGGAAGTCCAGGAGGGTTGGGGGGCCGAAATAGGAATCGAGGGGGACCACGGGAATTGGCAGAAGCGGGATCGCTTCGCCGCGGTCCAGCTGCAGGATGAAGTGAGCCTGCGCGGCAGCCTCCTCCATCATGCCGCGCCAGCCGAGTGAGTTGTGGGACTCCACCCCGGGGTCGAAGTGAAGGCGGTTCTGCCGCACCACCGGTCCGGTATCGATCCCGTCATCGAGCAGAAACACCGTCCATCCGACCCGCTCTGGCTCGCCCCGCAGGAGGGCCCAGAACACCGAAAATCCGCCCCGATACCATGGCGTTACTCCGGGATGGCCGCCCAGAACAGCGACCTTTGCGAGCGCCCGTGCCCGGCGACCCACGATGAACTTTGTGTGGACGACCAATATGTCCGGGTCCTGCCCGGCGATCCACGACAGGGTCGGAGCCGCCGAGTACGACGCGGTCTGATGCCGGGGAACCGTTGCCGCGGCAATCGTCTCGCGGTCCTTGGCCTGGTCGATCAGGTCAGCGAGACGCGCCCTGTCAAACCGGCCATTGACCGCCCGATCGATGATCCGGCCAAGCACCTGTCCGAAGGTGGTGGTGAGGCCATAGCGCCGGATGCGCCCGAGGAGAAATCTCGAGTTCGCCATTAGGCCGCGACGTTCGCAGGTTACGATGCCGACCACGCGCACGCCGGCCCGTATCAGCGTGGCGCAGGTGTGGCGGTGCATGGGCCCGGTGCCGCAGAGCACGACGACATGGTGGGGCCGTCGTGGGCCTGGTGCGAGACACTCAGGGCTGGAAATGGTGCTGCTCCCTCGTGTTTTCGCCCAGGGCCAGCCTGCGCGTCAGGGAATACAACCGCATCCCCAGCACCTGCTTCGGAATCGAAAGCACCGCCTTCCTGATTCGCTCCCGCCGAAGATCGAATCCCAGGTATCGATCAAACGCCTCCGCGGAAGTGAGCCGACTGATCCCGATCCTGCGGATCCCGCCGGCCTTCATTCGGCCCGGATTGACTCCGATTGAAGAATCAAAGATCGCCGTATATCCGACCTCGGCGGCGATATCCCGAACCCGCTGATCAACCGCCCCCCCGGGGATGCTGAGGGAAGTCACCGCCCGGCCAAGGAGGTGTTCCAATTCCGCCTTCGAGTCGGAGAGTTCCTGACGGATTGAGACCCCATCGAGGCTGCTGAGCATGCGATGGCTGACACCGTGTGATCCGATAGTGAAGAGGCCCGGATCAAGGCGCCTCAGATCGTCGGCCTGGGCAAAGTGCGGCCGGCCGAGGAACCCCGTCGTGATAAAGAATGAGGCGGGAAGCCTGCGGCGGCCCAGTTCCATAGCGGCGAGCTGTACAGAGGAGCGCCAGCCATCATCGAAGGTGAGCCCAATTGCCCGCGCGGAATCTGGACCTCGCGTCGGAGCTCCTGACACGGCCTCCATTGCGGGGTGCGGAAGCACTGCCAATCCCCGGGAGTGAATACGGTCAAGCTGGCTTCGGAAGGTTGACAGGGAGATGTGGTAACGGGTTGCCGAGTCGCCCAGCGAACCGTATCCCGGCGAGGCGTCGGGAAATACGTCGTGGTACAGCAAGCAGACGAATCGGGGCCCGGGTGACGCCGGGGCGGTTCGGTTGGGGAAAGTGTCAGCGGTAGGGTGCATTGGGACATCCCGGAGCAAGGGGAATGCCTTCCAAACGAGTTTATTCCACCCGGTGTGGAGCGCTCGGAGCCGGTGCTGTTGAAGGATAGGCGCCCCCAGCGATTAGCTGTATGGACACAACAGTTTTTGAGCTATTTGTTGTATTATTACAACACCGAAAGTAATGGTGATGCACCGGCACAATGGCATGCTCCTTGATAGATCGTACCCGCAAATGTCTCTGGGATCATGGCTTCACGCGAATTTGATCTACCGCACGGCAGTCACACTGCGGGGCGAGGGCAACGTATTTCAGTGTGCAAGGGAAT
>JANNSC010000076.1:0-3656 GCA_031402135.1 Gemmatimonadales bacterium | reverse complement strand
GGCGGTGACGGCAGCAACAGATCCAGCACCCGCTCGTCAGCCCGCTCCTCCGCCTGGGGATAGATCTCGTCTTCCCGCTCGGTGCGGACCAGGTTGACGGCGGCATCCACCAGATCCCGCACCATCCCCTCGACGTCCCGGCCGACATAGCCGACCTCGGTAAACTTCGAGGCTTCGACCTTTACGAAGGGTGCGCCGGCCAGCCGAGCCAGCCGCCGGGCAATTTCAGTCTTGCCGACTCCGGTCGGGCCGATCAGGATGATGTTGGAGGGAGTGATCTCGCTCCGCATCGGCTCCGGTGCCTGGGAGCGGCGCCACCGGTTGCGCACGGCAATGGCAATGGCTCGCTTGGCGGCTTCCTGCCCGACGATGTAGCGGTCCAATTCGCCCACGATCTGGCGCGGGGGCATCTCCTCCAGCCAGGGGAGTGGGGGCGAGGCTTCCGGGGGGAGATCTGGGTTGGTCGGGTTGATCGGGTCGGTCATCGGGTTCCGTGAGTCGGCGGCTGGCGCTTGGGTCGGGGCTCCTGGCGATGGGCAATTCCCGGCCGGCGGCAGCCAAGTGCCCACCGCCGGAAGCGCTCGCCTTTCAGAGCTCCAGGATGGTCAAATTGCGATTGGTGAACACGCAGATCTCCGCAGCGATCAGCAGCGACCGTTCCACCACATCCCGGGCGGAAATCGAAGGATCCGGGGCCAGCGCCCGGGCCGCCGCGAGGGCGTAGTTCCCGCCTGATCCGACGGCGAGGATTCCATCATCCGCTTCAATCAGCTCGCCGGAGCCCGAAAGGAGAAAGCTGTGCTCCAGATCGGTAACCACCAGAAGCGCTTCGAGCCGGCGCAACACCCGGTCGCTGCGCCAGTCCTTGGCGAGTTCCACCGAGGCGCGGGGGAGATTGCCGGGATAGCGGTCCAACTTCTCCTCGAACCGCTCGAACAGATTCAGGGCATCGGCCACCGAACCGGCAAATCCCGCCAGCACCTTGCCACCCTTGAGGGTGCGCACCTTGGTGGAGGTGGATTTGATGATGGTGTCGCCGATGCTGACCTGGCCATCGCCGCCCAGCGCAACGTGCCCGCTTTTGCGGACCGCCAGAATTGTGGTGCCGTGAAACGTCGTCATGCTGCTCCGGGGTGGCTTGCTGGGCTTCATAACTACATCCACAGATTACACCGATTACACCGATTCTTCCTGAAAACTGTTTGCTGGTTGTGGGTGTTCACCTTTCAAATCGAGCAATCCGGGTAATCTGTGAAATCTGTGAAATCTGTGGAAACTGTAAAATCTGGGGAAACTGTAAAATCTGTGGACAGCTGTTCTAAAACCTGAAGTCACCCGCCCCGCGGATGCGCCTGCCGATACACCTGCTTGAGCCGCTCCACCGAGGTGTGGGTATACACCTGGGTCGTACTCAACGACGCATGGCCCAGCAGTTCCTGCACCGCGCGGAGGTCTGCCCCGGCATCCATCAGGTGCGTGGCAAAGGTGTGGCGCAGCGAGTGCACCCGCTGGCCGGTCGCCGCCACGGCGTCGAAGAGCTTGTGCATCCGGCGTTGAATCGAGGTTACCCCCAGCCGCCCTCCGCGGCGGTTGAGGAACACCGCCGACGTGTCCGCCCCAGGCTTGCGGGCCACCACCTCGCGGGCGAGAAGATAACGCCGCAGCGCCTGCACCGCTTTTTTGCCCACCGGAACGATCCGCTCCTTCTTGCCCTTGCCCCGCACCTTCACCTGGTCGCTCATCAGGTCGAGGGTCGAGAGATTCACCCCGGCGAGCTCGGAGAGCCGGAGTCCACTGGAGTAAAACAGCTCGAGCATTGCCAAATCCCGGACTGCGGTGAACTCATCCGCCGCCGCCGCCGTTTCCGCATGCTCAAACAGGGCGTCCATTTCGCCTCGGCTGAGGTAGGTCGGGAGGCGCTTGTCGATTCTGGGCATTTTGGCGGCGCGGGCCACGGCGTTGGCCATTCCGTGGTGAACCTGCAAGTATCGGTAAAACGATCGCAGGGCTGAGAGTGCCCGGGCCGCTGAGCGTCGAGCCAGCCCTCGCCGCTCATGTTCTCCCAGGAATCCCCGAATGCCGAGACGATCGACCGACTCCCAGCTCCAGGAGCCGCCGTAGAATCGCCCCGCAAACTCGACGAACCCTTCGAGGTCTCGCCGGTACGCCTTGAGCGTGTGGGGGGACTGGTCCCGCTCCTTATCCAGGTGGAGCAGGAATTCCTCGACCAACGGATCGCGCGGGGCCCGGGCCGTCTCGGCGGCGGCGCGAGACGTGGTGGGGGTCACAGCGCCTCCACCCAGGCGCCAAAATCGGCAAGTGCGCGAGCCGCCAGCAGCTCACGCTTTTCGGCCTTCTTCACCTTGCCGGAAAGTGGCTCCAGGAGGCCGAAGTTGGCGTTCATCGGCTGGAAATGCTTCGGATCGGCCTCGGCCAGGTACCGCAGCAGCCCGCCCAGCATCGTGGTTGGGGGCGGCGTGGCGATCGGCTTCCCCGTCAGGTGGCGATGCAGGTTAATCCCCGCCAGAATCCCGGTGCCGAGCGACTCGGTATAGCCCTCGACACCGGTAAGTTGGCCGGCAAAAAACACCGGTTCGCCGTCCCGGGTAGCCAGGCCGGGGCCCAGGTTGGCGGGGCTGTTCAGGTAGGCATTGCGGTGGATGCTGCCGTAGCGCAAGAATTCGGCAGTTCCTAACCCGGGAATCGTCCGGAATACCCGTTGTTGCTCGGGAATCCGGAGCCGGGTTTGAAACCCGACCAGGTTCCACATCTGGCCCGCCTTGTCCTCCCGGCGAAACTGTACCACCGCCCACGGCTCCCGGCCGGTGCGGGGGTCGGGAAGCCCGACCGGTTTCATCGGACCGAAGCGGAGGGTTTCGGGCCCCCGCTTGGCCATTTCTTCGACCGGCAGGCACCCTTCGAAGTAGGGCACCGCATCGAAATCGTGGCCGTGGAATTGATCGGCAGCCCCTAACGCGGCAATGAAGCCGTCGTACTCCTCCTTCGACATCGGCGCATTGAGGTAGTCGTCCCCGTCGCCCTTTTCATAGCGGGAAAGGGCGTAGAGCGCCGAACGATCCAGCGAGTCGTCCGAGACGATCGGGGCGATCGCGTCATAAAACGCCAAGGCGCCGGTACCCAGCCGCTCGGCAATCGCGGCGCTCAACGCCTCGGAGGTGAGTGGGCCGGTGGCAACGATCCCTGGCCCGGGAAGCGCCACCACTTCTCCCACTGCCACCGCAATGTTCGGGTGGGCCCGAAGCCGGGCGTCCACCCCCTCCGAGAAGACCTGCCGGTCCACCACCAGCGCCGAGCCGCCCGGCACCCGGGCGAGATCGGCGCACGGGAGCAGGAGGCTGCCCAGCATCCGGAGCTCGGCCTTGAGGAGCCCATGGGCGTTGTGGAGTTCTACCGATTTGAAGGAGTTGCTGCAGACCAGCTCGGCAAGGCAGCCGGTCTGGTGGGCCTCGGTGCCTTTGGCAGGACGCATTTCATGGAGGGTAACCCGCACCCCCCGATTGGCCAGCGCCCACGCCGCTTCGGAGCCGGCCAGGCCGCCACCGACACTCGTCGCGCAGAGCTCAGCGGCCATTTACCACCCCGCCTCCTTTCGCGCCGCCCCCACAACCGCCTGCGCAACCGCCGAGGCGGATGCC
>JANNSC010000075.1:0-1556 GCA_031402135.1 Gemmatimonadales bacterium | reverse complement strand
ATATCGTCGCGCAACGCACTCGGGAAATGGGATTGCGAAGGGCGCTCGGGGCCAGCGACCATCAGGTGGTGAGCGAGGTGGTGAGGGCCGGAATGCGCGATGCCGCTATTGGGGCCATCGCCGGCCTCGCTGCGGGATGGGCCATCACTCGACGGCTCAGCAGCCTGCTCTTCGAGGTGAGTCCGGGAGACCCCTTGGTGCTCGGGTCGGCTACCGCGCTCTTCCTGAGCATCGCGTTCCTGGCCTGCTGGATTCCGGCGCGGCGGGCCACCCGCGGCGATCCGGTGGCGGTTCTTCGCGGAGAATAGGGATGGTTCCTCGGCGTGGACTTTTGATTGCAGTAAGCCTGCTGCTCTCTGGAACGGGGCTTCACGCCCAAGCCCCGCTGGCAGGCGACTCACTCGCCCGTACCATCGCGGCCAAGTATCACCTTCCGGCCTTTTCGGTTGCGGTCGCTCGTGCCGGCGGCACGACCTGGCACTGGCAGGTTGGCGCGGCGTCGCGCAACACCCGCTTTCGGGTCGGGAGCGTCTCCAAACTTTTCACCACAGCCCTTGCAGCTCGGCTGCTTAGGCCAGGACGATTAGAGCTCGACACGCCAATCGCGTCCTATCTCCCCGATCTCCCTCCGGCGTACGGTGCCCTCACCATCCGGCAGCTCGCGGGCCACCTCGCTGGCGTCCGCCACTATGGACCAGCCGAGTATCTGAATCTCATCGCCTACCCGACCGTCAGGGCCAGCCTCGGCATTTTTCTCAAGGATTCACTGCTGACACCGCCCGGGTCGCGGTATTTCTATTCCTCCTACGGATTCAATCTCCTGGGTGCCGTTCTCGAGGCCGCGGAAAGCCGGCCCTATTCGGAATTGCTTAGGGAAGAAATTTTCGCGCCGCTCCGGCTGAGACACACCGGACTGGAACCCTCCGGTCGGCTGTCGCCCGACGAGGCGCCCCCGCTCACTCTCGACTCAACTGGGGGTTTCCGGCCTGCCCTGGCGCAGGACCTAAGCGATCGCTGGCCCTCCGGGGGTGTGGTCTCCACCGCGGAGGACCTCGCCCATTTCGCAGTCGGGATGTTCGCCCCAGGATACCTCGCCGACAGCGTGCGTACCTTGCTGATCACCTCCCAGCACACTGCCAACGGCGCCGTCACCCGCGTAGGGTTGGGTTGGCGAATCGCAAGGGATTCCCTCGGGCGCAACTACCTCCACCACGGCGGGAGCTCGGTCGGAGGGCGCGCCTTCCTCCTGGTTTACCCGCAACTGGGAGTCGCGGTGGCCCTGCTCGCCAATACCGAAGCCAATTTTGGCGAAGCCGAAGCGCTCGCATTCGCCCGTCTGGCGCTCGACCCGGCGCGCTGAGCCTCCGTCGGACCTCTTGCCCGGGAGGTTGGGCGGAGCGTTTCTTCACGCCTATGTCGTTCAACTCCCGCGCCGAGTCCCACGCCGATCGCCTCGCGATAGTGGACGCCGCGGGCACCCATACCTACCAGCAACTTCTCGAGGCCTCGGCCCGGGTGGCGGCCGCCCTCCTGGCTGGCGTGCCCGATCTGGAGCA
>JANNSC010000074.1:0-31090 GCA_031402135.1 Gemmatimonadales bacterium | reverse complement strand
GGCCTCCTCAGCTTTCCGCGCCCGACCACCGCTGTGACAGATCAGCACTATCGGCGACTGAACCCCAAAGCGGATTTCGCCGGAGTGCTCCTGCAGCGTGTCGAGTGGGACGTTATAGGCCCCGGCGATGTGCGCCGTTTCGAACTCCGCCGGCGTCCGGACATCCAGCAGCCGGATGGCCGGGTCGGTGCGCAAGGCCACCTCCAGCACGGTGGGCGTTATCAGCGGGTTCAGTGATTCGGTAGAGTTGGGCATCGCGGCCTTGAGCGGATTCAATGTTGTTGGGGTGCATCGCAGGTTCGAATGCAGTTCAAGATATGATGCACCTTCGGCTCAACCACCCGATAGTACACGTTCAGGCCATCCTTTCGGCATGCCACCACCTTGAGCTGCCGAAGCCGGCTGAGATGTTGCGAACAGATGGCCTGTTCCAGGCCGCATTCCGTGCAGATCTCCGTGACACTCAGCTCTCCCGGCTCCAGCGCATCGAGAATCATCAAGCGTTCCCGGTGCCCGAGCAACTTGATGATTTCGGCGGCTCGCTGGAGGACACGCCGGTCCACTCGGCGGAGCAGCACGGAGCGCTGGCCTTTCACGCCGCGCCCACCAAAGCGTCGAGCTGACTCCGCCGGGCCATTCCGACGTGCCGGCCGGTTTCCTTGCCGTCCCGAAAGGCAATGAGCGTGGGAATACCGCGGATCCCGAAGCGCTCAGAGATGCCCGGGTATCGATCAGTATCCACCTTGAGTACCACGACCTGGCCGGAGCGCGCTTCGGCCAGTTCATCAACCACCGGAGCGAGCATTCGGCAGGGACCACACCAATCAGCGTAAAAATCCACCAGCACCGGCGCATCGGTTCCCTTGAGCGCCTGGTCGAACGCCGCCTCGGATACTGGCACCGGTCGATCGAGGTGAAGGGGCCGTTGGCAGGCGCCACAACGGGGACCGTCGGCCAACCGGCCGAGGTCAATGCGGTTGAGTTTGTGGCAGAAGGGGCAGGGGATCGTGGTAAACATAGTGTATATAATATACTATATGTGTTACCTAGTCAAGGACCAGCGCGGGACACTTGCAACCGCTAGGCGGCGGACGTGGTACCGGGAGGCGCAATGCGATCGAGCAGGTCGGCAAGGGCAGCCAAATCGAACGGCTTCTGAAGGATTGGTTGCTGGAGGCGGGCAATAAACTCCGCGACCTCCGTCGAGGCGATGTCCCCGGTGATCAGCACCAGCTTCACCAGAGCACCGGGAGCCAATCGGGCCAGGCGATCGTGCATTTCGAGTCCGGTGACTCCCGGCATCTTGAGGTCGGATACAATGGCATCAAACTGATCGGTGGTCGGGCGGGAGGCCCCGTCGTCCAATCCCAACATCTCGAGCGCCTCACGGCCGTCCTTTGCCTCCTTCACGGTCCAGCCCTGGCGCTCGAGAAATCGCCGGATGGCGACCCGGATCGAAGCTTCATCGTCCACCAGCAGCAGGTGTCGGGGCGGAGCGCCCAGTGGCGCCGCCCGTGAAAGGATGTCGCTGGGCGGAAGCTCCGGCTGGGTTCGGGGTACTGAGCGTCGGTCAAGGAATGGCAACGAGACCGAGAATCGCGCGCCGTGGCTGCCGGCACCGGTACGGTTTTCGGCGCGAAGGCTGCCGCCGTGCTGTTCGACAATGGCGTGACTCACCGAGAGCCCCAGTCCGGTGCCTTCCCCAGGGGCCTTGGTGGTGAAGAACGGCTCGAACAGCCGAGGAAGCACCGCGTCGGAGAGCCCCGGCCCGTCGTCCTCCACTACCAACACCACCCGGTCCTCCACCAGATGGCCGCCTAGTCGCACTTGGCCGCCCTCGCCGAGCGCCTGAAAGGCGTTGACCACCAGGTTGGTGAGCACCTGCTCGATCCCGGCGGAATTGACGTTGAGTTGGGGCATGGTCTCGGGCACCGTCACCGCGAGCTCGATCCCCCGCTCCGCGGCCTGCCGATGCAGCGTGGGCAGGATCCGCGCAAGGAGGTGATGCAGCGCCATCGGTTGCCGGTCTTCCCGGCTGCCCCGGGCGGAGGCGAGCAGATCCTGGACGATCGCGCGGCAGCGCTGTGATTGAGCGACAATGGTCGTCAGCGCTTCGGTATCGGGCAGGCTGCGGGACTGGCTCAACAGATCCTGGGCAAATGCCAGGATGGCGGTGAGCGGATTGTTGAGTTCATGGGCCACGCCCGACACCATCCGGCCGATGCTTTCCAGTCGCGCGGCCTGGGCCATCCGCGCCTGGGTCAGTTCCCGCTCAGCCTCCTGACGTACCTGCTCGGTGCGGTCGCGAATGATGAGAACAAAGCCCTCGGAATCGGCGGCACCGGCGGCCCGCAGCGAAATCTCCATGGGAAATTCAGTCCCGTCCCCGCGGCGGCCCACCAATTCGTGACCCCCCGGCGGTGTCATTCCGGTACGACGAATACGCCGCCGGGACGGGGTCCACAGTTCGTCCACCTGGTTGGTGGTGACGAATTGATCGAACGAAACCCCGAGCAACGTCGACTCTTCCGAGCCGAGTATCTCCAGCGCGGCTGGGTTGCAATGCACGATCCGGCGTTCGGCGTCGAGCAGCACGATTCCTTCGGAAGCGGCGCGAATGATATGGGCCAGGCGCGCCTCAGAACCCGCCACCTCGCGGAGCCGCAGGCTGCGGGCCTCCTCCGCCTTGCGGAATGCGTCATCGAGCACGGCGAGGATCATCCCGAAGCCCAGCAAGCATTCGAAGACCAGGTCTACGTAGGCATTGTGGGCCTCCAGCCACCGGATGGCGTGGCCCACCGTCGTGGTGGCTGGCGATGCCTGGAAGAGGAACCCCGGGATGTAGAGGGCCCACAGGCCGGCATACCCCACGAAGATTCCGGCGAGGAGGCGGCTTCCCCGGGTGCGCAACTCCTCCGGCATCCGAACCAGGAGCCCGGCACAGGCCAAAAAGACCGGAACCGCGAATCCCGCCTGCCACGCCATGATCTGGTTGAGTTCTGTGGGCGACAGCGCGAAGAGGATCGTGACGCCCAGAATCAGCGTGAGCCCGGCCCCCAGACCGATGCGGGGAATCGGGGCGCGACTGACGAAGAGCCAACTTCCCGCGATGAGGCAGCAGAAGAACAACAGCTTGGCGCCGGCGTACAACGCGTACAGCGTTGCGATGTAGGTCGCCTCACGCCCTTGGACCAGCTCAACCGGGAGGAGGGGGAGCCCGTAATACCGCACCAGCAGGGCGGCCAGCCCGACGGCAACGGCGCCGTATGCCGAGGTCCAATAGGCCAACCAAGGACGCTGGCCGGTTCCTCGCCGAATAACAAGACCGAGACCGACACAGAGAAGGCTGCCGATGAACTGCAGCTGGATCCCCAGCTTGGCGACTGCGTCTCCGGCGGCGTCTTGTGGCGTCATGTTATCAAGGTGGTCATGTTTTCCCTTGCGCGCATCGGGGGAGGCTGCCGCTCACCCCGACGCGGTGAGGTACAGCTCCCCGCCCCGGGCCCGAAACTCGTCGGCCTTCTCCGCCATCCCTGCCGCTGCTTCTCTCAGGTCCTGGGTGATTCGCATCGAGCAGAATTTCGGCCCGCACATCGAGCAGAAGTGGGCAACTTTGGCCCCTTCCGCCGGCAGCGTTTCGTCGTGGTAGGCCAGCGCCGTCACCGGATCGAGCGCCAAATTGAATTGATCTCGCCAGCGAAATTCGAACCGTGCCTTGGAAAGGGCGTCATCCCAGGGACGGGCCGCCGGGTGTCCTTTGGCCAGATCGGCGGCATGCGCGGCAATCTTGTATGCGATGACACCCGCCTTCACGTCGTCCCGGTCAGGAAGTCCCAGATGCTCCTTGGGGGTGACGTAGCAGAGCATGGCAGTACCGTACCACCCGATCATCGCCGCTCCGATGGCGCTGGTGATATGATCGTAGCCTGGGGCGATGTCGGTGGTCAGCGGACCCAGCGTATAAAATGGTGCCTCGCCGCACCATTCCAGCTGCTTTTCCATGTTCTCCTTGATCAGATGCATCGGCACGTGACCAGGCCCTTCATTCATCACCTGGACATCGTATTCCCAGGCAATCTTGTTGAGCTCACCCTGCGTCTTGAGCTCGGCAAATTGGGCGGCGTCGTTGGCATCGGCAATACTGCCGGGCCGGAGACCGTCACCCAGCGAAAATGACACGTCATACGCCTGCATGATCTCGCAGATTTCCCGGAACCGGGTGTAAAGGAAGGATTCCTTGTGGTGGGCCAGGCACCACTTGGCCATGATCGCCCCGCCCCGGGACACGATCCCGGTGAGCCGCTCTGCGGTGAGCGGGATATAGCGGAGCAGCACACCGGCGTGCACGGTGAAATAGTCCACCCCCTGCTCCGCCTGCTCGATCAAGGTGTCCCGGTAGATCGCCCAGGTAAGGTCTTCCGGGGCTCCGCCGGCCTTTTCCAGCGCCTGATAGATCGGCACGGTGCCGATCGGCACGGCGGAATTCCGGAGAATCCACTGCCGGGTCTCGTGAATGTTCTGGCCGGTGGAAAGGTCCATCACCGTGTCGGCACCCCACAGTGTGGCCCAGCGAAGCTTTTCGACTTCATCGTCGATCGAGCTCTTGACCGCCGAATTGCCGATGTTGGCGTTGATCTTTACATGGAATGCCCTGCCGATGATCATCGGCTCGAGCTCGGGGTGATTGATGTTGGCGGGAATAATGGCGCGACCCCGGGCCACCTCGCTTCGCACCAGTTCGGCAGGCATCCCCTCCCGAATCGCGACAAACTCCATCTCTTCAGTGATTTCACCCCGGCGGGCGTAGTACAGCTGCGTGAGCGGGCCGGTACCGCGGAGGGGTCGGGGCAGCAGCGCCGGGGGAATCAGTTCGCTGGCCGCGGGGCGACTGGAAGCCTGGACGGCTCGAGCGTTGATCCAGTCGGCCCGGAGCGGGGGCAAGCCAGTGCGCACATCACAATCGGCCGGCCCGCTGCTGTCGTAAACCCGGAGGGAGGGTTCGCCTCCGGACAGCGCGATTTCCCGAGCCGGCACCCGAATGCCGCGAGTGCCCTCGATGTACGCCTTGCTGGAGTTGGGAAAGACGCCGCGATATGGAGCAGTGCTACTCATGGTCCGCCTCCCTCCGCCGGTATGAACCGGATCAGGTTCCAAGGGTGACGTCTCAACCGGCGAGAAGGGTTTCCCCCGCGGTGCCCCTGGCGGTCGCGGGAAAGATACCCCCCCAAGATTCAGCGCCTCCTTTCGCCCTCAAGGAGCTCGGTAATTCGCGCCACCACATCGCCGAGATGGGCCCGGGTCACCGGATCGGTCGTGCGGACCATCCGGGCCTGAACGGCCGTCTTGAGGGAGGCGAGTTGGGCTCGCACCAGCGGCCGGATGTCGCTCTGCGCCACAACGATCGGTGCCACGGCCGCCGCGCCCGGCGGGAACGGAGCCGGCGCCGGCGCCGGAGCCGGCCCGTCCACCATCAAGGTGCCCAGCCGAGCCACGTGGGCGCGCTGGAGGTTGCGGTGCCACAGGTCGATCGGGCCGGTCCCGGACAGGCCGGCGGCCCAGATTCCATCCTTGAGATCGTTGAGCATCTCGGGGAGCCGGTAGGCGTCCCGCGGATGGTACGCCTCTCCCTCGGAGAGGCGCTGCATCCGGGCCGGATCGAGCAGCCGATTGACGATACCGGCCTGGATCTGCCGAATCCGGTCGATGGCGCCGGCGGGTTCGATCCGCCGGAGGATGTTCTCATCCACCAGCCAAGTCGGGGTGGTGAACACCTCGTCCGCAAAGAACTTCATTGCCGCGCGCTGCTTTGCGGCGGACACCGTTGCATAGACCATCCCGGGCTGATCGCTCGCCTTGGTCCGGCCGTACACTCCACCAATCATCGTCACCACATGCCCGGCGTATCGGTTGAAGCTCTGTACCAGTTCGCCATAGAGCTCGCCCAGGTCAGCGTAGTCCTGTCCTGGGGTAGAGGTCCATTCCACCAGCCGGGGCGTGACTCGCCGCAGGTTGGCCATACCGAAACGGCTGGCCCGTACCGGGTCGTCCCCGATGTCTTCGGTTTGAGCGCTGGGATCCAGCCCGGAGCCGTTGGCAAACCGATACATCGGGTCGTCGGCCTTCTCCCGGATCCAGCGGTCCAGCGTGGGCCGCTCGTCGTCGGGGCTCCGAGCACTCGGAAGTACCCTGTAGCCCCAGTTAATCGCATACCGATCGTAGGGCCCCAGCTTGCGAACGAAACGGGTGACGCCGTCCCCCGGCTGGGCGATGTAATTCTGCCGGGCGTAGTCCATGATCGAGGGGCTAACCCCCATGCGCTCGGTGTAGGACGGAGAGCGGAGCGAATCGACCGGCAACGAGGAACTCGCGCCCATGTTGTGGGGCAGGCCGAGGGCGTGCCCGATCTCGTGGGTGATCACCTGGCGCACGGTTTCTCCGATCAACCGATCCTCGGTGCGGAGCGATCGCGCGGCAGGGTTGGCGGCGCCGGTCTCCACCATGAGCCGATTGCGGTAGGAGCGCAGATGGTTGTGGTACCAGATGATGTCGCTCTCGATGATCTCACCGGTGCGCGGGTCCGCCACGCTCGGCCCTGTCGCGTTGCGGGTCATGTTGGCGACATACCGCACCGTGGAGTAGCGGACGTCATCAGGGTCAAAGTCGGGGTCTTCCTCGGGCGTGGGTGGGTCCCGCGCCAGAATGGCGTTCTTGAATCCGGCGGCCTCGAAGGCGACCTGCCAATCCTGAATCCCTTGCCTTATGTACTGGCGCCACTCCATCGGCGTGCCGGGGTCCAGGTAGTAGACTATCGGTTTCACCGGTTCCACCAGTTCACCCCGGCCATACGCCCCCGGATCCTTTGGTTCAAGCCGCCAGCGCTGAATCAGCGACCGGCCCGCCGCCTTGAGCTCCTTGCTGCCGAAATCAATCTGGTCTGTGGTGAACCAGCCGACCCGTTCATCGGCAATCCGGGGCCGCATCGGCTCCTTGGGAAGGAGTACCATCGACTGGCTCATCTGCAGCGAGATCGTGCCGGTACCCTGTTGTGATGGCGGATCGGTGGCATCGAACGTCTGGGTGTGCACCACCTGGAGGTTGATCGGAAAGCTCTTGGCCCGGTCGAGAAAGCTGCGGGCCGGGTCGAGCCGTCGCACCTTGAACTGGGTTCGCAGCGCATTGCTGAGACCGCTGATCGCCGGCACATCGTCTTCAAACAGGGCCGTTGTCTCGATCACCCGGGCGGTGGAATCCCGGTTCACCGCCGCGAGCGGGAAGGATCGAATGATCGGGGCGAAGGTGTTCGCCGCCACCGAGCGGGCAATCGGCAGGGAATCGGCGGCGATGTAGCGATAGGAGAAGGACCGGAGCAGGAGGCGGTCCCCTTCCCGCTCCCAGCGAACCACCTGTTCCGCCACGCTCGATCCGGCGTTCATGAACGGGCTCAGGTCCTCCGGCGCCTGGTGGATCTTGCTGATGAGCAACATGTCCCGGCCCAGAAGCGAATCAGGCACCTCGAAGTACAGCCGAGGACCCACTCGGTGAATCAGAAACAATCCGGAATCGGAGCGCGCCGCCCGGGTGATCACCTGGTCGTACGGGCGGGGTCCGGGCTGAACGGCACCGGGACCCTGCGTCGCGGAGGGGGCAGCCTGCTGGGTGGCGGGTGTCCCCGCCGGAGCGGCTGGCTGCTGGACGGCAAGGACGAGTACAAGTGCGATCATGGAATGCGCCTTGGTTGTGGCCAAACTGGAAGTTCGGAGCGTCCCTGGGGTACCAAGCGGAGTTTGCGCGGCGGGTTCACCACCCCACTGGCTGCCCCCGATTCTGTTCATCGAGCCACACCTTGAGGGGGGCAAAGTATTCAATGATGGCCCCACCATCCATCCGGCGTTCCCCGGTCATTGCAAGGAGAATCTCCTGCCAGGGGCGGCTGGCGCCTGCCTCGAGCATTGCCGCCAGCTTGGCGCCGGCGGCCTTGTTGCCGTAGAAGGTGCAACGGTGCAGCGGTCCGGTGAATCCCGCTTCACGACAGAGCGCCCGGTAAAACTGAAACTGCAGCACCCGGGCGAGGAAATACCGGGTATAGGGAACGTTTGCCGCAACATGGTACTTGGCGGCTGGATCAAAATCGCGTTCGCTTCGGGGGAGCGGTGGGGCCACGCCCTGGTACTTGGCCCGGAGCGCCCACCATGATGCATTGTAGGCCTCGGGCCGGGTTTCTCCGGAGAACACCTTCCAGCGCCACTGATCTACCAGGAGGCCAAAGGGAAGGAACGCCACTTTGTCCATTGCCTGCCGGAGCAGCAGGGAAACGTCGCCCTCCGGTCCGGGAATCCGGTCGAGCAGCCCCACTTGCTTCAAATACTCCGGAGTGAGCGCCAGGGCAATCGCATCGCCCACTGCCTCGTGAAATCCGTCGTTGGCGCCGTTTTGGTGCAGGAATGATTGGTTCTGATAGGCCCTCTGGTAAAAGCTGTGCCCCTCCTCGTGGTGCACCGTTACGAAATCTTCCGCATTGATCTCGATGCACATCTTGATGCGCAGGTCTTCCTTGTTGTCGATGTCCGATGCGCTGGCATGACAGACCACTTCGCGGTCGACCGGCTTGGTAAAGAGCGAGCGGCTCCAGAACGATTGGGGGAGCGCTGCGAACCCCAGCGATGTGAAGAACGCCTCGGCGGTGCGCGCCATCCCCTTGGCGTCGGTTCCCTTGGCCTGGAGCAGTTTGGTCAGGTCGAAGGTTTCGGCGGCCGCCTTCGGCGCCACCAATGGATAGATGTTGCCCCACTCCTGGGCCCACATGTTTCCGAACAGGTGCGCGGGGATCAGCCCGTCCCGCGTCACCAGGGCGCTGCCGTATTGTTCCCCGAGCCGGGTCCGGACGTAGGCGTGGAGCGAAAGGTAGAGCGGTTTGACTTGCTCCCAGAGCCGGTCCGCCTCCTTCGACAGCTCGTCGGGCGGCATGTCATAGCCGGCCCGCCACATGGCGCCCGCGTCCGCAAAACCCATCCCGCGGGCGCCTTTGTTGGTCAGCTCGACAAAGCGCTGGTAGCGAGGCCGCATCGGAACGCTGATGCGATGCCAGCCCTGCCAAGCATCGAGGAGTTCGCCCGGATTGCGGCTCTCCACCAAGACCCGGCTCAGCGCTCCCAGCTGGCGGCACTCCTCACCGGTGCCGCTCGGGGCCGGGCGGCAATAGCTGCCACGTCCGTAATCGGCGTCCATTCCCACGGTCAGGGTGGTGAGCTCGGCGGCTTCCTGGGCATTGGCGGGGGGCGGTGCCGCGAGCGAAAGTTTGAGCAACAGAAACTTGCGGCGCAGCGAGGCCGGGAGCGTGATGCCGTCAAATCGACGGGCCGCCATCGCCAGCCGCTGCACCGCGACTCCAAAGTCGTTCTGAGCGGCGGCGGAAAGCGCCTCGGTATCTTCGGTAATGAAATTCTGCTGAACCCACTGCGCCTGATTCACCTTCACACTGAGGAGTGCGAGGGTGGATTCCGCCTGGGCCATGAACCGGGTCGCCTTTGCAACCGTTGGGCCGGCCGTCTGGGCGGATACCAGATGGGCCGAGAAGCAGAGGCCGAATACGCCGGCCCGGAGCCTACGCCGAATCAGCATGAAAATTCCATTTCAAGATAAGGAAATCATGGCAGCACGTTGGGTAGCCCATCCTTGGGACCGCTCCAGCGCGCCGCAATATGACAGGGCGGTTGCCGCCCCGCCTCGACGTCGGCCCGGATGTCCACCGCCTGGGTGGTAAAGCTTCCCGTCAGCGTGATTACATAGGTCACGTTGCCAATGGTGAAGTTGCTGGGCTGGGTCATGAAACGACCGTCGGGTGTGAGCGTGCCCTGATAACTCGCCCCGGCATGGGTAACGGTGAGCACGGTATCCCCGGCGTGGTGCGCCACCGTCGTTGGATGCTGCTGGATCCCCATGTCGGAGCAGCTACTCTCCAGCAAGGTCACTGCGGTCTGGTAGGTACCACCGACGCTGATCCCCGGCGCTGGGGGGGGTGATTTGGCACAGGCCGCCGCCCCGGCGAGGAACCCAACCGTCACGATGCCCGACCTGACCCGGCTCACGGCAACGCCCCCGCAAACCGCCACTGCGAGGCCTGGTCCGGGGTGAGGCGCTGCCGAGTCAAGAGCGCCCGCACCATTTCCACCGGCATGGTGCCCGATTGCATCGCGGTATCGTGAAAGACCCGGTCGGTCATTCGCCCGGACGTGACCAGCTCCTGATGCAACGATCGCCACTGAAGGCCACCCATCATATAGGCAATCTGATAGAGCGGTGGATAGCTCCCGTTGAAGGACCTGCGGACCTCGGCGGTGGCGTTGGCCCGCTCGTGGCCCACCCGGTTCACCAGCATGTCGATCGCTTCCTCGGGCGTCATGGTGCCCAGATGAAAGCGGAGGGAAAAGATAATCCGGGCCGCCCGGTGCGACCGCCAGAACAACATGCCGATTTTTTCCTCGGGTGTCCGGGGAAAACCGAGGTCCCACAACTGCATTTCCCAGTACAGTGCCCAGCCTTCGGTCCAGAACGGGGTACTGAAAAGCTCCCGATGAGTCTGGTATCGGTCGCTCATAAACCACTGAAGGTGGTGTCCGGGGATCAGTTCGTGCTGCACTGTGGCACGGGAAAAATACGGGTTGTTTCCCCGCATGGTCATCAGCTTGTCTTCCTGCGTCATGGCCTCGGTGGGGTAGGACACCTGGATCAGCGAACCACCCAGAAAAAACGGGGAAACTTTCTGCTGCGCCGGTGAAAGCATTTCCATCCACCAATCGTCTTTGGCGAGCGGCGGCACGGTGATGAGGTTGCGCTGCTCGATGAACGTCACCGCCTCCCGGGCCAGATCCCGCACCAAGTCGGTCTGCTTGCCGGGCTCGACGTAACTGTTCTTCACCTTTTCCATCGCAGCGCGCCAGTCATCCCCGAAGCCCAACGCGCGCGCCGCCTTCCGCATCTCGGCTTCGCACCAGGCAAACTCTCGCTCGGCAATCTTGACCAATTCTTCGGGGGTGTAGGGAATCATCTCGAACGCCAGGTCCTCCACCAGTGCCGCCCGGCCAATCGGATCGCCCACGATCGGATCGTCCTCGCCTTCGCGCACCCCGACCACCTTTTCCCGAAGCACCTTGGCATACTGCTGAAAGGCGGCGGAGGTCTTTTCGTAGGGTGCCTTGTTCCACCAGGTGAACATCGGGTCGTAGCCGGCGTAGAACTCGTACCACCGTCGCAGCGTCTCCCGGAGACTCAGCACCTCCTCCGCCGCGCGGAACGCCACGATGCGGGTGGGTCGCGTGGCGACCGAATCGAGCGCCTTGGTGGCGGTGCCGGCCTGCGCCGCTACCTGGGCCAGGATACGAGCGAGGCTGTCGGGAACCACCGATTCCATGCGGCGCTGCTGCTCGTGCAGTTCCATGACAGCGGGCCCAAACGGCAGCAGCGCGCGCATTTCACCGAAGCGGGCCTCATCGCGGGAGAGGAGCGCAATTTGTCGGCCCATCTGATTCCTGAGCAGCAGGTAGTCGATTTTCCCATCCTGACTCAGCTGATCGAACCCCACCTCCTTGAGCCGGGACTGCCAGGCCCCCAGAAATCCCCGGAACGCTGCCAATTGCGCCGCCGAATATTCCACCGGCCAGCGGCGACTGAGATTCCGGGAGTCGATCTGCACCCGTTCCACCATGGTGCGGAGCTCACTGGCGGGCCGGTTGAGCAGCGTTGAAAGGGCCGGGACGTAGGCGGCGGGCGGCGCTTGCTGGCCAGCAAGCGGGGCGGCGGAGGCGGCGAGCAACACCAAGGATCGGGCGAAGGACACGAATCCTCCCTCGGATATGAATTGGGTCCGCCTCCAATCTACTTGACTCCGCCGAGGCCCGAGTCGAGGTTTTTCCATGGCTTCTTCCATCGCGTCAGTCATCAACACCTGGCACCGGCTGCAACGACTTCCCGGCGGCACCTGGCTGTTCAGCCGGATGCTCGGCTTCCTGGTTCCCTACACCGGCACGATCGGAGCCCACGTCCGGGAGCTCCGACCAGGATATTCCCGGGTCACCCTCCGCGACCGCCGTCATGTCCGCCAGCACCTCGGGTCGGTGCACGCGGTGGCGCTGGTCAACCTCGGCGAGGTGACCAGCGGACTCGCCATGCTGATGTCGCTGCCGCCTGGAGTCCGCAGCATCGTCACCAGCCTCTCGACGGAGTATTTCAAGAAGGCCAGAGGCACGCTCACCTCGGAGGCCGAGGTGACGGTGCCGGCGGTGACCGGACCGATCGAGCACATCGTGCGAGCGGAGATCAAGGACGCCGGTGGGGACCTGGTCTGCCGAGTGACCGCCACCTGGCGACTCGATGTGACCCCCCACGCCGGATCCTCTGGTGCCTCACGATGACCGCAACAGGCCAACTCGACACCCCGCTCGCCCGCGACGCCGGAATCGAAGTCCCGCTGATCTGCGGCGCGATGTACCCCTGCAGCAACCCCGAACTGGTCGCCGCCGTGTCGGATGCCGGCGGGATCGGCATTGTCCAGCCCATTTCCCTGACGTATGTCTACGGACACCAGTTCCAGGAAGGGCTGCGGCTGATCCGGCGGCTGACGGCCAAACCGATCGGCATGAACGCGCTCATCGAGGCTTCGTCGAAGCGCTACCACGAACGGATGGTGCAGTGGGTGAACGTGGCGCTCGAAGAGGGAATTCGGTTCTTCGTCACCTCTCTCGGAAACCCCCGCTGGGTGTGTGAAGCGGTGCACGCTGCTGGTGGGAAGGTGTATCACGATGTCACCGAACGGAAATGGGCGCTCAAGAGCCGGGATTCGGGAGTGGATGGGTTGATCGCGGTGAACCGGCGGGCCGGAGGACACGCCGGTCCCAAGAGCGCCGAAGAGCTCATGGGGGAGTTCCACGACCTCGGCCTTCCGGTGGTCTGTGCCGGCGGGGTGGGCACCGAAATCGATTTCGTGGCGGCGCTTCGAATGGGATACGCCGGGGCGCAATTGGGCACCCGGTTCATTGCTACCACCGAGTGCCGGACCAGCGCCGTGTACAAACAGGCGATCCTCGATGCCGAGGAATCCGACATCGTGCTGAGCGAGCGGATCACCGGCGTTCCGGTGGCGGTCATCAACACCCCGTACATCCAGCGAATGGGCCTCAAAGCCGGGCCGCTGGCGCGCTGGATGCTGCGGGGTCATCGCACCAAGCACTGGATGCGAATGATCTACGGCCTCAAGTCGATCTGGCAGCTCAAGCGATCGTCGCTCGACGAAACCGGCAGCAAGGACTACTGGCAGGCTGGCAAGAGCGTGGCTGGCATTGACCGAATCGAACCGGCCGGGGACATCGTGCGGAGATTTCGGGACGCCGCTTCGTAAACCGGTGCGCCGCTAGAAATCCTTTCGCCGGAACCAGCGCAAACCCACCAGCAGCGGCACCGCGACGCACAGCAACAGCATGCCGAAGGCAAGCAGCGTACCAGCCCCCTTGTTAAAAAACGTCTCATACATGGCGCCGGTGTAGCCCATCAGTGCCGCGTTGTCGAAACTGAGCAGCAACAAGACCCGGGCCAGGTCGATCGGATTGAGAAAAATCAGGGTGAGCAGCGGGCCTTCCAGCGGGTAGTCAGCAAACAACTGGGTCACCAGGAGCACCAGGCCATCATAGAGCAGCGCGGTGAACAGCCAGACCAGGAGGGCGGCACCCAGGCCCCGGGCCCGATCTTCGATGAGGACCGCTACGCAAAGAGAGAGCGCGATATACACCAGCGTGAGGAGTACCCCCGCGGCCAGCAGCATCAGGCAATGGCGCAGGTATCCGGGGTCGCTCCCTCCCTGCAGCAGCAGCGGCACGCCGACGGCGAGGAGGAAGGCGCCCGCCATTGGAATGGCGAGCCCGCCGAAGAGGCCGGCGTAGAGTGCTCCCCGCCCCACCGGCTGTGCCAGCAACATCTCGATGAATTCCCGGGCGTTGTACACGTAGAGTGTCCCGAAGATCACGCTGACCAGGGGGAGCAACAGCAGCACCACGTTCAGGAGTGAGAGCAGCGCGCGTTCGCCGCTTCCTCCGAACTGGAGCAGCAGCTGGGTCATGCCGAACAGCAGCAGAGCGTATCCCAGCACCCAGCGACTCCGCAGGACGTTGCGGAGCTGTGAGCTGAGTACCTTGCGGGCCGTTTTCACCGGCCGGCTCCATCGAGCAGCCGGGCGATGGCGCGTTCCAGCCGGCTTTCACCACTCTCGGTGAGAAGCTGCTCCACTGTCCCTTGGTACGACACCGCGCCATCCACCATGAACACGATGTCTTGAGCAAGTTCCTCAATTTCACTCATGATGTGGCCGGTCAGCAGCACTGTGGTGCCGGCGGCTGACGCGCGCCGAAGCTTGTCCTTGAGAATGCCCGAGGACAGCGGATCGAGCCCTGCGGTCGGTTCGTCGAGGATCACCAGCGAAGGGTGAAACAGGAACGCCACGACGGCGTTCAACTTCTGGCGGGTGCCTCCGGAGAGGGTCCGGATCG
This sequence comes from Gemmatimonadales bacterium, assembly GCA_031402135.1. Lineage (GTDB taxonomy): Bacteria > Gemmatimonadota > Gemmatimonadetes > Gemmatimonadales > GWC2-71-9 > JABFSM01. The sequence continues at coordinate 16,559 of JANNSC010000074.1, read as the reverse complement.
GCTTGTCGAGCACTGCTTCCAACTGGAAAAGGGCGAGCAACTCCTGGTCGAGCCGATCGGGGCGCCCCCGGAGATCGCGGAGAAGATCGATGATTTCGCGGCCGCTCAGGTGTTCCGGAAAGCGTGCGGCCTGGGGCATGTACCCCACCCGTTCGCGATACTCAGGGCCGCCGTTGATCAGAGCCCCATCCACCACAATCGACCCGCCGCCGACCGAGGGCTTGACCAACCCCAGGATCATCTTGATGAGGGTGCTCTTCCCGGCGGCATTGGGACCGACGATGGCGGTGATCCGGCCCGACGCCACCGTCAGGTCGACCCCCCGCAGCACCTCGAGCCGGCTGAATCGCTTGCGGACCCCGGTGATCGTCACGCCTGATGGGGTCATCGTGGACGCACCATCAGGGGCCGAGCATCGACCAGCGTCTCGGGGGTGAGGATCGGCAGGACCCGTTCAGCGGCGTCCAGCAGGTCTACGAAGAGCGACCGGAGCAGGATCAGCGACGGCTCACTTTGTTCGACGATCAGCGAAAAGAGCCGCACTGGCCGAAATGGCACGTCACCGAAGCCGTCGCGGTCGAGGTCGTACCCCCGGTAGTGGTCCCAGAAGTTCTCCTCGAAACGGCTCGACGCGCTGCGGCTGTTGGTGGCCACATCAAATGAATTCCCGGCGAACACGTTCTGTTCGAAGCGGTTGTCGCTCGCGTTGGCCATGACTTTCACCGCCCAGCCATTCTGCTCGAAGGTGTTCCGGACGATCCGGTTGCGATTCGAGCCCTCGAGATAGAGCCCCACGGTGTTCCGCTCGAACCGGTTGCCCTCCACCTCGCCGTCGCTGATCTCCTTGAGGAGCAGGCCGTAGGCGGCGTTGCCCCAGTTGCGTTCGAACCGGTTGTCTCGCATCTGGACCCGGGAGCTGTACATCACCGCCACGCCGGCACCGTTGTGAGAAAAGGTGTTGTCTTCGTAGCGGCAGGAATCCGAACGCATGAAATGGAGGCCGTAGCGCTGGTTGTCTTCGCTCACATTGCCACGGACCACCGCTCCCCGCACAAACTCAAAGAAGAGGCCGTCCCGATGGGCACGGACGCTATTCCCTTCGACTACCATACCGGTCGATTGCCAGAGATGGATCCCATTGCCGGTGAGCGGGCGGCGACTGCCCGGCCCCTGCAACCGGTTACCGACGATCCGGCAATCGGCGGCTTTCATCCCGTAAATCCCGAAAAAAGCCTCCCGCACTTCGTTCGCCTCGATAACGCATCCGCGGGTTCCCCGGAGCAGGATCGCGGCGCGATCCTCCACCGCGGTCGGGGTCACTCCGGAGAACACCAGTCCACGGACCACCACGCTGTCGGCCACCACCTCCAGCGTGGTATGAGCCCCTCCCTCGAATACCGGGCCGCCCTCGCCGGTGATCTCTACTCGCACGGTGACGGTGATCTTTGGTTCCCGGTAGGTGCCCGCCCGCACCACGATTCGGTCGCCCGGCCGCGCCTCGGCGAGCGCCGCGGTAAGGGTCCGGTAGGGGCCAGCCGGCGAGACGACCAGCGTCGCGCCCAGCAAGGCGAGGAGGGAAACGGTCACTACCGGGCCGTCGATCCGAGGACCCGCATCACATCGTCCCAGTGGAGCAACGCACCGCCGAACCGCGCGTGCAGGCGATCGGCGTCGGCGCCGGGACGCAAGGCCACGATCCGGTGGTCCATGGGGGTTCGCAGGGAATCACTCTGCAGGAAGATCGCGTCGGCCACGGCGAGCAGTGAATCGGGACGGAGGAAGTCGCTCACCCAGAGCGAATGCACCGTGGGGGCGTCCACCCCACCGGTCACCAGGAAGGTGGCGAGGCATCCCACGTCGTCGAACGGCAGCACCTTGCCGGTGGCCGTCACCAATTGCGCGGCGAACCGGGGGTCCACCACGGTCATGTGGCAGTGAGTGCATTGGTCGGCGCCGAAAGCAAACGGCCGCGGTCCCGGGGTACTGCAGGCCGCGGCCGTCAGCATCCATCCCGCCAAGACTAACCCGCGAGTGCGCGTGCGGATCGCCATGCCCTCACCGACAGGAGGAAGGCCACCAGGAGCACCGCCATCGCGGTCCAGCCTCCGGCGGCGGGCCAGGAATCTGCGTGGAAGTTGAGCAATTGCCTGCCGCCGATCAACGGGGGCTGGTAGTGCATGTCGGGAATCTTGATTGCGGCCCTCGGGTTCAGGTCATGGCCGTAGGAATACCCCCATCGGTAGAAATCGGCGAGGCCGGCCAGCGCCCCCGCTGCGAACACCGCCGTCCAGGCATAGAGCCCCTGGCGGCGGCCCCAGAGGGCCACCAGCAGGCCGGTGACGATCAACGCCCCCACGACCATTGGCATGTACCGGAGCTCCGGAAAGCTCTCCGGGACAATCTCCTTCATCCCGATGTAGTGATTCAGTCCGTTGATGCTGTTGAGGTCATTGGGCTTTTCGCCGGTCATCTGGTTGATCCAGATGTACATCCCCAGTCCTTCAGGGTACTGCGGGGCCGTGAGGCCGATGTGCCAGAGCGGAGTGACGAACAACACACCCAGCACCAGCGCTGCCACTGCCGTCACGGCCCGCGCGAGTCGGTCCACCTACTTGCCCAGCGTTCCGGCGCCGCCGTTCCAGGCCAGCGGCACGCTGGATCCCTTGGCGGAAACCCGCATGTAGCCTTGCATTTCCTGGTGCAGCGCCGAACAGAAATCGGTGCAGTAGAACGGGTATACCCCGGGCCGCTGCGGCTGCCACGTCAGGGTGCGGGTCTGGCCCGGCATGATCAGCAGTTCGGCGTTCTGCGCTCCCAGCATGGCAAAGCCGTGGGGCACGTCCCAATCCTGTTCCAGGTTGGTGACATGGAAAAATACGGAATCTCCAACTTGAATGCCCTCAATGTTGTCGGGCAGGAAGTGACTGCGGATTGCCGTCATATAAACATGCACCTTGCTCCCCTGCCGAACCACCTTCACGTCTTTCTCACCCCGGGTCACGTGAGGGTCTCTGTTTTCGGTCAGCGCATAGGCCTTCAGCTGCTTGTCCTTGATCACCGACGCCGGAAGCGCCTGGGCGTAATGCGGCTCGCCGGTAGTCGGGAAATCGAGCAGGAGCTTCATCTTGTCGCCGGTGATGTCGTAGAGCTGGGCCGACTGGGTCAGCTCCGGTCCGGTCGGCAGATAGCGGTCCTTGGTGATCTTGTTGAGCGCGATCACGTACTTGCCATAGGGCTTCTCGGTATCACCGCCGGGGATCAGCAGGTGTCCGATCGAGTAATAGGTCGGGACCCGGTCCACCACGGTGAAGTCCTTGAGCGACCACTTCACGATTTCCGAGCTGATGAACACCGACGTATAGGCGAAGCCCTTGCCGTCGAATTCGGTGTGCAAGGGACCGAGGCCGGGGTTCTGCACCTCACCCGCCATCACCGCCTCGTACTTGAGAACCGGAATCCCCCCGACCTCGCCGTCGAACGCCTTGTCGGCGATCGCCTTGATCATTTTTGAAAACGAGTGCACCGGGATCACCGTGGCGAGTTTGCCGCCACCGACGATGAACTCGCCGCTCGGGTCCACGTCCGCACCGTGGGGTGACTTCGGGGTGGGGAGGAAGTACACCAGGCCGGGGCAGTCGGCCACCTCCAGCACCTTCTGGGTCTTCATCAATTCGGTGCGTGCCACCCCGTCCTCGCCCACCAAGTTGTGGGCGTAGGGGGTGTCCCAGTCGTTCGCCTTGCCGGCCGCCACACAGGCCTCGGCGGCTTTCCGGTTCACTGCCGCGATGTAATCCTTGTCCTTCTGGGAGGCGTTGGCCTCGAGGAGGGTCTTCGCCTCTTCGGAGTTATAGGAGGTGAAGAAGGTCCAGTCCTTTGACGGGCCTTTGCCGGAACGCGACAAATCGTAATCGAATCCCGGCACATGAACCTGGAACGCCAGGCGCATGTGCCCGGTGGTCTGGTCCACCTTTACGAAGGACAACACCCCTCCAAACTTCCCATCCTTGATCGACACATCCGCCTGGGGTGTGGGAACTGAAAACCGGGTGGCGCTGACCACATACTCGGTGTTGTCGGTGAGAAACGGCGACCCGTGCCCTCCACCCGAATTGGGGATCTCGATGATCTCTTCGGTTTCAAACGTGGTGAGATCGATTCGGGCGATCCGGGGCGTGTTATTGCCGTTGATGAAGAGCCAACGCCCATCCGCCACGCCATTGGTGATGGAGAGCTGGGGATGGTGGGCGTCATCCCAGGGAATGAAGCCGTAGCTGGTGTTGAGCAGCGCCTTGGTCTGCTCAGAGTACCCGTAACCCTTTTCCGGGTATTGGGAAAAGACCGCGATCTGCTGGAGCAGCCGGCCGGAAGGAAGCCCGTACACTGGTACGTTTCCGGAGAAACCCCCCGACATGAACGCATACAGCTCGTCGTATTGACCGGGTGCGATGTATACCTTGGCGGCCGCGTCGGCTCCACCGCCCAGCGGCTTGTTGGATGGGGCGCAGGCCGCCGCGAGCAGGATGCCTGCCGCGGCGAGGGTGTGGGTGGTCCGATGCATCGTCTGCTCCTCTGTGAGTTACGGCTTGGGTGGGTTCTTCGACTGGGTGCGGAGGTATTCCAGCACTGCACGAGCCTCTTCGGCTGTCAAATTCTGGTTGGCCATGAACGACATCCGCTCCGCCAGCATCTGTTTGGCCACCGGATGCCGCTCGACCATCTCCTGCGGGTTGAGGATCATGTTCATGATGAAGGCCCCGGTGCGCCGAGTCGTGACTTCTCCGAGCGCCGGGCCAACGTAAAGGGTGTCCATTTTGTGGCAGGCGGAGCACTTTGTTTCGAAGACGCCCTTGCCCGTCGCGGCCATGGCCGGATTAATAGCGGCCAGCGGCACCGCCTCCTTGACCGGGCCGATGCCATTTTCGAGCTCGAACGCGCTGAGCTCGGCTTCGGCGCTCTCGTGCGCTTCGTCCTTCTCCTCCCCCTCCTCGCGGCCCTCTCCGCAACCGGCGGCGAGCACCACCAGCGCCAGCCCCATGACTCCCAGCCGGCGCACCAGCCCTATTCCACTTCCCATGCCTGACTCCCGGATGCAGGTGATCAACTGCGGCGAATCTCTCGCCTACGGCTGCAAAGGTGTATGAACCCTTTGTGAACCGTTCTTCACAGTTGCCGCAGCTCCCTTTGGCACGAGATATTCCAGCCTCATGAGATCCTCACTCTTCGCCGTACTCGGCGCGGCCGTTGTCCTGATCATTCCCCGGCAACAGGACCCGGCCCCGACCCTGGAGTTCTCCGGACCACCGAAAAGCGCCGAGCCGTTCCTGACCTCGACCGCGCGCGGTGGCCTCCTGCTGACCTGGCTCGAACCGACCGCCGACAAGCGGTGGGCGCTTCGGATAGCGGCCCGGGAAGGCGATCGCTGGACGACTCCAGCCACCGTAGCGGAACACGATCGGTTTTTCGTGAACTGGGCCGATTTCCCCTCGGTGATCGAGGGAACCGACGGCAAGTGGATTGTGCACTGGCTGGAAAAGACCGCCGCCAAGAGCTACGCCTACCACATCCGGACCAGTGTCTCCGCTGACCGAGGCAAGAGCTGGAGCACCCCGGTCACCCCGCATTCCGACACCTCGGCCACCGAGCATGGCTTCGTGGCGATGGCGCCAAGAGCCGGGGGCGGGGCCGATCTCGTATGGCTGGATGGGCGGCAGACGGCGGATCCGGCAGCCCGGGGGGCGATGGCGTTGGTCACTGGGTCGATCGATCGGACCGGTCGCTCGATCGGCGAGACGATCCTGGACGCCCGGGTCTGTGACTGCTGCCAGACCGCCCTGGCCCGGACTTCTGAGGGACTGATCGCCGTCTACCGAGACCGGACCGAGTCCGAAATCCGGGACATCTCGATCGTTCGCCGGATCAACGGGAAGTGGACGGCACCGGTCCGAATTGCGGAGGACGGGTGGCATTATCGGGCCTGCCCGGTAAACGGCCCCTCGATCGCGGCCACCGGAAAGCGCGTGGCGGTAGCGTGGTTCACCGCCGCGGACAGCACCCCGAGGGTCAAGCTGGTGGTTTCGCTGGACGCCGGAGCAACCTTCACCAAACCGTTGCAGGTCGATGATGGATCACCACTTGGCCGAGCCGACGTTGAGCTCCTGGCCGATGGTTCCGCCCTGGTGACCTGGCTGGAGCTGGTGGGAGATCGGGCCGAATGGCGGGTCAAGCGTGTGGGGACCGATAGGGCCGTAATGGCCCGGTGGACCATCGGATCAGCCCCCCGAACCCGGGAGGCCGGCTTCGCCCGTGCCGCCTTGGTCGGCGGGGAGCTTTTCGTGGCCTGGACCGAGTCCGGCGAGGGGGGCGGGGTTCGGGTCCACCGGGTAGGCCCGGGGACTTCCCCTCCGGCCCCGAAAGATGCACTTTAAGCGGCGTCCGGACTTATAGATGCGGGTCGCCGCTGGGTCCCCGAGTGGCCCCGGTCGGACCACCCGCGTTTTCCGGCGAAACCTGAAACCCGTCACCTACGACAAGGCTCGACCAATGCGTCTTCTGACCTCGCTGTTGGCCCGCACCCGTGCCGGCCTCCTTCTCGCGCTCGGCGGGCTCCTTCTCGTCGCCGTGCCGTCCGCGGCGCAGCAAGGGAGCGGCACCATCAGGGGAACGGTCACCCAGAGCGGTACCGCCCAACCTCTGGCGGATGTGCTGGTGACGGTGGCGGGGACCACCTCCAAAGCGGTAACCAACACCCGCGGAGTCTATACCCTGGACCGGGCACCCACCGGAGCGCAGACGCTGGTGTTCCGCTGGCTCGGCTACCGGCCAACCGAGGTGCAGGCCACCATCACAGCGACCGGCGTGACCACGGTCAACGCCACCATGGAGCAGCTTCCGGTGCAGCTCTCTGAGCTGACCGTCACCGGTGCCTCCAAGGTTCCCGAACGCGCGGTCGAGGCACCGGCCGCCTTCTCGGTGGTGGAGCCCAGGGTGCTGCAGGCCATCGGCATCACCGGCCAGGCGCCGCTGGCCTTGCGGGAGGTTCCCGGTGTCGACATCGCCCAGAGCGGTATGAACGATTACAACGTCAACGCCCGCGGCTTCAATTCGTCGCTCAATCGTCGCATCCTGGTGCTCCAGGACGGCAGAGACCTTGCCATTGCCTTTCTGGGAGCACAGGAATGGAACGCGCTGGCGACGCCGACCGACGAATTTTCCAAGATGGAGCTGGTCCGGGGGCCCGGCTCGGCGCTGTACGGCGCCAACGCCTTCTTCGGCGTGCTGAATATCACCACCCCGTCGGCGCGTGAAGTGGCCGGCACCAAGGTGACCGTGGGCGGGGGTGAGCTCGGGACCCTCCGGGCCGACCTGCGCCACGCCGGCGTACTGAACGGCCGCTTCGGCTACCGCCTCAACGGCGGTTACAACGAAAGCGACAGCTGGTCCCGTTCCCGCACCAGCGCCGACGGCAACGACCTGAAGCGGGAGTACGCACCGGCGGTCGGGGACATCGTCGCCCATCCGATCCCGACTGCGCGGGAGCGCCGGGCGCTGAATGGCCAGACGGCGGACCCGATCACCGGCGCTCTGACCGGTGAGGCCAAGAAGGTCCGGAACGCCTACGGCTCGGCCCGAATCGATGTCTACGCCAACAACGGGTCGGTGCTCACCGCCGAGTCTGGAATGGCTCGGGTCGAGAATGAACTCTTCGTAACCGGCATCGGCCGAGTCCAGGTTACCAGGGCGCTCCGTCCCTACGCCCGCCTGAGCTGGGCCAACGCCGGCTTCAACGTGATGGCGTACTGGAATGCCCGCCGCACCAAGGCACCCCAGTACTCGCTCGCCTCGGGAGCCGCGCTGGAGGAAACGTCGGACATTTTGCACGTTGAAGCGCAGGACGTGCACACCTTTGCCGATGGCAAGGGCCGCACCGTGATGGGCGGCTCGGCCCGCAACTACCGGGTCAACACCGACACCACGCTGATGCGGCCGGGGGACGACAAGCGAAGCGACTACACCTACGCAATTTTTGGCCAGCTTGAGTATGCGCTGGCGTCCAACGTCCGCGCGGTGGTCGCGGCCCGGTTTGACGTTGGCACCCTGATCAATCCGCAGCTGTCGCCCAAGGCGGCAATCGTGTATTCACCCGATGAAAAGAACTCCTTCCGGGTTACCATCAATCGCGCCTTCCAAACCCCGAACTACTCCGAGCTTTATCTCCGCGTCGCCGCCGCTCCGCCGGCCAATTTCAGTGCGCTGGAGGCGGGGCTCCGCGCCTCGGCCCTTGGCCCCGCGCTGGCCGGTGTTCCCAATGGCACCCTGTTCACCAATAGTACCGCCGTCCCGCTCTTTGCCCGGGGCAACAGCAAGCTCGACGTTGAGAGTACCCTCGGCTTCGAGCTCGGCTACCGCGGCGACCTCAGCAAGTCGGTGTACCTGACCCTCGACGCCTACAGCAACCGGATTCGCAATTTCGTCACCGACCTGCTTCCGGGCGTGAATCCCGCGTTCCCCTACTGGACCGCGCCGTCGGCGGTGCCGGCGGCATTCCGCGCTGCCCTGGTGGATAATGTGCGCTCCGGCCTGTTGACCAGTAGCGTCACCGCCGGCCGCGGCTTGACTCGGCTTGAAAACGGCGCCACTGCGGTCGTGGTGAGCTACACCAACGCCGGCAAGGTAACCCAGTGGGGCCTCGAGGCTGGCGCCGGTTGGCAGATGAGCAGGACCCTTCGCACCGATGCCACGCTCACCCTGTTCGACTACAGCGTCGACCGGGCCAAGGTGGCTCAGGGCGACAGCTTGCTGGCCAACACGCCCAGCGCCAAGGCGACGCTGTCCCTGTCGTTTGCCGACAAGAAGATTTCGGCCGGCACCTCGCTCCGCGCGGTCAAAGGCTACGCCTGGGCTGCCGGCGCGTATAACGGCTTCATCGAGCCCAGCGTCACCTTCGACGCCAACGTGGCCTACGATCTCAACAACAATTTCAAGGCCTTCGCGAGCGCCAACAATCTCACCGATAACCAGAAGTTTGCGATCTACGGGGGCTCGGTGAATGGACGCAGAATTCTGGCAGGCTTTACGACCCGGTTCTAACCCTATCTCCTATTCGGAGTCGCTTTCTATGGCAGTTCGACACACCACTCGGCGCGTGGCCTTCGCAGTCCTGGCATGGCTTGGCGCGCTGGCAGCGCCCGCCGGCCTCCTCGCGCAAGCCGGCGGCACGGTTATCGGCAAGGTCACTGACCAGCAGACCGGCGAAGCGATCGTGGCGGCGAGGGTCTACGTCCTCGGCAGCCTGACGGTTGGGGTGACCAAGACCGACGGGGCCTATCGAATCTCGGCCCCGGCCGGGAATCCGGAAATCCGGGTCAGTGCCATCGGCTATGCCACTGGACGCGCCGTTGTTGCGGTAGCGTCAGGCGGCACCGCCACCCAGAATTTCTCGCTGACCCGCGCCGCAGTGGCACTCGAAGAAATTGCGGTGACCGGCACCCGCCGGACTGAACGCTCGGCGGTGGACCAGGCAGTCCCGGTGGACGTGCTCACTCAGGAAGAGATTCGCCAGACCGGGCGGACTGAGACAGCCCAGATCCTTCAGGCGCTGGCGCCGTCGCTCAATTTTCCGAGGGCCACCGTCGCTGACGGTACCGACCACACCCGGCCCGCCACGCTACGGGGCCTCGGCGCCGATCAGGTGCTGGTGCTGGTCAACGGCAAGCGTCGCCACACCAGCGCGCTCATCAATGTGAACGGCACCGTCGGCCGCGGCCAAGGCATGGTGGACCTCAACGCGATCCCCTCCAGCGCCATCGACCGGATTGAAATCCTACGGGACGGTGCGGCGGCGCAATACGGTTCCGACGCCATTGCCGGCGTGATCAACATCATCCTCAAGGCCAACGCCGAAGACCTCTTGAACGCCACCGCCGGCCAGACCGCCGCCGGCGACGGTAACCTGGTGAACCTCAACGGCACCAAGAACTTCGCTTGGGGCGACGACGGCTTCATTCAATTTGCCGGGGAGTTCCGCGACCGCGGAGCCACCAATCGCTCCCAGCCCGACCGTCGGATTCAGTACTTTACCGGCGACGTGAAGAACACCGATCCGAAGCTGAACAATCAGATCAACCACCGCCAGGGCGACGCTGAGACCCGCGACGTGGTCGGATTCCTGAATCTTGGCAAGAAAATCGGCTCGACCGCCGAGTTGTACGCGACCGGCGGCTGGAGCCGCCGCGGCGGCGAGGCGGCCGGCTTCTGGCGCCGGGCCAACGACAACCGGACCGTGCGGGCCATCTACCCGGACGGATTCCTTCCCCTGATTGCGTCGAGCATTTACGATGGCTCGGCGGTGGCGGGACTCCGGGGAGAAGCCAACGGATGGGGTTGGGACGTGAGTGCGGGTTACGGACGCAATTCCTTCCGGTTTGACATCAAGAACACCGCCAACGTATCCCTCGGAGCCCAGAGCCCGACCGAGCTCTACGCCGGCACCCTGGTGTTCGGACAGTTCAGCGGCAACCTCGGCGTGGTGAAGGGGGTCGATGTCGGCCTCGCTTCACCGCTCAATGTGGCGTTCGGGGGCGAGTACCGCTCCGACAACTACCAGATCAAGGAAGGGGAGCCCAACAGCTACCGGAACGGCGGCGTGAACGTCCTGGACGGCCCCAATGCCGGGGCCTTGCCGGCCATTGGCGCGCAGGTCTTCCCTGGCTTCAAGCCGAACGACGCAGTCAACAAGAGCCGGAACAACGTGGCCGGCTATATCGATCTCGAGGCCAACGTCGTAAAGGAATTGGTCATCGGTGCCGCCGCCCGGGCGGAGCACTACAGCGACTTCGGCAGCACCAGGAATTACAAGGTGTCGGCCCGGTTCGAGCCGGCCCGGGGGTTCGCCCTTCGCGTGGCCACCAGCACCGGATTCCGGGCCCCGTCGCTGGGCCAGTCTTGGTTTTCGTCCACCGCCACGAATTTCGTGGCTGGCGTCCCCACCGACAACCGAACCTTTCCGGTGAGCGATCCGGTGGCGGTGGCGCTGGGCGCCAAACCGCTCAAGCCGGAGACGTCGCATAACACCAGCATCGGCATGGCCTTTTATCCGACCAAGGGACTTTCGTTCACGGCGGACTACTACAAGATCAAGATCGAGGACCGAATCGTCCTCTCCGGCACCTTTAACCAGGCGGCAGTGGTGAACTTCCTGGTGGCGCAGGGCTTCCAGGGAGTTGGCGGCGCCCGGTTCTTCACCAATGCCATCGATACCCGGACCGCCGGGTTCGACTTGGTTGGGGGGTATGGATTCCCGATCTTGAAGAACGGGAACCTCCGGCTCACCGCCGGCTTCAATCACACCAAGACTCAAGTCACCAATGTCCAACCAACGCCCGGCGTACTGGCGGCGTTTTCCGAGACGCTGTTCGACCGGGTGGAGCGTACCCGTATCGAAAAGGGACAGCCGAAGGATAATTTCAACGCTTCCGGGATCCTCACCAAGGGCGCCTGGACCTTCAACTACCGCACCCAGCGGTTCGGCGAGGTAACCCTTTTTGGCACCCCGACCGATGGCTCACTGGACCAGAAGTTCCGGGCCAAGTGGGTATCCGACGCCAGCATCGCCTACGCGCCCAACCGCGCGCTGACCCTGATGCTCGGCGCCGACAACATCTGGGACGTCTATCCGGACCGGAACAACAACAACGGACCGATTGCCACCAACCCGGCGACCACCAACGGTGGAAACGGGAATTTCGGAATCTTCCCGTACAACGGCATTTCCCCGTTCGGATTCAATGGGCGGTTTGCCTACGTCCGGATGACGTGGAGCTACTAGCGGCCAAGTAGCTTGGGGCTGGCCCACTGGCGAGTGGGAATACCAAGACGGCCCGGGTGGCAACCCGGGCCGTCTTGTTCGCTAGCAACCCGAGACCTTCGGCTAGAATCCGAGAAACGGTATCCGGAAGCCTCCGGTAATGTGGATGTCGTGCTGCTTCGTTTCGGCGAGCTTGGTCCCGTTCTGGTCGAACTTGGCGTTGTAGAGGTAGTCCTCGACGCCGATGTTGAAGGCGATGATGCGGCCGAGCCGAATTCCTGCCGAAGCGCCCACCACGCCGCCTACGCTGGTGCTGGGCTTGACCCCGGCGAGCTCGGCGGCTCCGCCTTTGGCAAAGGTATGGCGCACCGCACCGACCCCACCGCTCACGCCGATCCACAGCGGACTGGTACGGGGAATGAGATAGAAGGTGAGCCGACCGCTGCCGGTCAGCGTCTTCACATCCTGGTTGATAGCGGTGCCGGCGTTTGACAATTCCAGCGAGCCGGGGGAATAGCCGACGTCTCCCTCGATCCCGACCCGGTTGCCCAGCCCGATCCCGAGCCGACCCCCAAAGGTGAATCCGATCGGGATCTTGGTGGGTACCACGGTGGAGGTTCCCTGGGTGAACGAGAGCAGGTCCGCAGTGGGCACGGTAACGCCAATGTACGGGGTGATCGAAAAACCTTTTCCGGTTGTCGGCGCGCCCGACTGGGCAAATGCTGGGCTGGCGCCAGCGATCAGGGCAAGCGCGGTCAAGGTGGTGCGAACGGGGAGCCCCATTGGATAGATCCTTGGCAAAGGTGAGACGGGCCTACGGGCGATTAGATTTGCAAGTTCCATTTCGAGACACTCTAGGGTCCAAGTCTACCGATGATTGAGTGGCGCGACTACCCCCTGGCCGGCACCGGTCAGCCCGGGCAGGTGACCATCCGGGTCTGCCCCGACGTGCAGAGCCCCCAGCTCCGGAATTACCGGGATGTTCTGGTTGCCTTGCCTCCTGGATACCTGGAGGGCGATGGTCGCCATCCCGTCATATATATGCAGGATGGCCAAAACCTCTTCGACCCCGCCACCAGCTTCGCGGGGGACTGGGGGCTGGTCCCTGCCTTGAACGCCCTCCCCGTCGGAGGTGAGGCGCCAATCGTCGTCGGCATCCCCAATATGGGGAGGCGGCGTCGCTATGAGTACAGCCCATTTCGCGATATTATCCACGGAGGAGGGGGGGGGGATCGGTATCTCGCCTTCCTGGTGGAGACGGTAAAGCCGCTGGTGGACGACTCGTTTCGAAGCCGACCGGAACGTCCCCACACCGTGATTGCCGGGTCATCCCTCGGCGGTTTGATCAGCCTCTACGGCCTCTACCGGTATGCCGACGTGTTTGCTGCGGCCGGGGTGCAGAGCCCCGCGCTCTGGTTTGCCGATGGCGCCATCCTGCGTTTCGTCGAAGAAATGGCGCCACTTGCGGTGGGGCGAATCCACCTCGACGTCGGCACCGCAGAGGGTGGCGAGGCGCTGCTGGACGTCAGGGCGCTGCGGGACCGGCTGATTGCCGCGGGACACGCCGAGCCCGCCGATCTTTCCTACCTCGAGGAGGAGGAGGCCGACCACGACGAGGCGGCCTGGGGCCGGCGATTCCAGGCGGCGTTGCCATTTCTTTTGGGGAACGGGGGGGCCGCGGCGTGAAACACGAACACCACAGCTGGGTCAGCCCGGCCCTCGGCCGGGAAATGCACATCGAGGTGTTCGGACATGCCGGCGCCAGGGTACTGGTTTTCCCGACCACCTTGGGCAGCTGCTACGAATGGCGAGACCGCCACATGCACGAAATCTTGTCCGATCACCTGGAAAGCGGCGGAATTCAGCTGTTCTGCCTGGATCACGTGCACGACGAGAGCTGGTACAACAAGGGGATGCATCCAGGGGCGCGGGCCTGGCGGCACCTCCAGTACGATCAGTATCTCCTCACCGAGATGCTACCCTTCACCGAGCACTTGAATCCTAATCTGTTCGTGATTGCAGTGGGCGCCAGCTTCGGGGCCTACCACGCGGCGTGTTTCGGCTTCCGGCATCCGGAGCGAGTGCACCGAATCATCGGCATGAGCGGGATGTACGACGTCAAGACGATGACCGAGGGGTATTCCGACCTCAACGTCTACAGCTGCAATCCGTTCGACTTCATGCAGCACGAGTACGATCCAGGCCGGATCGCGGCGTTCCAGCGTCAGGACATCATCCTGGCCATTGGAAAAGATGATCCGTCCTATGCGAACAACATGGAATTCTCCGGCATTCTGTGGAGCCGGGGTATCGGCAATGCTCTCCGGGCATGGGACGGGTGGTCCCACGATTGGCCCTATTGGGAAGACATGGTCCGGCTGTATCTCGGGGGGCACGACTAGCAATCGGTGTTTCGCTGCCAGGCCCTGCCGAAGGCCTGTAATGAAGAGTCACACTTGGAGCTCAACCCATGGCAACCAAAATCGGGCTTGTGGTCGGGCGCGAATGGTCCTTTCCCCCTGCATTCATCGAAGAGGTGAACCGGAGGAACGAGGGTGTTACTGCCGAATTTGTGAAGCTGGGCGCCCCCCACATGGATGACCCCACAGAGTACCGGGTGATTATCGACCGGATTTCCCACGAGGTGCCGTTCTACCGCACCGTGCTGAAGCATGCCGCACTGCGGGGCACCACCGTGGTCAACAACCCGTTCATGTGGAGCGCCGATGACAAGTTCTTCGGCGCGACGCTGGCCACCTCGCTCGGCCTGGCCCATCCCAAAACCGTGGTGCTGCCCAACAAGGAGTACATCCCCGGGATCGTCCACTCCGAATCGCTCCGAAACCTTGCCTTTCCGCTCGATTGGCAGGCCATCGTCGACTACGTCGGGATGCCGTGCATTCTCAAGGACGCCCATGGCGGTGGATGGAAGGAAGTGTATGTCTGCAATTCCCTCGAGGAGTTGCTCCACAACTACGATCATTCCGGATTGCTGACGATGGTGGCCCAGGAATTCATTCACTGGGACGAATTTGTTCGCTGCATGTGCCTGGGGCAGGAAGATGTCCTCCCCATGAAGTACGACCCCAAGGCCCGAAAGTACCACACCGAGCGCGACTATCTCCCCGCTCCGCTGCTGCAGCGTATTGTCGAGGATTCCCAGACCCTGGTCCGGGCGCTCGGATATGACATGAACTCGATTGAATGGGCGGTGAAGGACGGCGTTCCGTACGCCATAGACTTCATGAATCCGGCGCCCGACATGGACATCTATTCTCTTACGCCGGACAATTTTGAATGGGTCGTTACCCACATGGCCGAAATGGCCATTCGGCTCGCCAAGGAGCCGCCCCAGGCGCCGCGACCGTCCTGGGAGGGCTTCCTGGGCGGCCGACGCCGCAACACTGGGGCACCGGCGCCAGCACCGCGTACCCGGAAGGGCAGCTGAGCCCCGGATGACTGCCCCGCTTGGGCTGGACGAGGCAATCGGAGCATGGCACGACGGATTGAGCCCGCAGCTAGCGGCGGACTCCTCCGGTTGGCTGACCGAGCAACTCCGACGTCGCGGGCTTTTCTTCGGGGAGCGGCCCGTTTGCACCGTGCTCCGGCCCCGGTTTCTCACCCCCGGTCAATACGATCATTTGCGTTCCAGGATTGCAATCCTGCTTCGCGCCTTTGACCGGGCCCTCTCAGCGGCGCTGGCTGATTCGAGTGTGATGGACCGTTTTTGCCTGCTCGAATGGGAACGGGCCTTGGCACTGGAGGACCCAAGAATTCCCGGATCCCCGGTATCCCGGCTGGATGCTTTCTTTGACCCCGGCGACGGTCGACTCCGCTTCACCGAGTACAATGCGGAAACTCCGGCGGGGGCGGCCTATAACGATGCGCTCAGTGAATTGTTCCTGGCCATCCCGGCGGCCCGGCCGTTCCTCGCCCGCTATGCAATGCGGGCGCTGCCGGCAGTGCCCAACGTGCTGCATGCCCTGCTCGGCACCTATGCGGCGTGGTCGGGGCGCCGCGAGCTCCCGGTGATCGGCATCCTCGACTGGAAGGAAGTACCCACCTACAGCGAGTTCGTGCTCTATCAGGAATACTTTGCGGCGATGGGCGTCAAGAGCGTGATCGCCGACGTCCGTGATTGTGAATTGATCAATGGCCGACTGGTGGCGGCGGGAACACCCATTGACCTCATCTACAAGCGGGTTCTGATCCACGAGCTGGTGGGCGAGGGAGGGCTCGATCATCCGATCGTGCGGGCGGTTCGTACCGGCGCGGTGTGCATGGTCAATCCGTTCCGCTGCAAAGTGCTCCATAAAAAGGCGTCGCTCGCGGTGCTCTCCGATGAACGACATCTCGCTCTGTTCGACAACGCGGAGCGGGAGAGCATCGCGGAACACATCCCCTGGACCCGAGTCGTCGAGGAGCGGAAAACGGTCTTCAAGGGAAAGACTGTCGACCTGCTGCCCTGGATGGCCGACAACAAGGAGCAACTCGTCCTCAAGCCCAACGACGATTACGGCGGCGCCGGGATCGTTCTGGGGTGGGAAGTCGATGCCGCCACCTGGACCCAGGCCATTGCCAAGGCGGTAAAGGAACCGTTCATCGTGCAGGAACGGATCGGACTCCCTTCCGAATCGTTTCCCAGCTTCGCTGATGGGTCGTTGCACTATGCCAACCGGATTGTGGATACCGCACCGTTCGTCTTTGGCGGAGCCTATGCCGATGGCTGCCTGACCCGGGTGTCGACGGCAACCTT
>JANNSC010000073.1:0-4465 GCA_031402135.1 Gemmatimonadales bacterium | reverse complement strand
GCCATTTCGAATTCGGGGCGCGACAGCTGTGAATGACCTGCTCTTCGCCTGGAATGTGCCGTGCCCGATCGGTGGCGCAACGCCACCAAGGGATTATCTTGGAGGCACTCCGGGGCGGTAGCTCAGTTGGGAGAGCACCTGCTTTGCAAGCAGGGGGTCAGGGGTTCGATTCCCCTCCGCTCCATGTTCCAACTTCAAGCCTCATCGTGAGTTCAGCGGTGGGGCTTATTCGCGGCGACCGCAAAGACTCCCCAAGTCATTGCCCAATTGCGGCAGCCACCCCAGATTCGACTCCACCAACAGCGCTGGATCGCCCATGACCGAACCCGCCGAAATCTCCGAATCGCTTGAGGGTGTCCTCAAGGACGAAAACCTGCGGATGTACCAGGAGGTCGCCGACAACCCCCAGAGCGAATTCCACTTCTTCCACGGTCGCGAAGCGGCGGAGTTGTTCGAGTACCAGCCCGATTGGCTCACCCGTGCGCCCGCCGGTGCCGTCGATTCCTTCGCCGGTGTCGGCAATCCACACCTGCGCAGCAACCTCCAGCCCGGAGAAACCGTGTTGGATCTCGGCAGTGGCGCCGGGCTCGATTCGATCATCGCCGCCTGGCAGGTCGGTCCCACCGGAATCGTCATCGGGCTGGACCTGAATCCCGCCATGTGCCACAAGGCCGAGGCCAACGCGGCAGCGACCGGCGCTCGGCTGGATTGCCGATCCGGTGCCATGGAGAACATTCCGCTCCCCGATGCTTCGGTGGACGTCGTGCTGTCCAATGGAGTGATCAACCTCTCCTTTCGAAAACGAAAGGTCTTTCAGGAGCTCTTTCGCATCCTGAAGCCCGGCGGGAGGTTGTCGTTCGCCGATATCGTCAGCGCCAAGCAACTGTCTCAGTCCATCGTCAACGATCCCAAACTCTGGGCCAGCTGAATCGGAGGCGCTCTCCCGGAGGGAGAGGTCTTCCGCCTGCTTGAAGAGACTGGCTTCACCAGGGTCCGCTCCGCCGTCGTTCCTCGCTTTCGGTTTCGGAAAGCCTCCACCCAGAACTCCGCCGAGGCCTTCGGGGTCAAGTCGGTCGTGATGACCGCCGTGAAGCCGGTCCAGGTTCCCCTCTGAGCGAAACACCGGTCGCACTCGGCCTCCGCGCGAATTGGCGGCAATTTTCCCTCTTGGTCGGCATCAACGCCTTCGTCGGGGCGATGGTAGGACTCGAGCGAACCGTGATGCCGCTCATCGCGGAGCGCGAATTCGGACTCGGCTCCAAGTCGGCGGTGCTCGCATTCATCGCCGGCTTCGGCCTCGTCAAGGCATTCACCAACCTGGTCGCCGGCCGCCTCGGCGATCGCTTCGGCCGGAAGCGTGTCCTCATCGCCGGATGGCTGATTGGCCTGCCGGTGCCGTTTCTCGTCATGTGGGCACCCACCTGGGACTGGATCGTCGCCGCCAACCTCTTGCTCGGCGTCAACCAAGGCCTCACCTGGTCGACCACCGTCATCATGAAAATTGATCTCGTTGGCCCCTCCCGCCGAGGCTTCGCGATGGGCTTGAACGAATTCGCTGGCTACCTCGCCGTCGCGGCCGCCGCGTTTGCCAGCGGGGTGATCGCGGAACGTGTCGGGCTCCGCCCCGAGCCATTCTACCTCGGCGCCGCCTTCGCGGGGCTTGGCCTGGCCCTCTCTGTACTCCTGGTCAAAGACACCATGTCACACGTCCGCCTCGAGGCCGCTGGTGGGGCGGGTCAGCGCCACGAACCGGCACCGTCGATGCGGGAGGTATTTGCCCGCGTGAGTTGGCGCGACCCGGCGCTCTCCGCCGCCAGCCAGGCCGGGTTGGTCAACAACCTGAACGACGGCATCGCCTGGGGTCTCTTCCCGCTGTTTTTCGCCGCGTCCGGCCTCTCCGTTCGCGAAATCGGAATCCTGGCAGCGATGTACCCGGCCACCTGGGGGTTGGCGCAGCTTGGTACCGGCGCGCTGAGTGATCGGGTCGGCCGAAAGTGGCTCATTGCGAGTGGCATGATCGTGCAGGGCATCGCGCTCATCGGTATCGTGAGGTTTCCTGGCTTCAGCTCCTGGCTCTTCTGGGCCATGCTGCTCGGGCTCGGCACGGCGATGGTATACCCGACCCTTCTCGCCGCAATCGGCGACGTCGCCCACGCCAGCTGGCGGGGCTCGGCGGTCGGAGTGTACCGGCTCTGGCGAGACCTCGGCTACCCTGTCGGTGCCCTCCTTGGAGGAGTGTTGGCGGATCGATTCGGCATGGGGATTTCCATCGGTTTGATCGGCGGCCTGACGGTAGTGTCAGGTGTGCACGTCGCGCTGCGAATGCCGGAAACCGCTAGATTGGTGCCCACCTCCTGAGGTGAGGAAATTGATGCCGCGTCGTTTCCTGGCCGGGCTCGTCGCGCTCGTTGCTGTGGTCGCCCTTCTCAAGGGGCGTGAGCGTCTCCATCCGGACCCTTCGTTGGAAGGGAGCCCCTACCACCCCTCATCTCCCGGTCTGATTGCCGCCACGGGAAAGCCCCAACTCCTGGAGTTCTTTCACAAAGCGTGAATTGTCTGCCGCACCATGGCGCCCATCGTGCATGGGCTCGAGCGGGAGTGGAGTGACAAGGTGAGTTTTATTTACCTCGACATTGCGGACTCCGCGAACGCCGAGGCCAAGGCCCGGTTCGGATTCCGGGAGACACCCCATTTCTTTCTCCTCGCCCGCGACGGATCGGTTCAGCGGACCTGGCAGGGACGGGTGGAGGCCGACACGCTCGCCGATGCCCTGCGCCGACTCGTGGCCGGCCAGGAGTGACCCTGCCCAGACCCACGGTCTCATTTCGATTCCCGTCCGCTCCATCGGTCCATCCAACCCGGTAGGTCGTCGTGTCCACCCGCCTCAATCGCCCCCACGGCCTCCCAGAGCCGCTCCTCCAACAACTCACCTCCGCTCGAGAAGCGCTCCTCGACGTCCACAAATCCTTGCTCGATGAGGAACGCGCCCGATACGAACTGACCGAAGGAGCCATCAACGGCAGCTACCACTTCCTGCAGTTGGTGATCGGGGATCCCTGGTTCGCCTGGCTCCGCCCCATGTCGGAATTGATCGTCGCGATCGACCAGCTCCTCGCTTCCCGGCAACTCGTTCTCCCAGCAGACGCCGAATCCCTGCTCGACCGGAGCCGTGCGCTCCTGACGTCCGCTAGGCCAGGAGAGGCAGAATAGATTTTTCCATCGAAGTCGGCTCCTCCCTCGGCCCGAACCGCCGGAGCACCGCTCCGTCCCGTCCCACCAGGAACTTGGTGAAATTCCATTTGATCGATCGAGTACCCAACACCCCGCCCCGTTGGGACTTGAGCAAGGTGAAGAGAGGGTGGGCCCCGGCCCCATTCACCAGAACCTTGGCGAACATCGGAAACGTCACCTGGTAGGTGAGGCTGCAGAACTCCTGGATGGCCGCTTCGTCACCCGGCTCCTGGTTACCAAACTGGTCGCAGGGAAACCCCAGCACGGTGAGCCCCCGGTCCCGATACCGCCGCCACAGCGCCTCCAGCCCTTCATACTGTGGCGTGAATCCGCAATGACTCGCCACATTCACAATCAGCAAGGTGCGGCCTCGAAACACCTCCATCCGTTCCGGCACCCCCGCTATGGTGGTGACCTCGAAGTCATAAAGGGTGCCGCCGGGCGCCCCGCTCATCGTGTCACGTTCGAAAGCCTGCACCACGGGGCGCCGTCGCAATCGTAATTCTCCAGCAGCAGCGTAAACCCCGCCCCGCGGTACTCCCACCGGGCCCGAAGCCCGAGGTATACCTCGTACCCCATCGTCGGCGAGTCGGGCACCCGGTCGTCCCAAGTCCGGGCGGTGACAAACGGGGCCCGCACCGTCTCCGGAAACTCGATCTGATGCATGAAATCGCCCAATCGCTCGGCGTCGCTGCCCTCGATCGAATCCCGCAGCATGCTCTTGGCAATATCGCGGGCAAAGAGTCCGTTGTGATCGTGCTCGATGAACCCGCGGGCCAGCCGAAGTTCCAGCCCCAGCAACTGGTCCGAGTCGTCGGTGGTAATGACCAGCTCGGTCTGGAGGTGAAAGGCCGGTCCGTTGGGACGATAATGCGCGGCGCGCCGGTCCGGGGCGGCAACTTCCGCCTCCACCGCCTCCACCGGCTCCAGCATGAACCAGCGGAAGAAGCCGCTCGCCTCGGCCGACTGCCGGGTATCGCCGAAGAGAAGAAACCGGGGCATGGAGGGAAGATCATACCACCGAGTCCCCCGGGCGCCAATCACCCCCGGCCCCTCCAGTTGCTTTCCTGGAGCCGCCCGCCAGAATTGATGGCATGAACATCCCACTCGTCCCCTCCCAGCGCCACCTCTTCGACATCCCCGCAGATATTTCCTACCTCAACTGCGGCTACATGTCACCGCTGCTCCGGAGCGCCCGGGAAGCCGGCACCTGTGCAGTCGCCCTGAAATCTAG
>JANNSC010000072.1:0-1922 GCA_031402135.1 Gemmatimonadales bacterium | reverse complement strand
AGACCTTTCCCCTCCGCCCCTGAGGAGTCCGCATGGCGTTTCCGAATACCTCGGTGATCACGATCGAGCGGTTCATCATTGAGCAGGAGCGGAGCTATCCGGAGGCCACCGGAGAGCTGTCGAATTTGCTCTACGATATTGCCCTCGGGGCCAAAATTATCGCCTCGGCGGTGCGGCGGGCCGGACTGATCAACATTATCGGCTCGGCCGGAGTGGTGAACGTTCAGGGCGAGGAGCAACAACAGCTCGATGTTTTTGCCAATGAGGCGCTCAAGAACTCGATGAGCCACACCGGCCGGGTCTGCGTAATGGCCTCCGAGGAAGAGGAAGAGCTGATCCCGATCCAGGAGGACATTCCCCACGGCAAGTATGCGGTGCTGTTCGACCCGCTGGACGGCTCCACCAACATCGACAACAACAATCCGGTCGGCACCATCTTCAGCATCTACCGGCGGCTCTCGATGGAGGGACACGGCACCTTGGACGACGTGCTCCAGCCGGGCCGGAGTCAGGTGGCGGCGGGTTATGTGATGTATGGCTCCAGCGTGATGTTGGTGTACACCACCGGGCAGGGAGTTCATGGGTTTACCCTGGACCCCACCATCGGGGAGTTCGTGCTGTCCCACCGTAACCTCCGGATGCCTGAGGTGGGCAAGTATTACAGCGTCAACGAAAGCCACTTTGCCAAGTGGTCCCGCGGTATCCAGATGGCGGTCCGCGGCCTCCACGGCGATTTCCCCGGCCGTATCCAGGGGAAGAACAGCCGGTACATCGGCGCCCTGGTGGCTGATTTTCACCGGAACCTTGTGAGCGGCGGGATCTTCCTCTATCCCGGTGAAATGAACAAGCCGGAAGGGAAGCTGCGCCTCTGTTATGAGGCGAGCCCACTGGCCTTCGTGGCCGAGCAGGCTGGCGGTGCGGCAACCAACGGCCTCGAACGAATTCTCGACATTCACCCATCCCGGCTTCACCAGCGCACTCCGCTGGTGATCGGCTCGAAGAGTGACGTCGCCTTTGTTGCCGAAATGCTCCGCGAGGATCAGGGGTGAGTCCGCCGCCGGAGAAGAACCCGTCGCTGCTCCCGGTTAGAGCCCTGTACCGGTCGGCCGATTGGCAGGGAGATCCGGGCCAACCGGGTGTCTGGCCCTATTTGCGGGGTGTCCAGGCGTCGATGTACACCGGTCGGCTCTGGACCATGCGGCAGTATGCCGGGTTCGGCACCGCGGAGGAAACCAACCAACGGTTCCGCACCTTGCTGGCGGCGGGGCAGACCGGGCTCTCGACTGCATTCGACCTCCCCACCCAGATGGGCTACGACTCTGATCACCCGATGGCGGCCGGCGAAGTAGGCCGGGTCGGCGTGGCCATCGACACTGTGGACGACCTGGCTGCACTTTTCGAGGGCATCCCGCTCGATCAGGTGTCCACCTCGATGACCATCAATGCCACCGCCGGAATTCTGCTGGCGATGTACGTGGTGGTGGGGGAGGAGTCGGGAGTGCCCCGGAGCAAGCTTTCCGGGACCATCCAGAATGACATTCTCAAGGAATACATCGCTCGGGGCACCTACATCTTTCCGGCCGAGCCGTCACTTCGGCTTGTCGCCGACATTTTCCGGTTTGTTCGCGACGAAGCGATGAACCTGAATCCGATTTCCATCAGTGGATACCATATGCGGGAGGCGGGGGCGACCGCGGTTGAGGAGGTGGCATTCACGCTGGCCAATGCCTGCGAGTACGTTCGCCGGGCACTGGACGCCGGGCTGGCCATCACCGAATTCGGGCCTCGGCTGTCTTTCTTTTTTGCGGCCCACAACGATCTGTTCGAGGAGGCCGCCAAGTTTCGCGCCTCCGCCTCGATCCGGTCGGTGAGGGACTCTACGTAATAGCTCCCCGCCAGCGGGTCCACCGTCCGGTCCAGCC
>JANNSC010000071.1:0-5715 GCA_031402135.1 Gemmatimonadales bacterium | reverse complement strand
GCCCCTCGGCGCCCCCGATTCCCTGCTCCCTGCTCCCTGCTCCTTGCTCCCTGCCTTAGCACATCCCTCTTGCCACGACCGCCCGGGACGATGCCCTCTTCGATGGCGGCAGGAGTGACGTGCGACGCATCCTCGACCACGCCGCCGGAGCGCTTGGCCAAACGCTCCCGACGCTTTTCCTTATCGCAGTCGCTGGTGCTCTTGTCGATGGCCGCCTTGGTCTCGGCGATGCGGCCCTTATCGCGTATGGTGGCCCGGCTCAAGTGTACCATCGGATGGCAGGCGCGCCGATGACACCTGAAAAGGTGCCGCGGAGGGGTTCGAAGGACAAGATTTGCTGGGTCAAGGGACCGGGGGGGGCGCGAAAGCGTGCTCCTGGCTGCCCGTTACGGCCCCCGTCCGTCCCCCCCAAGTCACGGAATTCTGGCGACCTGACCCTCAGGAGAATGGTAGGCCGAACCACCACCTGCGATCAGGATTATTCCCACGACCAGCGCCGCTGCTGCCGCGCCGATCAAGATCCACTTGCGGCTATTCCCCGATTTTTGCTGTTCCTGATTGGGTGCCGAGTCGATGGGTCGACTGCCGGCCCGCTCAACTGCCCCCGTTGCGAATTCCGCTGGAGCAGGCGGTCCGAGCGACAGAGCTTGTGAAGCCGCGGGGAGACACCCCGACACAGAGAGTGCCATCCCGATCGATAGTACCCAGCGTCCAGGCACGCGCATTGCTACCTCCATGGGAAGGTTGGACGAGCAGTGGTCATACGCGACGGTTGCGCCTCATCGGACACAACGCCAAAGAGCAGTGGGCCGCCCAGGCTGGGGTGATAATAGCCCGCCAGGGGCTCTCGGCAAGGCGCGGCACGTCCCCGGTTGGCGTAAGCGCCACCGCCCGGCGGTCCGACCATCGACGCCTCGTTCTCTTCCCTCCGCTGCACCACGACGCACTTGGTAATCAGCAGGAGGCCGGCGATCGGGGCGGCGTTCCGTTTCAGATCCTGTCAGGCGGCCACCTCGACAAAGGTGGCGTACGAGTGGCTCTCCGGTGGCTGTTCCCCGTGAGCCCGCTGACCCTCCAGGTGGAACTCGACCGCGGACCGCATTTCCTGCTCCACCTCCGCACGGCTCGCACCGCTCGCGATGCACCCAGGAAGATCAGGTGCGTATGCGGAATACCCGGTGGCTGTCTCCGCCACAATGACGAGCACTTTCATCGTTTGAGCCCCGCCTGTTTGAGAATGCTGCTGAACGTCCCCGGGTCGACGTCGTCACCAGGTTTCCCTGCCACCGTCACGACTCCCGGTTTGACCGGATGCCTGAATTGTCAGTGGCTCCCCCGGGTTCGGTCAAGATACCAGTCGTCCCGCCGATGCGTTTCCATCCAACGATCCTCCCTTGAGAAGTCAACTTACCCTTCCCAAAGTGCCTCGTCGAATTGGGGTACACAGCATGGACATCTCGGTGGAGACGATCTACGAGCATATCGACATGGCTCGTCGGCGACTTGGCGCGCACAGCACGCCTGAGTTGATTGTGATTGCCCTCCAAAATGGGTTTATTTCGTAGTCCAACTAGTCAATTCTGGAACTTGGCCGCTCGGTCTCATGACACCTCAATTCCTGGGGTGTGGTGGTGACGCCGAAAACCTTATATCTAGTGGCCGACCCCAACGATTCCGTCTGGAATCGCGGTCGTCCCAAGCGTATTTCAACAAACCGGCATGCCCCATGGTGCTTGGCGCGCCACATGCTGGAGCGTTGAAAAGAACCAGGATCTCGGCTAGCGGCTACATAGACACCCAACCCAAAGGGGTGCAGGGTGATCCTCTTGATCCTTCTCGCGCTGCAAATCCAGAGCCGCGCGACCTACGATTCGATTCCACCGCTGACGTTGGTGAAGGAGGTGGAAATACGTGGCCCAGAGGTTCAGAGGCCTTGGGCGGGGGCCATTTGGGGCTCCCGTCTCGCAATCACGCCCGACGACTACCCCGACGGCGGCCAGGTTCTGCTTTTTGATTTGAAGACTGGATCATATCTCGGTCGGTTGGGGAGGGATGGCTCCGGTCCCGGCGAATTCCGAGGAGTCAGGGTCCTTCGCGCCCTGGCTACGGGCGAGCTGCTGGCCGTTGATGTGGACAATGCCCGGGTTTCATGGTGGTCCCCGGGTGAGCAAAAACCGCGGAAAGAAGAAACGATCTTGGGGTTCCAATGGTTCGATGCCGTGCCATGGCTGGGGGATACCTTGCTCTTTACGTCCCGCCTTCTCCCCGAAAAAGCGGCCGGTTCCGCACTCCATCTTTCGATCAATCAACGGATCATCGAATCGTTCGGTACGGATCAGCCGCATCTCGAGGTTGGTAACTGGACAGAATCCCTTCGTCGTCTAAGCTCCCCGAGCCAGGGGTGCTGGTGGGCGATTCCGTTCGATCGCCAGTACGTCATTCAATGTTTCGACGCGCATCGGCGACTCGTCCGCCAGATCGAACGGCAGCCTCCATGGTTTACTAGATGGCCGCTACACCAGCCACAAAACCACGCTGAGCGTGTCGGCGGCTGCCGCGCGAAGTTGTACACGCAGGCCTGGGCCCTTGAAGCCGATGCAGCCGGCAGAGTCTGGGTAGCATTCTTGACGCCAAGCAATGACTACGCCGAGAGGGCACCGTGCGTGCGCAACCCGATCGGGCGCCTCGGCAACTACATGGACATGCCGCTTGAGGTGTTCGACGGCCGAAGCGGCAGATTGCTAGCAAGCAGCAGGCTGAAGGCCGTCGTAATCAGCATATCGACGGATGGGCGGATTGTCACGTATGACGAGGACCTGAATGACGAGCCGGTCATTACGGTCTGGCGGGCCCATGTTCCTAACCACCCTGCGAAAGGAGATCCACGATGAGGCTCAAAATCGGAGTGCTTGGAGCAGCGGCGTCAATCAGCCTTCTCATCATCTCCCCCCTGCCAACCAAAGGGTCCGATGGCGAGCGGGCCAGGGGTCGAATCGCTGATCCAGAACACGGCTAATGGCGACACCAAGGCAGCCGTGAGGCTCGCCGCAAAGTACGGAGTGAGTGTCCGCTACAACGCAGACAGGCACGCACTCATGTATTACTCTGGGTGAACAGGTGACTTTCCGATTGGGGTTCAGCCGCTTAGCGCTGGCCAGAGTCAGGCGGTCGCAGCCGCCATAGCTGACTAGGCTGCACTGCGAGATGGTTGGGTCGCCCGTCTGGGACCCAGCCATCAGTTCGTTCGAGATGGCCCCCCATTGCGAGGGGTATTCTTGGGCGTGATCGCGCAGCATCCGGATCGCCCGCTCCCGGACCTCAGGGAAAAACCGGCTCGGAGAATAGGAATTTGCTTCTCCCCCCCCGAAGGTCCCGGGCGGTTCTGGAAGCGTCAACTCGCCTCCCCGGCGCGAGCGGGCGGGGTTGCTGGGCGCTGTTAGGGTCCCCGCACCTGCCGACCGGGCCGCCAGGGGCCTGGGACTATGGCTGAGGGGGAGCGGCTGCGGGCGGAGTGGGGGAGCGGCATCAGCGCGGCGGCGGGGCTTGCCACCTCGGTGACGGTCCCTCCGGTAGCTCCTCGCTCCCGATCCCTAGCCCCGCGGAGTCACCACCACTCGTTGCCGAGAGTTGGGGCGCCAGTGATCGCGGTGCCGGTTCCCGCCCGCCTCGGGGAGGCCGTCCGTCACGACCCGCCAGTCAAAACCCAACGCCAGCTCCTCGACGAAGCGGCGGCCCACAAAGTGGGCGATGTGAGAGCCCATGCATCCATGCCCGTCGGCACCGAACGGAGCATACTCGTCCCGCGAGTAGGTGCGGCGGGCGAACCGGTCCGGGTCGAAGCGATCCGGCTCGGTGAACACCGCCGGGTCGCGATGGCTCTCTCGGGTGCAGAAGCGGACTGACCAGCCGGCAGGAACGGCCATCCCCTCGTACTCGAACCTGCGAATCACCCTCCGGAACAAGAACTCGCTCTGCTCCAGGCGGAGGGTCTCCATGACGATCCGCGTTCCACCGTCCGGTACGGCGCCCGGACCGACTTGCATGTCGCTCTGGCCGGCGCGGACGGGGTCGAGCACGGCGGGATGGTCGGACAGAAACTTGAAGATCCACATGTGGAGCCCGGTCAGGTCGCCATAGGCAGTGTGGGAAATCAGGATGAAGTTTCCGATGATTGTAGAATCGTCCATGGCGGCAGGGTTGGAATCCGCTATCGAGCGAAGCGCCGACCGGAAGCCGCCACCGGCTTCCCCGGACCACCCCGAGCGGACTCTCCCAATGATGGCGGTGACGCCGTCCAGTCCTTGCCGGGTCATTCGCGGCCATCCGCGGTTTCCGAGCGCCGGGCCATGAAGGAGCGGGAGGCAGCGCTCCAACTCGTCCAACAGTGCGTCCCCCGGCGTGAGCCCGTAGAAGAGGTACCCAACGGCCTCGAGCATAGCGCGCTGAAGGTAGGGGTGCGCGGAGATGCCACCCTGGACCAGGTCCGAATCGGCGGCCAGCCGGGTCAGGTTCGAGCGGTAGATCGCCCTGAGCAAGGGCTCAGCCCGCTCCAACTCCAGCGATCCGTAGGCGCCACGGAGCCGGGGAGCGAACTCCCGGTGGGTGCCCGGGTCCATGTACCGAAGAACCCCATGCGGGAAGAAGCGGTTGTACCGCTTGGTGAATTTCGCACCAGCGAATGCCGCGCTGTGCTCCGACAGTATGGCGCGGGCTCGGCCCAGTCCGACGATGCACACGACCGGACGCCCGAACTCGCTGGTCTTGAATACCGGACCGAAGCGGGCGGCCTGCTCCAGGTAGTACTGCTGGTTTTGGAGGATATCGAGCGAGTGGCCGACGCCAAGGGAACCCGGCGGCCACCGGCGGACGCGCCCGTACGACGAGCGAGCCCGCCACCAGGCCGCCATCATGAATGCCGCCAGGCTCACCACCCCAATGTGCCGGACCAGGGGCCATCGCACCGCTGCCCAAAGACCCAGCGAGCCGAGCATCGCCGCTGATCCGACCAGAGGCCATTTCCAGCCGGGTTTCCAGACGGTTTCGGTGCGGAAAGCCGGCTTGTCGGCGATCCTGGCGAACTGCCAGACCGCCGCCAGCAGCACCGTCACTTCGAGAATCCAGACAGTCAGCATTGTTGCTTCCTCATGGAACGATCGCGACCGCTCTCGGTGAAAAGGCGTCCGGCCCGCGGGGCGGAAAAAGGCCGGGGGCAGGAGATCGCTCCCCTGCCCCCGGTTCACCTCACCAAGCCCGGCCTGCGGCTTAGTACATCCCCCCCATGCCACCACCGCCCGGAGGTCCGCCCATCGGCGCAGACTTCTCTTCCTTCCGCTCCACCACCACGCACTCGGTGGTCAACAGCAGGCCGGCGATGGACGCCGCATTCTGAAGCGCGGTGCGGGTGACCTTGGTGGGGTCGATGACGCCGGCCTTGACCAGGTCCTCGTACACGTCGGTCGCCGCGTTGTAGCCGAAGTTCTTGTCCTTCGACTCCTTGACCTTGGCCACGATGATCGAGCCCTCCACACCGGCGTTCTGGGCAATCATGCGGATCGGCTCCTCCAGCGCCCGGCGGATGATCTCGGCGCCGATCTTCTCATCCTCGGTGCCCTTCACCTTGTCCAGGATGGCCTGGCAGCGCAGCAGCGCGACACCGCCGCCTGGAACGATGCCTTCCTCGACCGCGGCGCGAGTGGCGTGGAGCGCGTCTTCCAC
>JANNSC010000070.1:0-11158 GCA_031402135.1 Gemmatimonadales bacterium | reverse complement strand
ACAGCAGCTTGACCGGCCAGGACCCGGAGCCTGCGTGTTGGGGCTGCAGGGCCAGCAGCGCGAGGCCCAGCAGCACGGCGTAGCCAACCACACCGATCAGCGACACCTCGACCCCCAACAGCCGCGCCTGCGGAGAAAACTGCACCGTCTCACAGCCGCCGGTGCCGCAAGCCACGGTCCCGATCATTCCGACTTTGTACAAGTACAGGTAAAGGGACACGAACATCCCGAACAAACTCAGGCCTGCGATCCCCTGGCGAGCCCCAGTCATCGCGCCGGAGCGGCCAGAAGCGCCTGGACCAGAGCCTTGATACTGTCGGACGGCATGGCCCCTGGATAGAGCCGGCCACCGATCAGAAAGGTCGGCGTCGAACCCACCCCCAGCTTTATCCCCTCATCGAGGCTCGCCTGAATTCTCCCGGCATATTTGGCGCTTTGCATGCACTCGTCATACTTGGCCCCATCGACGCCAGTCTGCCGCGCCAGTTCCCCGAATTTTCCAACGGCGCTGCGCATCGGAGACCATTCATACTGGTGCTCATAGATGAGACTCTTGAGCTCCCAGTATTTCCCCTGGTCACTGGCACACGCCGCTGCATGCGCCGCCACCCTCGCGTGCGGGTGCATGTCGAGCGGGAAATCCCGGTAGCGCCAGCGGACCTGCCCGGTCTGAATCAGCTGGGCCATGACCGAGGGGAACTGGATGCTTTCGAACTGCTGGCATCCCGGGCATTGGTAGTCGGCGTACTCCGAGATCTCGATCTTGGCCGAGTCCGACCCGAGGTAGTAGCCCCGAAACCCGGCAGTGTCTGCGGCCAGAACGGCCACGTTGGCCGGGATGCTCACATTCTTCGGGCCCTTGACCAGATAAACGAGCACGCCGAGGCCCACCACCGCCCCCGCGCCGAGCACAAGGTAAAATCGATTCATTCCTGGTCCGGGCGCCGCCATGGTTGGTCGTCCTCGGGGTCGGGGCTGGTGAATTCCGGAAGTTCGAGCGCCGCGTCCACAATTCGGCGGTGCTCGGCCACTTCCGGCGTGTCGTAGGTCGAACGCACCTCATAATGAAAAAGCTCCGAACGGAGATCGCCCATCCGCTGGAGCAGTTCAGGAACGTGCTCAAAAAGCCGGCCCGATCGGTCCAGTTCAGAGATCCGTTGGGCGAGACTCTGCAGCATTCCCCGAAGCGCCTCGATCCGCGCCTCGCCGTACTCCTCTTCGTGATCTGCCATGCTGTCTGCCTTGCTGCCCCAGCGCTCGGTTTGCCGCGCCATCCGGCGCCGCCAAATGTAATGGACGACCGGCTCTCGCGCCGACCCCGGACCCCTTTGCGCCCAAACGATACAAGCGATTATATTGTTTGTGAGCAAGAGCTTAGCCGAGGTCGGGACTTCGGCTCCCAACACCATAAGGACGGTGCATGACGATCAAAAAGAAGACCGAACGCTCGGCGGGCCCATCGGTCGTGGATCAGGCCCGGGACGAGTTGTTCAGCCACATTCTTCGCTGTGGCGTGCTGGAAGCCGAGGCGGAGCATCAGAAAGAGTGGATGGACGACACCATGCAGTACATCGCCGAACGATATGCCGATCTGGGCGAGGAAGGCATCGCGCAGGTGCGGGTGTTGGGCGAGCGGTTCTGCAAGCCGGTCGTCAGGGGCAAGCCCGAAGTGGCCGGCTCCTCCACCACCTGACCCGCCCGATGCCGTAGTATCTGCCGCCCGGTGCCGGACACCGGGCGGCCGTTTTATTGCCCGGCTCGCCAGCCCTTGGGAAATTGCCGCCAGTGGTAGGCGGCACGGACCCGAAACCCGCCTCCCAGGCCCCCCTCAAACGCCCAGCCAGCCGGCAGCCCCGGACTCTGCTCCACCCCGAGGTACACCAGCATATACCCCCCCTTTCCTCCACCGATCACACCGGCGAGGCCGCCTCCGAAATACACCCCCAGCCGGTTGGCCGCGCGCGGCGAAAGGAGGTATTCGACCGCAACCTCGCCCCGGCCGCTGAGTTGGTCACCTCGGAACCCAACGCCCGCCGACAAGGCGAGCCGGGCACTGCCAAGCGTCCTCACGGCAAGCCTTGGTCCGCCCAACACCCCAACCGGCCTCCCACTGACCCCCAGCACCGTCGCGTGAGCACCCCATTCGATGATCGAACCCCCCGCCTGGGCCAGGAGTGGCCCCGGAGCGAGTAGCAGCAGCGTCAGCGCGGGCGTCCAGCTGCCCCTGCCGCTCACCCGAGATCGAGGTCGTAGGTGATGGCGATGTCGGAATTCAGCGAGTGGAGCACCGAGCAGTACTTCTGGTGGGAAAGGTCGATCGCGCGCCGGGCCTTGGCCTCGTCCAGCCCTTCACCCCTCAGGCGATAGCGAAAATGGACGGTGAGGAAGCGCCGGGGGTGGTCCGGCGCTCGGCGACCGCTGACTTCAGCCCCAAATTCCTGAAGGGTGACCTGCATCTTTTGCAGAATGCTGACGGCGTCGGCACCGCTGCACGCTGCCGCTGCTATGAGCAGCGAGACCATCGGCCCGGGGGACTGCGCGCCATCGGCATCGATAAGCAACGTGGGACCCCCGGGCACTCCGCCCCGGAACCGCATCCCGCCTTCCCACTGAACGCTTGCGTTGCGCAAATTGTCGTCGGTCATCGGCTCATTCTCCCAGCGCCCGCTTGTCCCGGGGCGCCACTCGCTGGTAGTCCCAGATTGCGTAGAGTGCCATCGCTGAGGTCGCCCACGCCAACGGCCGCAACAGGGTGGATTCGCCCAGGAACGCAACCACGGTCAAGAACTGACCGATGGTCACCGCCTTGCCCCCAAGCCGGGCCGGAATCGCCGCGGGCCGCCGGAGAGCTACCGTTGCCAGGAACGCGACCAGGGCCGCGATGTCTCGGGTAAGCACCCCCACCACTTCGAGCGGCGCCAGGGCGCCGGATACCAGCACCACTCCAAAGGCACAGGCGGCAAACAATTTGTCGACCACCGGGTCGAGAAAGGCCCCCAGCCGGGACCCTCCGAAGCGGCGAGCCACCAACCCGTCGCCGAGGTCGCTCGCCGCGGCGATGCCAAGAATCGCAATGCGCCAGCCCGCGTCCGGCACCACCACGAAGGCGATTGCCAGAGGGAGCCGCACCAGCGTAAGCGTGTCGGCAGGCGACCACCACGCCCTGGCTACCCGCTCTTCTACCACGCCGCCGTGCTCGACCACGCTGGCCCTCCCTGACCTGGATGCGTCCCGGAAGATACCAAGGTGCCCGCGGGCCCTCTCCCCGCTATGCCGCCGGCGCTCCCCGCACCACTCCCTCGACCAGCCACTCCGGATCGAGGTGCCTTTCCGCCAGCTCACCTACCTCCGCGGCGGTGACTCGGCGGAATCCTGCGGTGGGGTCGGCCAATTCCTCGAGTCCCCAGCCGAGCAGCCAGGCGTCCGCAATCTCCCCGGCGAGAGCCCCCGCCGTCTGCCGCTGGACTTGGGCCTGCCCGGCGAGATAGTTGACGGCGCGGCCCAGTTCGTTTGCCTCGGGCACCTCGGTTCGAAATCGCGCCAGCTCCTCGAGCAGGGCACCCCGGGCCTCATCCTCTCGCTCCGGTGAGGTGGCGATGTACAGCAGCAGCGCCCCCGCTCCAACTCGCTGCCACGAAGACGCCATGACCGAGTAGGCCAGCGAGCGGCGGTCCCGGAGCGCGCTGAAGAGCCGCCCACCCATCCCGCTGGCGATGGCGGCCCACACCTCGGCGGTGTATCGCGCTGGATCGGAACGGGACGGCCCTGGGTACAGCATCGCGATGGCGGTCTGGCGTTTGGTCCGTTTCTCTACCGTGCGGGCGGGACGGGGCCTCACCAGGGCAGCGGGATCGAAGCGCGATCCGCGGTAAATCTCTCGAGCGCTCGCCCGGCCGAAAATCCCTGCCAGCTGTTCACCGAATCGCTCGGGGTGGAGATCACCGACCGCCACGATCGTGGTCCGCCCGGTGGCCATCTCGCAGGCGTGCCACGCCCGCGCCATCCCCGGGGTGAACGTTGGGATGATGTCGGCCAGGCCGTGGACGGGAAGCCCATAGCCTGCATCACCGAAACCAGCCCGGAACGCCAGCTGCATGGGGTACCGCACCATGTCGTCGGCGGCCTGGGAAGCCTCTTCGGCAAGGGTGCCCTGCTCCCGCTCCACTTCCTCAGGGTCAAACCGCGGGGAGGTGAGTACCAGATCGAGCAGCGCGGCGGCCTCCCCGGCATGATCCGAGAGCACTGAGGTGCCGAATCCAAACCAGTCTGCCGCCACCTGCGGTGCCAGCCCGCCTCCCAGCCCCTCGAAGGCGAGGGCCAGGTCGCCCGCTGAGAAATCCCCGGCGCCCCGGACCGCGGTGCGCACCGCCAGCGCACCCAGGCCGGCGGTCGTGAGAACGTCGGGCACGGTGCGCCGCCGGTAGACACCAAGGGACACCAGCGGGACGCCCGGTTTGCGGCCGATCAACAGGTCGGCGCCAGGCAGCGGGATGTGCAGCACACCGGACGCCGTGGTGCCGCGAATCGGGGTGGCTGCGGGGAGCGGCACGTCGGGCGGTTCCGACCCACTCGCCCCGGGCCAGGTGGTCTTCGCGAAGGCCCGGCGCACCGTGGCAGCGTCGAGTTCCTCCGCTGCGTCGGTCGGCAGGTAGAGCACCGCCCGAACCGCGTCCGGAGCCAACCAGTCGGCGGCCACCTGTCGGACCTGGTCCGCTCCCACGGCAAGGAGTCGGTCGTACTCCTCGTCGAGCAGGTGCACTCCGCCCTGCGCCTCCGCCGCCGCCAGGGCAGCCGCCTTTCCCTCGACACTCTCCAATCGCCGAGCCCAACGGGCCCGCAACAGCCGGCGGACCCGCGCCAGGTCGTCCTGGCTCGGCCCGGCGAGCCGAAGCCGGGTTATGCAACCGGCCGCCCCCTCGAGCGCCTCATTGAGCCGGGCCGGGACCAGGTCCGCCCCGATCGAAAACACCCCGACCTCGGTCGGGGAGTAGTGGTGGGCACCGACCGATGTGACCACGCCGGGCTCCCGCAGCGCGCGATAGAGCCAGCTGGCTCGACCGGCCCCGAGCAACGCTGCCGCAACATCCAGCGCCGGCGCATCGGGGTGAGTCGCCGGTACACTGCGCCAGCCGAGGGCGAGTTCGGCACGCCGGACATCGCCTCGCAGGGTTCGGGTCCGGATCTCACGCAGCGGAGGTTCGTCGGGAGAGCGGTCCACCGCGGCCTCTGCAGCAGGCCAGCTCCCGAAAGACTCCCGGGCTATTTCGAGGGCCTCTTCCGGATCGAGATCGCCGGCCATCGCCACTATGGTCCGGCCCGGAACGTATCGGCTGCGATAGTACCCCTGGACATCGGCGGAAGAGAGCCCGGCGAGTTGCGCCTCGGTTCCAATGCGCCAGCGGCGGATTCGATGGTGGTCGAACAGGACGGCGTGCAGTGTTTCCGCGGTGACCGCGGAGGGGTTGTCGAGTTTGCGCTTGGCCTCCTCGATGATCACCCGGAGTTCCCGACGGAGTTCCTCAGGATCCAGCAGGCTTCGGCGCAGTGCATCCGACTGCAGATCCAGCGCCACCGGAAGTGCCGCCGCCGGAAGCACGGTGTAGTAGCTGGTGTGGTCGTAGCCGGTGCCGGCGTTCAGATACCCGCCGGCGGCTTTTGTTTCTCGGGCAATGGCTCCTACACCGCGAGTCGGAGTGCCCTTGAATAGCATGTGTTCAAGCACATGACTCACCCCGGCCAGGCGGTCGGGCTCATCGAAGAAGCCGGCCCGCACATAGCACACCACCGCGACGGCCGGCGCGGTCCCATCGCGTTGCACCAGGAGCGTGAGGCCGTTCGGCAACACCTCCCGCCGAACCCCTTCGGTCCACCGGTGGTTCACGCCTGCCCGCCACACCCCGTGGTACGGTTGCCAAAGACCTCGGACACCCAGTTGATTGCGATCACTGCACGATCCGCAACGCCCCCGCCTCGGCACTCCCTCGGATGAAGGCCTCCGCATCGGTCAGTGGAATGATCACGCCGGTTTCTTCCCGGCCCCGCCGTGCCAGACCCACCATGAATTCGGACAGTGAGAGCTGGGGTCCGTCCTGTTCCACCGCCTTGAGCTGCAGGAGGATTTCGTCCCACGTCCCCCGAAGGGTGGAGCCTTCGAGGGTGGTAACCTGATGGGCGTCGCCGCGCCCGTGCTTGCGCTGCATCCCTGGAAGATCCGCAACCAGCGCCCCGAACAGCTCCAGCTGATTCGGGTCGCGAATGCTTCCGTCTGGCTGCTGCGCCTCGATCTCGGCGAGCAGATCTTCGGTTGGGTCGGGATCGGGAATCAACTCGGTGAGCCGGCCCAGCCAGGGCGACAGCTCCAGATCGTCGTCGGCCAGCCGGTACAGCGTCTTCTTGAGTTCGATGGTCCGCCAGAGACCGAGTTCGTCGAAGTGGTCCTGCGGGTTGGTCTTCTCGAGATGGGCCAGCGCCGCGCCGCTCTCCCCCCGGTCATACAGCATGTTGGCCAGGTAGATGCGAGCCTCGGCGTACCCCGATTCGATCGCCAGGGTGCGCTTGAGCCAGAAAAACGCCGACCCGTCGCGTCCCAGACGGTGGGCGACGTAGCCGAGGCACGCCGCCGCCTCAGCGCATCCGGACTCGGCGCCGTGCGCCAGGTCGAAGTACTTGTATGCCTGGGCAAGGAGCCCGCTCCGGAATAGCGCGCGGCCCGCCTGCAGCATCATCTCATGGTCTTCTTGAAATCCCAGGGCAAGGAGGCGCTCGAAGCTCCGGACTGCGCCCGGCTCATCGCCGACCGCGAGGAGCGCCTCGCCCATGCCGGCGAGCGCATCTTCGTGATCAAGATCGAGTGAGAGCGCCTGTTCGAAGGCCCGGCGCGACCAGGCGAATTCTTCGCGGGCGAGGTAGGCGTAGCCCATCCCGATATGGAGTTCGACCGCATTGGGGTAGAGGGCGAGGCCGTCCTTCAGGGTTTCCAGTGCTTCGTCGAACCGTCCTTGGTTATAGAGTTGGTGGGCCTGTTCATCGAAGTCGTCGGAGCTGAGAAAGGCATCCGACATCCGGTGGGCCTCCCGCTAGGGTTATGTAAACATATGAAGCCAATACGCTTGGGGCAAGACCCTTCAAGCGATCTCTCGGTGCCAAGGCGGCGCCCGGAAACCGAGTCCTGCTGCATCGTGGATCGTGCTTCCAGCCTGAGCTCATTCGGCAGCCATGAACGGATACCGGTAATCATGCGGGGGCACGAACGTTTCCTTGATCGTCCGGGGCGACACCCAGCGCGAAAGATTGAGAATCGAGCCCGCCTTATCGTTGGTGCCGCTGGCCCGGGCACCACCGAATGGCTGTTGCCCCACCGTCGCCCCGGTCGGCTTGTCGTTGAGGTAAAAATTGCCGGCCGCTTGCCGAAGCGCCTCACCCGCCTCGATGAGCGCCTTCCGCTCCTGCGCGAATACCGATCCGGTGAGGGCATACGGGCTGGTCGAGTTGACCACGCCAAGGGTGGCCTTCCATGCCTTGTCCGGATAGACGTAGGTGGTCAGGACCGGGCCGAAGAGCTCCTCGCACATCGTGACGTAGAGCGGGTCCTTCACCTGCAGCAGTGTCGGCTCGATGAACCAGCCCCGCTTGTCCTCGGCGCCGCCCCCTGCCAGGATGGTCACGCCCCGGTCCTTTCGGGCGCGGTCCAGGTATCCCTTCAGCTTGGCAAAGGACTTCGCGTCGATCACCGCACCCATGAAATTCCGGAAGTCCGCGACGTCGCCCATCTTGATGTCGGCGATCATTTCCAGGGCGCGCTGTTTGACCCGAGGCCACAGACTCTGCGGGAGGTAGGCCCGACTGGCAGCGCTGCATTTTTGTCCCTGATATTCAAACCCACCCCGCACCATCGCCACCGCGACGGCATCGGCATCCGCACTCGGGTGGGCGACAATGAAGTCCTTGCCCCCCGTCTCACCGACAATGCGAGGATACGCGGCGTATTGTTCCAACCGCGCGGCGACGCCCTTCCAGAGCGATTGGAACACACCGGTGGACCCGGTAAAGTGAATTCCTGCGAGACTCCGATCCGCCAGCACCCGCTCGGTGACCTGGCGGGAGTCTCCCGGCACGAAATTGATCACCCCGGGCGGCAACCCCGCTTCCTGCAGCAGCCGCATGACGAAGTAATTGCTGAGTGCGGCGGTGGCAGCGGGCTTCCACACCACGGTGTTTCCCATCAACGCCGGCGCGGCCGGAAGATTTGCCCCGATGGCCGTGAAGTTGAACGGCGTCACCGCGTAGACGAAACCTTCCAGCGGCCGGTGATCGATCCGGTTCCACATGCCCGGCGCGTTGATTGGCTGTTCGGCGTAAAGCCGCTCGGCAAAATGAACATTGAAGCGGAAGAAGTCGATGATCTCGCAGGCACTGTCGACTTCCGCCTGAAACACAGTTTTACTTTGCCCCAGCATCGTCGCGGCGTTGAGAACCTGCCGCCAAGGACCGGCCAGCAAATCGGCCGCTTTGAGAAACACCGCCGCCCGGTCCTCGAAACGCCAACTGGCCCACTCCCGCTGGGCCCGCTTTGCCGCGGCGATTGCCGATGCCAGCGCTCGACTGTCGGCCTGATGGGTGTTGGCCAGGTGGTGACTGTGCCGGTGGGGTGAAACAACCCTTGCTGTTTTTCCGGTGCGAAGGTCCAGGCCGTTCACGATGACCGGGATGTCGGTCACCACGCCACCCATCCGCTTGATTTCTGCCTTGAGTACCGCCTTCTCGGAACTCCCCGGCCCGTAGCTGAGGATGGGTTCGTTGCGGGGTGCGGGGGTATTGGAAGTGCCATTCATAAGACGCTCGGTGTCATGAAGGAGAGGATGGACACAACGGGGTGCATTTTCATGGCTGATAGCTACGCAGTTCCCCTCACGGCAACAACCCCGCCGCCGCACCGCTCCCGGTCACGCCGGGCTTGGCCAGCAGACGAAATCCCGCCGATGTCAGAATCTCCTGGCCGGCGCCCGAGAGAACAAATCGTACGAAGGCCCCGGGCCGCTTGCGGATGCGGGGCCCCGTGAGGAATGGCGAGGGCGTAGACGATCGGTTCGCCCTGGAACCGGATCGAATCCAGAGCGCCTGGACGCGACGCCGGTAGTGCCACCTCTGCCCGGGAATAATCAGCCGCCCGCGCCGCGTCGCTCAGGTCTACCTCCGGAGGCAGCTCGACCCACCGGAGGCCGGCGGTGTGGGCCAGCGACTGGTACGACCAGGCGTAGTCGAGCTCACCCGCCTGCAGGAGCCCGGTGAGCTGCGCTTCATTGGGCCGCACGTACCTCGGTTGCAGAGCTCCACGTAACCGTGCCGCCAAACCCGGCTCCCGGTAAAGCACCTCGGCCAGCTGAAACACCATGAGAGCGCGATACCCGTTGGGATCGAGCCTCGGGTCCGAACTTCCCCACCGAACGCCCGGTCGCAACAGAATCCGCCACCAATTCTGTCCGTTGATCTCCGCTGCGGCAACCGAACGGTCGGTAAATGCCAGCACCATCGCATTCGAGGCAAAGGTGATGTACCAGGTCGCGTACTGCGGCATGAGCAGCTTTGCGATCACCTGGTGATCCGCCACCGCAATCACATCGGGAATTTTTCCCAGCTCGGTCAGCTTCCGGGCCGCTTCGAGACTCCCCGAACTCTCCTGCATCGGACGAATGTCAGGATGAATCCGCCCGAAGGCCCTGAGCAATTCCCGAAACGGGTACGCCAGACTGCCGGCGTTGAAGACAACCAGAGGGCCGACCGGCGTCTGCGCGGGAACCGGTCGGGGCAGCAGCAACCCGACAAGGAAGCACAGCCACCTCACTGCAGCACCCCCAGTTGGGCGGGGTGGCGGAGCAGATTGACTGGAAGCCATTCAGGCATGAGGGACTGTCACCATCGTCCCCCGAAGATACTTGGGACGAGTATATTTTACGTCCCTTCTCCACCCGTTTTCGATGAGGCACGGTATGCGTGGTATTGCCCCAGCCGCCCTCGCGGCGTTCGCTCTGCTGGCGTGCCGCCCCTACGATGGCTACAGCCCCGTCGTCGCCCAGGATGGATTGGTTCCGGCTGCACAGTTTGCCCGCTACGGCCGGGAGCAGGCAGAGGTTGTGGCCATTGGGAGGGCGCTCGCTGAGTGGAAGGGAACTGCCGATTCCGCCGGCTCCAGCCAGCAAACCGAACGCGCCAGCTGCTTCGCGGAGCGGTTCCCCGACATCGAAGCCGTCAATGCCGATCCCCTCGGACACCGACTCACCGTCCAATTCAAGAGCGGCTGGAGAGTAGCCGTCCTTCCAGTCCATGATGGGGTTCGTCCCGACGCCACTCCGGGGATCTCCCCACTGGGCCAAAGCCCCTGCAGCTGAGCGCACGCTCAACCATCACGACCAGGAGAGCGATCCCAACCAATGGCAAACGCTCGCAACCGATTCCTCGCAATTCTGGGAATACTCTCCTTCATTGCCTTCCTTCTCTGGACCACCGTCTCCGCTCAGAAAGTCGAGTGCGAGGTCTGTGTCGAATTCGGCAGTGGCCGGAATTGCGCCACTGCCACCGCAGCAGACCAAGCAGAGGCCGCTCAGAGCGCCCAAACCACTGCCTGCGGGCCGCTTGCGTCCGGGATGAACGAGTCGATCGCCTGCGGGAACCGGCCTCCCGCGTCGCGCCAATGCCGCACCCGGTAGCGGCATAGCCCATGCGTATTCCACCTGCCGGATACTCTCGACTCGAGGGGGTCATGGTACAAGGCGACCGGCAGCTCACCATCCGGGAAATGGACGAAGGCGAAGAGTTCGCTGCCTGGCTTGGCGACCTCGCCGAGCGCGACGATGCCATTTATCGGGATGACTCAATCTCCGAGCGTCACCTGGTGCTCACCGACGAGATCGGCGACTGGATCGGCGGCCTGCGCTGGACCCTTCGCGGAGGGGTAGCCCAGGTCATCGAGGTCGGTGTCCTTCACCGTGAACGTCGCCAGGGGCACGCGCACAGACTGCTGGCAGCGTTTGAGGAGCGCGCCCTAGAGCAAGGCGCCCATCTGTTTGAGTGCTGGACCGACCACGTTGTTGAGGAGGGGCTCCTGGAAGCCTCCGGGTGGACCCGGGTACTCCGTCGGGAAGGCTATATCGGCGGACGGACG
>JANNSC010000069.1:0-3126 GCA_031402135.1 Gemmatimonadales bacterium | reverse complement strand
GGGGCAACTCGGCCAGCGTCGGCAGCGGATGCCCAGGATGTCCGGAATCCCACCAGCGCATGAA
This sequence comes from Gemmatimonadales bacterium, assembly GCA_031402135.1. Lineage (GTDB taxonomy): Bacteria > Gemmatimonadota > Gemmatimonadetes > Gemmatimonadales > GWC2-71-9 > JABFSM01. The sequence goes on along the minus strand of JANNSC010000069.1, from coordinate 3,062 downwards.
CTCGGACCCGTCGAGATACGGAAATATCAGCCCTTCCCGCAGCGCCAGCGGCGCCGTAGCGAACACCTTCATCGAGGAGGACTGGGCCCGCACCTGTTCCCGGGCCATTTCCCAAAACCCCGGCTGGTCGAGGACGCTCCGGTCCGGCGCAAACACCAGAATCGAGGCGATCATCGCCTGGCCCTCCAGTACCGCCTGGGCCGCCGCCTGCTGATCGGCGTCACTCCGCAGCTTCATGATCGAATCGAGCGGCAGATACTGGTGCTGCAGCGCATGCACCAGCTCATGAGCCAGTACAAAACGCAGCGCCGCCGGATCGGCGCCGCTCACCCCATAGAGCGTGCTGGTTTCGGGATCGTAGTAACCCGCGACCTGTTCGCTGTAGAGCTCCAGGAGGAGGCTCTTGAGATTCACACTGTCGGGAAGGAGTCCCAGCAGACGATAGACCGCCTCGACGCCCTCCTGGCGTTCCGCCGGAAATTCCTGCCTCAGTTTGGTGAGGAGGTACTCCCGCACCTCGTCCCGGCTCTTGAGCGCCGAACGGGTGGGGCCTCGAAACGGGAGCCCGGTCGCCCGTTCGACGGTGGGTCGAAGGCTGTCCACCATAGCGGCAAGGTTGAAATCCTTGGGATCCTGCGGCGGGGCGCCTCGGCAGCCGAGCAGGCAGGCTAGAGCGACGCTGGTACCCCGGACCATCAGGAAACCCCGAGGTAGTGCCGATACCATTCGATAATGGCTGGGCCCACGATGTAGGTTGCCGCGGCACCCAGGGCCAGAAAGACCCCGAACGGTACCAGCTTCTTCCGGCCCAGCAGCGTCAGCGGCAGGAAGATCAGCGTCCCGGCCAGCGCGCCGAGGAAAATGGTCAGCAGCACACCCTGCCAGCCGACGAAGGCCCCGACCATTGCCATCATCTTGATGTCGCCGCCGCCCATCGCCTCTTCCTTGAACGCCCAGGTTCCCACCACGCCGACCAGCCAGAGCAGACCGAATCCAACCACCGCCCCGATGCCGGCGGCAATCACCGAATCGAGCCCGCCTGCGGCGCTCAGCAACAGGCCGATGATCAGCCCGCCCCAGGTGAACTCGTTGGGGATGATGTATTCGCGCGCGTCGGTGAGGGCGATGCCGATGAGCAGCGTCCCAAAGAGGGCACCCTTCGATGCATCGAGGGTCAATCCGTGGTGATACGCCATCCAGGCCCACAGCACCGCCACGGCGAATTCGACCAGCGGATACAGCATGCTGATCGGCTCCCGACAGCCTCGGCATTTTCCGCCCAGGAGGAGCCAACTCAGCATCGGGATGTTGTCGCGCCACTCCACCGGCTTGCCGCATTTGGGGCAGCGCGAGGGTGGCGAAACAATCGATTGCTCGGCGGGAAGCCGGAGAATGCAGACATTGAGGAAACTTCCGATCAACGCCCCAAAGAGCCCTCCGATGATTCCGGTCAGCAGCGATTCACTCATGCGCTACCTCGGGTGATCTCAAACAGGAGGATTCCGGCTGCCACCGCGACGTTCAGTGATTCGGCGCCTTCCCGGAGCGGGATGCCCATCGTTCCATCGACCCAGGCGTCGAGTGAGGGACGGGTTCCCGCTCCCTCATTGCCGACAATCAGAGCGAGCGGCGTGCCACGCTCCGCCGCCGGCGCTGTCCCACCAGCTGCAGCGATCATCACCCGGACCCCCCCGGCCCCGGCCCATCCCCGAAGTGCCGCCTCGTCGAGGCTCACGCAGGGGAGCCGGAACAACGCACCCATGCTGGCGCGAAGGGTCTTGGGATTGGTGAACTCGGCGGTTCCCGGCAACGCCACGACGCCGGCGGCGCCGAGGGCGTACGCAGTGCGCACCATGGTGCCGACATTCCCGGGATCCTGTACCCCGTCCAGTACCAGCACCGGCGCCTGCGGGGATACCCGAACATCCTGGAGCGTCCAGCGGCGCGGCTCGACCACCGCCAGGACGCCTTGGGGGTGGTCGGTTGCCGCGAGTCCGGCAAACTCGGTTTCCTCAACCACTTCGACGCTGTGCCCCGCGGCTTCGATGGAGGCTTTGAGCCGGACGCCCCGCGGAGTAGCTTCCAGAGTCGGGCTGGCCAGGATGTGGCGAATCGCCACGCCGGTCGCGAGCGCCTCCTCGACCAGCCGCACTCCCTCGGCAAGCGCCAGGCCGCGACGTTCCCGCCCCCGGCGGAGCCGGAGATCCCGCACCAAGGTATGCAGCGAGTGACTCATTGATGCAGATCGCCCTCACGATTGCAGGGTCCGATTCCGGCGGTGGCGCCGGCATCCAGGCCGACCTGAAAACCTTCCAGCGTTTCGGAGTCTTCGGAACCTCGGTGGTCACCGCCATCACAGCGCAAAACACCCTTAGCGTAACCGCGGTCCACCCGATTCCCGTCGAGATCGTCGAAGCCCAACTCGCCGCGCTCGCCGCGGACCTCGCCCCGGCGGCAATCAAGAGCGGCATGCTGGGCACTGCGCCGATCGTTCGCGCCGTGGCCGCCGTGTTACCCCAGCATCGCTTCGTGCCCTACATCCTCGATCCGGTGATGGTCTCGACCTCGGGAGCCCGTCTGCTCGATCCCGACGCCGAGTCCGAAATCCGGACTCGACTTATCCCCCTTGCCACCCTGGTCACGCCCAATCTCGACGAGGCCGCCATTCTGGTCGGCTTCCCGGTGTCCGATTTGTCCGCGATGGAACGCGCCGGTCAGAAGTTGCTCGAACTCGGGGCCGCTGCCGCCCTCATGAAGGGGGGCCACATCCCGGGGAGCGAGGTGGTCGATATCCTGGTAACCGCGGGCGGCACCCAGCGCTTTTCCCATCCCCGCCTCAAAACCACCTCGACCCACGGTACCGGCTGCACCCTCTCGGCGGCGGTGGCGGCGGGGCTCGCCATGCGAATCGGCGGGTGGACCGCTGGGCGCCGGGTACCCCCCGATGCGCTCGCCACCGCGGTGTCCGACGCGCTCGACTATGTCCACCGCGCCATCGCCACCGCCCCGGGGCTGGGCCAGGGACACGGTCCGTTGAATCACTCGGCCTAGAGCGCCGCCAC
>JANNSC010000068.1:0-6398 GCA_031402135.1 Gemmatimonadales bacterium | reverse complement strand
CGGGCTGGTGATCGTGGTGGCCGCCGTGGCTGGTTCCGCCGGCGAAGCGGCAGGGGTGCGGAGCGGGGACATGTTGGTGGCGGTGGACAGCGCATTGCTGGACGCTACCGATTTGGACCGGGTCCAGCGCCTGCTGGATGGCGCAGCGGGGTCGCGGGTTACGCTTCGGGTTCGGCGCGATGGGGTGCGCGCCGCGATTTCCCTCACCCTGGTCCGGGCCGAGGTGCCGAAGGTCCCGGCAATGGAGAGCTTTGCGATCACCGACGGGGTCGGCCGAGTGGTCATTCGGCGATTTCCGACTGGTCTGTCCGACATCGTCCGGGCCGGCATTGTGGCTCTCCGCGCTGGGGGCATCCGCTCCCTGGTGCTCGACCTGCGGGGGGCGGTGGGCGGTGGGCTGTCGGACGGCGTGGCGTTGGCCGATCTCTTTCTCGACGGTGGGCGGACCATTGCAATGAGCCGGGGCCGAACGGCCAGCGGCTCGACCAGCTTTTCGGACAGCACCGCGTCACCCTTTGATTCGATTCCGGTGGCAGTGCTGGTGAACGCCGGAACGGCGGGCGCAGCGGAAGTGGTGGCTGGCGCGCTGCAGGACAACGACCGGGCGGCGGTTCTGGGTGCGATCAGCTTCGGGCGGGGCGTCACTCAGAGCACCTTTGCGCTGGGCGGCGGGGCCTCGCTCCGGCTCACCACGGCGCTCTGGATCACTCCCAGTGGGCGGCAGATTCAGCGACCGCCGCGCTCCGCCGATGGGGATTCACTGCCTCGGCCGAAAACCAAGAGCCAAGGCGGCCGAACGCTTTTGGCCGGTGGGGGAATCGTGCCGGATCGTCTGGTTGCCGACACCGGGGCGGTGGACCTCATCCTGGCAGAGGCGCAGAGCCTCCTGCGGAAGGCCGCGACCACCCGCGCTGTTCTGGCGCTGGTGACGAATCACTGAGGTTGCTCTTTCCGGGGGGACCCCCGATGCGACCGTTGCTCCACGTACTGCTCCCACTGCTGCTGCTGCCTCCGCTCGCTGCGCAACGACCTCGGACGGTGATCGTCATTCCGGGCGAGATGACGCAGGTGGTGACCGACACCATGGGAACGCCATACCCGGTACCCTTTTCGGCGCCGCTGGTCTATCGGGCACTTCGGGCAGTCCTGCAGGATCTCAAGATTCCGATCGAGGTTGATGATACGGCCGATTTCACGGCCAGGAGTCCATCCTTTCATAAACAGGCGACGTTTGCCGGCCGGCAGATTTCCACCTGGCTCGGTTGCGGCGACGGAGCCACCGGACCGAACGCGGATTCGTACCGGGTGTACATGCTCATCACCGCGACGATTCAGCCGATAACTGTGGAGAAATCGGTGGTGCGCACGGTGTTCCTGGCCGGCGCGGTGAGCACCTCAGGTTCGGCGAGTCAGCCGATGCCGTGCGAAAGCACCGGAAGGCTGGAAATCCGGATTCACCAGATGCTGTTGCTGAAAGCGGCGGGGCTGTAGCGGCTACTGGTCGACGATGCGGACGCCCTTCGGTACCTTGAACTCGAAGAGTTCGCGCGGAATTGTGGCGTTGGGTCGGATGCGGGAGAGGATGAGCACCCGCCGAGTGCCGGGGGATTCCTCCAATTCGATTCGGCGGGGCAGGGCATCCTGGGTGTCGATCCACAGCACCGCGCGGGAAAAGTTTACATTGGCGGCGCGCGGCACCAGGGCGACGACGTCCACCCTTCGGCCTCCGATGGTGTCGCCGCGGATCCAGGTCGAGTGGTAGCGTTCGGCCGGCCGGTCGAGAATTCTCCCCAGCAAATTCACTCCATACACCGGATCGCTTTCCACCGAGGTCCGAATCACTTGTCCCGGTGCGGTGCTGGGGTTGTAGAACCAGGCATACCGGCCGTCCAGGATGATGGCATCGTCAGGCGGATCGGTAAAACGCATGGCAAAGCCGTTCTGCCCGGCCTGGTACAGCTTTCCCGCGCTCTTCAGGCTGTCGCCCATCCGGGAATCCTCGATGATCTGGATGAAATCGGCCTGAAGACTGGTCATGCTGCGGTAGACGTTTCCGGCCCGGCGCACGATGGCAAGAGGGTCGGCCTGGGCGTCTGGCTGTCCGTTCGCGACCGCGGCGGCCAGCAGCGTTGGGAGGAGGAACTTCACCCGATGGTCCTGCCGATCGCGGCCGCGATGGCTCGCAATTCTCCCATCAACAACGCGAACTGTTCGGGGTAGAGGCTCTGGGCGCCGTCGGAGAGGGCTTCATCGGGGTTGACGTGCACCTCGATCAGCAGCCCGTCGGCGCCGGCCGCAACCGCCGCCCGGGCAATGGCCGGTACCAAGCCCCGCCGTCCGGTGCCATGGCTGGGATCGGCGATGATGGGCAGATGGGAGAGTGCCTTCACTGTGGGAATGGCGTTCACGTCAAAGAGGTTTCGGGTGGCGGAGTCGGTTCCGCGAACGCCGCGCTCACAGAGGATGACGTTGGGGTTTCCCTCCGTCAACACATACTCGGCGCTCAACAGCAGATCGGTCAGGGATGCGGCAGCTCCCCGCTTGATCAGCACCGGCTTGCCGGACCGTCCGGCACGCTTCAGCAGCGAGAAGTTTTGCATGTTCCGGGCCCCGATCTGGATCACGTCGGCCACTTCGGCCACCCGATCGAGCCCTTCCTCATCCATGGCCTCGGTCACGATGAGCAATCCGGTTTCCTGGCGCACCGCACTGAGCAGCGCGAGCCCGGGCAGGCCAAGGCCCTGAAACGCGTAGGGTGAGGTCCGGGGTTTGAATGCGCCGGCGCGGAGGGCCACTGCACCGGCCTGCTTGACCGCCCGGGCGGTGGCGAAAATCTGGGATTCGCTCTCGACCGAGCAGGGCCCCGCAATGACCGGCACCGACCCGGCGCCGATGCTGATGCCGCCGGGCAGTGCGATGACGGTCGGTTCGGTGCGCCATTCGCGCGCCACCATGCGCCAGGGGCGGGAGAGGGCTACGACTTCGTCAACGCCGGGAAGGGCAGCGAAACGCGCCCCGTCGATTTTCCCGTCGTTGCCGAGCACGGCGATGGCGTTGCGCTGCAGATTGGGGATCGGCTGTGCCTGATAGCCCAGCGATTCAATCAGCATGACGACACGACGAGAGTCGGCGTCGGAGGCTTTGGGCTTCAGGATGATGAGCATGGCGCGATCGCCGGCAGCTATACCTTCTCTGCCAGGCGGACGCCCACGATGCTGGACACCCCGGGCTCCTGCATGGTGACGCCGTAGACCGCGTCGGCGGATTGCATGGTGCGCGGATTGTGAGTAATTACCAGGAACTGGGTGCTCTTCTTGAATTCCTCGAGCAGCGTGGTGAAGCGCCCGACGTTGGCATCGTCCAGGGGCGCGTCCACCTCGTCCATCAGGCAGAAGGGACTCGGCTTGGTGAGGTATATGCTGAAGAGCAGCGACACCGCGACCAAGGTGCGTTCCCCCGACGAGAGCAGGTGAATGCGCTGGGTGCGTTTGCCCCGCGGGGCGGCGTGGATGTCAATTTCACTTTCGAGCGGGTCATCGGGATTGGCCAGGCGGAGCTCGCATTCGCCACCCCCGAACAGGGTCTGGAAGACGTGCTTGAAGTTGTCCTGCACTGCGGTGAAGGTTTCCTGGAACATCAACCGCGCGGTGCCATCAATTTCCTTGATGGCCTGGAGCAGTGACTGCCGCGCCGCCACCAGATCGTCTCGTTGCGAAGTAAGAAACTCGAAGCGCTTGGATTCTTCGGCGTGCTCTTCGACGGCCAGCGGGTTGACCGGTCCGATGGCCTCCAGCGATTCCACGATGCGCGCCGCTTCGACTTCCAGTGACTCGCGGTCCAGTTCGAGCGGCTGGGCAGCCGCCATCAGCTGATCGAAGGGCTGCTTCCACTCGGCTTCGATGCGATCAACGATCGAGCGGCGCAGCCCGGCCACTTCGGTCAGCTCCACTTCGAGGCGGTGATCCTCCTCGGTGGACTGCTCCACTTCAGCCCGAAGCTCCTGTACCGTTCGCTCGGCGTCCAGCAATGCGGCCGCCATAGTGGCCAGGGCGGCCTCGGACTCGGCCGAGGCGCGTTCGGTCACTTCGAGTTCCCCGGATCGCTCCCGGCGAAGCTCCCGCCATTCGGCCTGCTGGGCCGCTACCGTGGTGCTCTCCTGGTCGAGTTGGGCAATTTCCCCGAGGAGCGTGAGCGCTGCCGCCTCGGTGGTGGCAATGGTCTGGGTGGCGCGGTCGAGCCGTTCCTGGGTGGCCCGGAGTCGGGCCCCCACGTGGGCCTCCCGGACCTGCCATTGCACCCGGTTTTCCCGGGCGGCTTCCTGTTCGGTTTCGAGGGCGGCAAGGCGAGTTCGTTCCTCGGTCAACGCCTGTTCCTGGCCACTCCGGATCACGCTGCCTTCGCTGAGCGACCCATCCACCTGGCGCCGGCGGGACTCGGCAGCGGCAACCCGCTCCTTGAGGCGCACCACGCTGTTTTCGGCCTCGGCGAGCTCGCGGGTAAGGTTGTGCACCACCCGGGCGACATCCTCGCGGGCGGCGGCGGCGTGGCGGCTATCCTGGTGGCTCCGTTCGGTGTGCGCCACGGCCTCAGCGGCGGCACGTTCCAGCAGCGCGAGTCGATCGATGGTGGCCGCCAAGGCGGCGGTAATGGTGCCGAAGGCCGCCTCCTGCTCCTCGATGTCGGCGCCGAGGCTGGCGATATCGGCACGACGGCGGAGCGGCCCGCTGGTGCTGGCCGACCCGGAAAGCAGGATGGCCCCACTGGCGCGCTTGAGGGCATGGCCTCGGGCATCGAGCAACTCGGAGCCACCGAGCAAGGCCTGGACCCAGCGACCGGCCGGCCCCTCGACCCGGAGGCGGGATTCGATCGGGCTGGGCCGATGGTCGGCGAGGTGCGGGCCGGAGTCCACCGGGAGGAGAACCAGCGCGCCGGGCTCCGCCTCGGCATGCCAGCTCCGGATGGCATCCACCGCCGCCGCGTCGGTGACCAGAACGGCGTGCATCCACTCGCCCAACAGGCGCTCGGCGATTTCGGCGGAGTCCTGGTTGCTGCTGATGTGATCGCTCAGCGGGCCCAGCACCGCGCCGTTGAATCGGCTCCGCACGGCGAGCAGCGCGGCAGCGCCGGGGGCCAAGCCGACGCGGTCATGCTCCAGTTCTTCGAGGGCGGCCCGCCGGGTGGTCAGTTGGGCCAGCGACTCCTCGACCAGGCGGCGCCGATTTCGCTCGGTGGTTTCCTGCTCGTGGGTCTGGGCCACGTGGTGGCGGCTGCGTTCGGCCTGGTGGGCTGCCGCGGTGGCGAGGACGGCGGCGCGATCGGCAGCCTCGGCGGCGGCACGGGCCCGATCCTCGGCCTGCTGGAGATCGTGCTGGAGCTGACTGGAGTGGGCTTGGGCCTGGGCGGTGCGCTCGGTGAGCGCGATGATTTCCTGCTCCAGGGCGGTACGCTCTCCCTCCAGCGAGCGCAGCTCCTGCGCTCGCGCCGCAAGCGCTTCCTCGGCGCTCCGCACGGTATTGCGCTGGGTCGTGAACCGGGCGCGGACGGCATCTTCCTCCGTGGCGCGATCGGTCAAGTGGAGCTGGAGCCCCTGGTGGTCGTGTTGGGCGGCCTGCATTTCGGTGACGGCGGCTTCCCGTTCACCGGCGGCCGCCTCGGTGCGCTGGGTGGCCTGGGAGCGTTCCGCTTCATCGCGTTGGCGCCGTTGCCGGGCATTGGCGAGGCGCTCGTCGGCGACGGCGAGGTCGCCATCGAGCCGGGAGAGAGCCACCTGCACCGTGGAAAGCTGTCGGGCGATTTCGGCGCGATGTTCCTCGGCGCGGAGTCGGGACCGGGCCGCCTCGGCCTCGGTGGTGGTGGCGGCGCCGAGCTCTTCCCGGAGCTTGGGCAGCCGGTCGGAAAGCACCCGGTGGCGGGCCTCTACGCCCGCGGCGCGCTCCGTCAGATCATCGAGATGGCGGCGGGCGAGCGTCAGCGTGACGGCGAACTTCTCTTCGGTGAGCTTGGCGTGGCGTTCGGCCTTGCCCTTCTGGCGGGCCAGAGAGCGAATTTGGGACTGCACCTCGGCGATCAGGTCTTCGAGCCGCTGCAAGTCGGTGGCGGTTTCCTCGAGTCGGCGTTCGGTGCTGTGCTTGCGGTCCCGGTACAGCCCAATCCCCGCCGCTTCCTCGAAGAGGGAGCGACGCTCCTCGGCGCGATCAGACAGGAGGAGGTCGATCATCTTGGCTTCGATGACCACCCCGGCGTCGCTGCCAAGCCCGGTGCCGCGGAGCAGATCCTGGATGTCGCGGAGGCGGACCGAAAGGTTGTTGAGGAGATAATCGCTTTGCCCGGAGCGAGAGAGCCGCCGGGTGATGACCACTTCCTGATAGGCGATGGGGAGCTCGCCGAGGCTGTTGTCG
>JANNSC010000067.1:0-3395 GCA_031402135.1 Gemmatimonadales bacterium | reverse complement strand
TCGCCAACTCCTCAGGTCTGAAGCCAGGCCTACGAGGTCCCGAACCGACCCATCACCCAAAGGAGGCAGCCGTGCTCTAGTGACTCTCTCAAGGAGTGCCCTGTGCACGGCAGCAAGCGCTGGGTTCGCGTCCCCCGCGATTTCGATGGCGGTCGCTGGGGTGTTTTCCGTCTCCGTTCTGAATTCCCTCGAATCCCGTACATCAAGGGCGGCCGGTTCAAGCGCAGCCGCCACAAGACTCTCGGGGATCGGCTACTCGTACGTGAGCGGGACCTTGCCTGGGAAGCTCCAGCGAGCTTCGTTCCCAGCGGCGCGCCAAGCTGGTATCGTCGGATCCGGCGTCGGCGCTATCGGGCGCAGATGCGCAACCTGGTGAGGCGCGGCAACTTTGATCTCCTCCATCCTCCGCTGAGGGATGCGAGCTGGTACTGGTAGGGTTCCCTGGGTCGGAGCGCGCTGGCCCGAACCGGCAAGCGGATCTGAGAACCAGCTAACATGACCGGATCCCTTGCAGGCTTCCAGCGTCGCTGGCTAACCCGCAAATGCAGGTGGCGGGGTCGAAAGCGCGTCGGCAGCCGCGCTGGTATGTTTTCTCAGAGTTGCGCGGCTGCCGCCGCACGCCCCCTCAGCTGATTTGCATGTCGTTAGGCGGGTGGGCGGGAAGGCGGTCGGGGGCTCGCGATGCGGGCCCCAGTCTATCCTAGGGTGGTGCAACTCCCCGGTATCGAAACCCGTGGGCCTCATTCTCCTATGGGATTCGCATAGGAAGCCATTCTGCTCCCTCACCTTTGAGGAACCGTCGATGACCCCAGCCGCGGACGCGCTCCTGCCGGGCCAAGTACCGGACGTCGATACCGCCGTCCCCCTCCACACTCAGGCTCGCCGCGCGGGGCTGCTGTATGTCGCCGCCGGCTTCACGGTTCCGTTCGCGCTCCTCTACGTCCCAGGGGCCCTTTTCGTCCCAGGCGACCCCACCGCGACCGCCGATCGCATTCGTGGCGCGCGATGGGTCCTCCAGCTGGGGATCGGCGCCGAGCTGCTCAACTGCACGGTGATCGTCCTCGCCCTGCTCGCGCTCTACCGGCTGTTCCGCCGAGTCAGCGAACCGCTGGCCGGCGCCATGGTGGCCCTCTTCCTGGTGGCGGTCCCGGTCCAGCTTGCGAACCTGCTGACCGAGTTCGCCGCGCTGATCATGACCAGCGGCACGCCCACCCTCGCCGCGTTCTCGAAGGACCAGCTTGACGCGCTCGCCTACACCCTTCTGGGCGTGCACGCGCACGGTATCCAGCTCGCGCAGATTTTCTGGGGGCTCTGGCTCATTCCCTATGGCCTCGTCGTCCGGCGCTCGGGCTTCGTCCCCGCGTGGCTCGGCATCCCGCTGTTCGTCGCGGGCGTCGCGTATATCGCGCACTCGGTCACGTCGCTCTTCTTCCCCGAATACGCGCGCGCGGTGGCACCAATGATGCTCGCGCTCGGTGCCGGGGAGCTCCCGATTCTAGTGTGGCTGATCGGCTGGGGGGCGCGACGCGGGTGGACGCCTTCGCGTTGAGGGTCCTGCGCCTCACCACCAACCCCCGCCGCCCCGCCTAACCCGCGCTTGCTACTGGCCAGGCCCTAACCGCTGCGGCCGGCGCGCGGTATGTTCCAACACAGGCTTCGCGCCGGCCTCCGCAGGGCCTGGCAGCAGAAGCGCAGGTCGTTCTATGAGAGCGATTGTCAAGGGCGCACCTGTTCTCCGCTGATTGTTGAGCGATTTTGCCTTGGACAATCAGCCCCGATTGCTCAGGGGACGAGACCTGGCGGTGCTGCCGGGCCCGCGGGGTAGTCTGCTTCCGCATCAGTACACCTCGCTTCCGCTCCGGATCCGCGCTGGACTCATGCAAGCGCTCGGGTCGCCACGACGCGAACCATGGTTCTATCGGAGACTCGGCCCGCAGGCCGGCCTGACGCTTCTTCGGGTTCTGCGGGGGAGCCTAGGGTTAGGCGAGTGCCTCGGCGTGACTGCGAGCCGGGCAAACGGACTGCTCGAGACTGCCCCCCGCACCGTCGTCCCGGACCCTGGAGCGTCGGCGTGGGCACTGCACCCGCACCGCCGCCTCGAAGGGTCGGCGCTAGAACGCTTGCTGAGTCAACTGGGTCGGATCGTAGGACGTTCCTTTCTTCCACAGCCGCAGCGTGAGCGCTGCGAGCTTCCGGGTGAGGGTCACCCGCGCCAGCTCCTCCCGCACCCCGCGGGCGATCACCGCGCGATAGAAGTCTTGCAGGGGACCGGGTCGCCCCGTGGCGGCCGTCGCCGCGCCCTTGAACACGTCCTTGAGCACCCGATTGTGGTTGCGATTGAGCCCGCGGGTGAGCGGCGCCCGGCGCCGCCGCACCGGCTGGCCGGCCACGAGCGTATAGTCGGCGCTGGATTTGGTCACCACCGCCAGGCCGGCGTAGGCCCACAAGTTCCGTTTGCTGCGGAACCGCCAGGGTGTCTGCATCGTGGCCAGCAGCAGCGCGACCCGCACCGGGCCCAAGAAAGGAATCGTCCGCAGCACGGGCCAGGCCGGATCCTGCCGGGCCTCGGCGAGCATCGCCGCCTTCGCCTTGGGGCGCAGGATTCGGAGCACATCGAGCTCGGTGTAGAGCACCTCGGCCCGAAATCGAGCCCCGCGGTCGAGGAGCTGGGCCAGCCACTGGGGCCGGTGCCGCGGCTGATACACGGCGGTGCCGGGGGTCCGAATCGCCCGGGCGCGGAACAGCGCCTTGAGTCGCAGCATCACCCGGGTGCCGTCCTCGACCAGGCTGCGGTAGGCGCGGCTGAGTTCTTTCAGATCGGCGTGCTGCGCGCTGCCGTGATAGACCGAGCGCAGCCCGCCGCGCCAGAGCACGGCGGACAACTGATCGGCATCGGCGTGGTCGCCCTTGTTCCCGTGCCGCGGCTCCCCGCGTCGATTGCAGACGACGACCCGGTCCACCACCGGGGCCAGCAGATCGTGCAACCACTGCGCTTGGGTGCCTTCCTCGAACGCCACGTGGATCGCCCCGCGCATCCCCCGGAAGAACTCCACGAGCGTGGGCCCGTGCGTGTCCAACACGCTCCGGGCCAGCACCCGCCCGCCCTCCTCTCGGACGGAGGTCACCGTGGTTGCCTGATGCACGTCGAGCCCGACATACTTCGTGGTCCGGGTCATGAGAGCCGCTCCTTGTTGCTGGGGTCCATGGGCCAGGGATGACTCCATGGTAGCAACAAGGGGCGTGCTCTCAACATGCGTTAGGCCGCGCGAGGCCCCATTAGGAGGAAGATGATGTTGCGCATCGTGGTATTCCTCCTTGCTATCGGCACTACGCTACCCCTGCGCGAGGCACAGCCCCAATCCGGACCTGATTCGCTGGCCGCCCGGGGTGACTCC
>JANNSC010000066.1:0-1653 GCA_031402135.1 Gemmatimonadales bacterium | reverse complement strand
CCCGCCAGTCGCGGGGTGGCGGTGCGGGAACCCCGGGACACCACCCAGAGCCACATCGTCCTCGGCACCGATACCTTTGGTGCCCGGGATCCCCGGCGCTACGCCATGGCAATCCTGACCAACGTGCTGGGCGGTGGCATGTCCAGCCGGCTTTTCCAGCGGGTCCGCGAGGAACTTGGGTTGGCCTATGCGGTGTATGCCTTTCAGCAGGCCTACCAGAGTACCGGGATGGTCGGGGTCTACGTCGGGACTCAGCCGGGCACTGCCGATGCCGCCGAAGCGGCCATTCGATCAGAACTCTCCCGGCTCTTCCGGGAAGGCCTCGATGGGGCTGAGCTTGCCACCGGGCGACAGCAGCTCAAGGGTCAGGTCATGCTGTCGCTGGAGAGCCCCAGCAGCCGGATGAACCGCCTTGCCGGCACCGCGCTGCACCGGGATCGCTACCGCAAGCTGGATGAGATCCTGGCTGAGATTGACGCCGTAACCAGCCCGGACATTGTCGCGCTGGCGACCGAGTATTTTGAGCCGGGGCGGTGGAGCGTCGTGCGGCTGGGACCCCAGTAGGCGATTTCCGAGTTCGGTTCGCTCTGAGTGGTTGGCTGCGAGCCAGGCGCCCAAACTCAACGCAATGCGAGGCAGCGTGCAAATCGGCGTTCCCAAGGAAATCAAAACCAACGAAAATCGTATCGCCCTGGTTCCCGCCGGCGCCGAATTGCTCACCGCGCAGGGCCACACCGTCTATGTCGAGAAAGACGGCGGGATGGGCAGTGGCTTTCGGGACGCCCAGTATGCCTCGGCCGGCGCCAAGATCCTCGACACTGCGGATGAGGTCTGGGCCAAGGCCGAGATGATCATGAAGGTGAAGGAGCCCATCGCCGTGGAGTGGCCCCGGATGCGGAAGGGGCAGGTGATCTACACCTACTTCCACTTTGCCGCGGCCGAGGAACTCACCCGGGCAGTCATCGCTTCCGGGGCCATTGCAGTGGCTTACGAAACGGTGCAGCTCCCCAATGGTGAGTTGCCGCTGCTGACCCCGATGTCCGAGGTGGCCGGTCGGATGGCGGTCCAAGAGGGCGCCAAGTACCTCGAGAAGCTCTATGGCGGTCGGGGCGTGCTCCTGGGCGGTGTGCCCGGCGTGGCTCCGGCCAAGGTGGTAATCATCGGCGGGGGAGTCGTTGGCATCAACGCCGCCAAGATGGCTGCCGGCCTCGGCGCCAGCGTCACCATCCTGGACATTTCGCTCGACCGGCTGCGCTACCTCAGTGACGTGCTTCCCGCCAATGTCAAAACGATCTACTCCAATCGCTTCAACATCCTCGAAGCCATCGAGCGGGCCGATCTGGTCATTGGGGCGGTCCTGCTGCCGGGCGCCAAAGCCCCCCACCTGATCACCCAGGCAGATCTGAAGCGGATGCAGCCCGGCGCGGTGATCGTGGACGTCGCGGTGGATCAGGGCGGCTGCGTGGAAACCATCAAGCCGACCACTCACGAGAACCCGACCTATTTCGTGGAGGGAATTCTCCACTACGCTGTCGCCAACATGCCCGGCGGTGTGCCGCGTACTTCCACGCTTGCCCTCACCAACGCCACTCTCCCCTATGCGCTCCGGCTCGCCAAGAAGGGCTGGAAGCAGGCCTGCAAGGACGATCGGGC
>JANNSC010000065.1:0-2289 GCA_031402135.1 Gemmatimonadales bacterium | reverse complement strand
GACTCTCGCGGTGCCCTGCGGGACCACTGGGTACCCGAACCCGGTGACGAAGACCCCTTCCTCCAGCATCAATTCACTCACTCGAATGGCATCGGCGGTTTCACCGATGATGACCGGGATGATTGGCGTCTCGCCGGCGAGGGGCTTATAGCCGATTTCGGTGAGGCGCCCCCGGAAGTAGCTGGAATTTTCCCGGAGGAGCGCCACCCGCTCAGGGTGCGACTCGAGAAACCGGACACTCGCCAGTGCAGACGCGGCGACGGTTGCGGGAAGCGCATTGCTGAAGAGTTGGGGCCGCCCCCGCTGGGTCAGATAGTCGCACAGCGCCTCGGATCCGGCTACGAAACCGCCCGCCGCACCGCCGAGCGCCTTTCCCAGCGTACTGGTGATCACGTCCACCTCTCCGAGCATCCCGAAGTGTTCGGCGGTACCCCGCCCGGTTTTGCCCAGCACGCCGGTCGAATGGCTGTCATCAACTACCAGCACGGCGGCGTGCTTGCGGCACACCTCCTTGAGTCCGGGCAGGTCGGCAATGGCGCCTTCCATCGAGAACACCCCGTCGGTGATCACCATCTTCGCCTGGCGATCGGATGCCGCACCCAGCTTTTCGTCGAGGTCCCTGAGGTTGCCGTGCTGGTAGACGCCGGTCTGACACTTGGTGATGGACTTGGCGAGCCGGATGGCATCGATGATCGAGGCGTGATTGAGCTGGTCACTGAGCACCAAGTCCTGCTCAGTCAGGATGGTGGTGGGCAGGGCTTCGTTGGCGTTCCAGCAACTCACGAACGAAAGCGAAGCCGGGGTACCCACCAGCTGTGCGAGAGCCGACTCCAATTCCCGGTGGATTGAAAAGGTGCCGCAGATGAACCGCACCGATGCGGTTCCGGCGCCGTACTGGTCGAGTCCCGCCTTGCCGGCGGCGATAACCTCGGGCTCGGCTGAGAGTCCCAGGTAGTTGTTGGAGGAAAGGATGATGACCTCGCCACGTCCTTCCATCCTGACCCGGGCGCCTTGAGGGCTCTCGATGAAATTGAGCCGCTTGTAGACGCCGTCTCGCTTGAATTGGGAGATCTGATCGGTCAATCGAGTTTCAAGGAGATTGGTCACGTGGCAATCTCCAAGATTACCTTGCCGGCCGTCCCGTCCTTGATGACCGAGATGGCATCCTTGATCTGCTCGAGGGGGAAACGGTGGGTGACCACCGGCGTCGGATTGAATTGCCCGCTTCGTATGAACCGCCCCATCTGGTGCCACGTCGTGTACATCTTGCGGCCGGTCACCCCGTAGAGCGTGAGTCCCTTGAAAATCACATCACGGGCGAAATCCACCTCGGTGGTTCGGCTGGGGGTCCCCAGCATATTTACTCGCCCTCCAAGCCGCGCGGCCGCAAACGCCTGGGCATGCCCGGCGGGGTGACCGCTCATTTCGCAGACCAGGTCGGCACCGCCGCCTCCGGTCAGCTCCCGCACCCGAGCCACCACATCATCGCGACCGGGATTGAGGGTGACATCGGCGCCCATCCCCTTGGCGAGTGAGAGCCGCATGTCGTTCAAGTCGCTGGCGATGACCAGCGAGGCCCCCGCTGCCTTGGCCACCCCGCAGGCGAAGCAGCCGATCGGCCCGCAGCCGAGGACGAAGACGGTACTGCCGGGGACGTCGCCACCCTCGAGCACCGTGTGGACGGCGTTGCCGATCGGGTCCATGATTGCACCGATTTCCAGCGGGATCCCGTCGAGCTTGATGACGTTGGAGGCCGGCATGGCGATGTAGTCGGCAAAAGCGCCGTCCCGATCTACGCCGATGATCCGGGTGCGGGTGCAGAGATGGCCGTGGCCGGTGCGGCATTGCAGGCAGTGGCCGCAGACGATATGGCCTTCGGCGGTGACGAGATCACCGACCTGGAGGAGCCCCTCGGCGGCGGCTTCATTTCCGAGCGCGGTGATCTCACCGGCAAACTCATGCCCGATGGTCACCGGCGGGCGGAGCCGGTTGCTGGCCCAGGCGTCCCATTCCCAGATGTGGAGGTCGGTGCCGCAGACGCCGGCGGCGTGGACCCGGATGAGCACATCGCTGGGGCCGCAGGCGGGGACGGGAACATCCCGTACTTCCATTCCGATGCCCGGACCGGGCTTGACGATGGCGCGCATGTCTCCGAGGGTGCTGAGGAGGATCCGAGGTTCCGCCGCCGATTGTCGGCAGGACGGAGACCGCTTCGAGAGGGTTGAATCTACTGTTGCGATCGGTTGTGTGGTACGGGCGGAGCTGGTACAGGACTTGCCGCCTGCAGCT
>JANNSC010000064.1:0-5860 GCA_031402135.1 Gemmatimonadales bacterium | reverse complement strand
TTTCGATGAGCGCTTCGCAGAAGCGGTCAATCTCTTCTTTCGTCTCGCTTTCAGTCGGCTCGATCATAAGGGTTCCGGCAACGGGAAACGAAACGGTCGGTGCGCGACTACACCGGCTGAATCAGGTACTCGGGGTCGTGCACCCCACCGCGGTGCGGAGGGATTCCCTCGGGCTGCCGATAGACGTACCGGTCACCCTTGAAATTCTTGAGGATGACCTCGTGTTCGGTGATGCTCTCGACGTATTCGGGAAGCAGGGGGATCTTCCCGCCACCACCGGGGGCATCGATCACGAAATGCGGATTGGCGAGTCCGCTGGTCCAGCCCCGCAGCGCCTTCATGATTTCCAGCCCAGTCTGCACCGTGGTTCGGAAGTGCTCGCCACCGGCTACCTGGTCGGCCATGTAGATGTAGTAGGGCCGGACCCGGGCCATCAGCAGCAGCTGCATCAGCCGAACCATGACGGCCGGGGTGTCGTTGACGCCCTTGAGCAGCACCGTCTGGCAGCCGATCGGAATGCCGGCGTCGGCCAGCATGCCCAGGCCGTGCACCGCCGAAGGGGTGAGCTCCGAGGGGTGATTGAAGTGGGTATTGATGAAAAGCGGGTGGAACTTGTGGAGCATCTCACAGAGTTCCGGCGTGATCCGCTCGGGAAGGTGACAGGGAACCCGGCTCCCGATCCGGATGATTTCCAGATGGGGGATGGCACGAAGCCGAGTGAGAATTGCCTCCAGCCTGCGGTCGGAGAGCATCAACGGATCCCCGCCCGACATGATCACATCCCGAATTTCGGTGTGGGCCTCCAGGTACTGGAAGGCAGACTCGAACTGGGACATCGGGATCTTTTCGGGATCGCCGACCTTGCGCCGACGGGTGCAGAAGCGGCAGTAGCTGGCGCAGACCGGGGAGACCAGAAAAAGCGCCCGGTCAGGGTATCGATGGGTGATGTTGGGAACCGGGCTGTCCCGGTCTTCCTGCAGGGAGTCGACCATCCCGTCCACCACCTCGAGCTCCTGGATGGTCGGGATGTACTGCAGCCAGATCGGATCGTTGGGTGACTGGATCAAGTCCACCATCGGGGGCGAGATCCGGAACTCGAAATTGTCGATCGCCTGCCGCAATTTGTCGTGCAGCTCGACCGGAAAGTGTTCCGGCCCGAACCGTTCGGCCAGCGCCTCGATGCTGGTAATGGAGCGCTGCCGAAGCAAATCCTGCCAAGTGGACATTGGTGTCCTCCTACCCGAACCGCTTGAGGTACGTCACCAGAGCATCACCGGGAGCATAGTAGTCCGGAATCGTGGCCGCCACCACGTAGCCCCGGGAGGCGTAAAACCCTCGGGTTGGAGCGTAGTCGGCTCGACCCGCAGTTTCGACCACGACCAACCGGGCCCGCCCCGCAATCCGCCGCTCCATTTCCTCGACCAGGGTGCCTCCGACACCGTGTCCTTGATGGGCCGGATCGACCGCAATCCAGTAGAGGTCGAAAGTTCCGGAGGTGCAGGGGGTCGGGCCCCAGCAGATCCAGCCCACCAACGCCCCGTCGACCGTCGCCCCGGCAGTCTCATAGTCGGGGTCGGCCCGACGGCCATTTCCGGTTGCGGAGTCGAAGACATCCAGTGCCACCGGGATCTCGGCGTCGCGGAACAGGCCGGTGGCCCGAGTCATTGATTCAACCTTCGAACGGTCGTCGGGTACCAGCGGACGGATCAACGGAGCTATGGCAGTGCGGGTCACGCCGGCACGATTTGGGTCAGCGCCTCAGCAGCCCGGGACTGCTCGGACCGCTGCACCGCCTCCTCCACCACCTTGGTCAGCAGCGTGCTGTAGTCCCAGCCCCGGGCCCGGCCCATCCGGGCCAGCCCCGCGTCGGAGGAGAGGTCGGGATTGGGGTTCACCTCGAGGACGTAGACCTCACCCTGTTCGGTGATCCGAAGATCGACACGCCCATATCCCTTCGAACCGGTCAGCGTGTCCCACGCCTGGCGAGCTGCCTGAGTTGCTCGCCGGTTCAGCTCCGGGGCAAGCTTGGCGGGGCACACCGGTTCGGTACCGAGGTCCTCGGCGCTGCCGGTATCCCACTTGGCAGCGTAGGTGACAATGGGCCAGGTTCCGGCAGGCATCCGGTCGAAGACAATCTCGGAGAGCGGGAGGATGTCGCGCCCGATGAACCCGACATTCACCTCCCGACCGGGAACGTACTCCTGGATCAAGACCTCGTCCCACTGCTCGCACACCTTGGCCAACCGATCCCGCAGCGCCTTCCGGGTGGTGCACACTGCGCCCGAATCAATGCCGACGCTGGCGTCCTCACCGGATGGTTTGACGATGACCGGATAGCGCAGACCCGACGGGGGGGTGATGCCTCGGGCGAGCACGAAGGGAGGGACCGGAACGCCGGCGGCCGCCAGCAGGGTATTGGCGATGTGCTTGCGGTGGCAGATGGTCACCGGCCAGGACGGGCAGCCGGTGAAGGGGACCCGCGTGAGTTCCAGCGCGGCGACGGCAAAGTCCTCGTACCGGGCAAAGCCGTTGACGCCCTCGCACAGGTTGAAGATCAGGTCGTTGCGCTGGACCCGGCGAAGCCAGCTCACATCGCCCAGGTGCACCGGGATGGGGGTTGCTTCGTGGCCGGAGCGCCGGAGGTGGCCCTGGATTTCGGTGACGTTGGCCAGGACCGCCGCCACATCCTTTTGATCCCAGTCCTGGCTGCCTCCGTCGAACAGGATCCCGATCTTCACGCAGCAGCACTCTTCCGGTCGACCGCCTTCTTGAGGAGTGAACGACCACTGATCCGGCGCCAGGCAACATCGGCAACAGTCTGAATCAGGGTGTCATAGGACATCCCCGCCGCCCGGGCAGCCTTGGGGAAGCAGGAGTTGTCCTGGGGATTCGGGAGGATGCCGGGCAACGGATTGAGCTCCACCACCATGGGACGCCCGGCGGCATCGCAGCGGACGTCAACCCTGCACCAGTCCCGGCAGCCAAGCACACGGTAGGCGCTCAAGGCAGCCGAGCGTACGTCGCGGGCCAACTCCTTGGGCACGTTGGCGGGGCACTCGAAGAGGTCGAGCGGGTGCTCCGGCGTGTCCCAGAGCCACTTCGCTTCGTAGCCGTAGATCGGCTTGGCGCCGAGAGGGAGTGCCTCCCATCGCAGCCCGACCAGCGGCAGGCAGCGCGCCTCTTTGGCGTTGCCGAGGATGGCAACGGTGAACTCCTGCCCGGGCAGCCAGCTCTCGATCAGCACCGGCTCCTGGTAGATGTCCAACAGGTCTCCGACCTCCTGCACCAGCTTTGCCCGGTTGGTGCAGAGGGACTTCTCGGTGATTCCCTTCCCCGATCCTTCCAGCGCCGGCTTGGCGAAGAGGGGAAAGGGGAGGTTGACGTTGCGAGCGTCAGCCCGGGTATTGGCGACGATGAAGGGAGCCGTCGGCACCCCGTAATACGCCATGATTTCCTTGGCCCGGCCCTTGTGAAGCGTCAGGCCAAGGGACAACGGGTCGGAGGCGTGATAGGGGATGCCCAGGAACTCACAGATCGAGGGAACGTGGCTTTCCCGATTGACCCCGTAGAGCCCCTCGGCAATGTTGAAGACGAAATCGACCTTGGCCGCCAGGAGCCTTCGAGGAAAATCCTTGTCCGCCTCGAGGCGAACGACATCACCAAGCCCGGCGAGTGCGGCCGCAACGGCGTCGATGGTGTCCGGCTCGTCCCATTCGGCGTACAGATCGGGCTGGGGGAGATCAGGACGGAGGGCTCGGCTGGCAGAGGCCTTGTCGAGCGCGGGGACTGCAGAATCGCCGGCTTTCCTGGGCGCCGGCAGCGAGGGCTTCATGTTGTAGGCGAATCCTATTCGTACCGACAACGGCTCTCCTTGTTGGAGTCGGGTCCCTCGATGACCGACATCACTCGACCTAAGTTAAGGAATAGTCCTATGCTACACAATAGTTTTTGACACATCTCGCGTCGGTTTGATGACCCAAATGGACCTCAACCGCCCTTTCGGGAGTTCACCCATGCGCTTCCCGCCGCTGTTTCTACTCCTGTGGGCACTCGTCGGCACCAGTCCGGCGGCGGCGCAGCGCGTCGGCCCTCGCATCGATAGGGTGCTGGTGGTGACGCTCGACGGGATGCGATGGCAGGAAGTTTTTGGTGGGGCGGCCCGCGAGTTGATCTCCGAAACAGAGGGTGGCGTGGCCGACACCCAGGCCACCCGCCGGCAATTCTGGCGCGAATCGGTGGCAGCCCGTCGGGAGGCGCTGCTGCCGTTTCTCTGGGGGACGATTGCCCGGGAGGGATGGATCCTGGGCGACTCCGCCGCGGGCAGCGTGGTCCGGATCACCAACGGAAAGTGGTTTTCCTATCCCGGCTACAACGAGCTATTGACCGGCGCCCCCGACGACCGTATCGACAGCAATGACCAGATCCCCAATCCCAATGTGTCGGTGCTGGAGTGGCTCAACGCACAGCCCGGCTTCCAGGGCCAAGTCGCCGCCTTCGGTTCGTGGGATGTACTCCCCTTCATCGTCAACACTCCGCGCTCCGGGGTCTTTGCCAACGGCGATGGCCCCCCGGTGACCAACCCGGTGACCGAGACCGAGCTGACGATGAACGCGCTTGCGGCAAACCTCCCCCCCTATTGGGGCAACGTGCGCTTTGACGGGGTGACGATGCAGGGGGCACTGCACTACCTGACCACTCGCCGGCCCAAGGTGCTCTACGTCATGCTGGGCGACACCGATGAGTGGGCCCACGAGCGGCGCTACGATCTCTACCTCGACGCGGCCCAGCGGGGGGACCGGTTTCTCCGGACCCTCTGGGAGACTGTCCAGGGCATGCCGGAATACCGGGATCACACCGCACTCCTGGTGGCCACCGACCATGGCCGGGGCAGCGGCAACGACTGGACCGATCACGGTCGCAAGGTCCCGGCCGGCGAGAGGATCTGGATGGCCGCCCTGGTTCCCGGCAATACCCAATCGCCCCCGGCCCCGGTCGGGGCCTTCACCCAATCCCAGTTTGCCGCAACGATCGCAGCGTTGCTCGGGCTGGAAACGGAATACCGCGCCGCCACCCCGCGGGCGGCGCCGGCTATCGGATTCTGTTGTAAACCCTGAAGCTGAACCGGTAGGCGTGTTTCGCATCGGCCTCTTGGCGCTCTTCCGACTCCAGCGCCCAGGCGTCATGCTCGAAATCGGGGAAGTAGGTATCTCCCTCCACCTGGCCGTGCACCACTGTCAGGTAGAGTCGATCCGCCCGGGGCAGCGCCAGTCGGAAGACTTCCCCGCCACCAATGACGAAGACTTCCCGCTCGGTAGCCCCCAGCGCGAGCGCCTCCTCCAGGCTCGGCACCACCGTCACGCCAGGGGGGCGAAAATCTTGGCTCCGGGTAATCACCACATTGCGCCGGTTGGCCAGCGGCCGCTTCATCTCGTCGTAGGTCTTTCGGCCCATGATGACGGTGTGGTCCACCGTCAGCTTCTTGAAGTACTGCAGGTCCTTGGGAAGGTGCCACGGCAGCCCGCCATTCCGGCCGATCACCCGGTTTTCCGACATCGCCGCCACCAGCGAGACGATCACACCGCCACCGGAGCGCGGATTGCGGGGTGAGGATCGTAGGCCTCCAGCGTGAAATCCTCAAACCGGAATGCTTCCAGTTCTTTCACGGCAGGGTTCAGCCGCATCCGGGGCAGCGCCCGGGGCGAACGGGACAATTGCTCGTTTACCTGGTCCAGGTGATTGAGGTAGAGGTGGGCATCGCCGAAAGTGTGCACGAAATCGCCGGGCTCCAGCCCGGTCACCTGGGCCAGCATCACGGTGAGCAACGCGTAGCTCGCGATGTTGAAGGGCACCCCCAGAAACA
>JANNSC010000063.1:0-3349 GCA_031402135.1 Gemmatimonadales bacterium | reverse complement strand
CCACCGCCTGCCAGCTGTGGGCCGGCGTTCCCGGCACCCAGGTAGCGGAGGACATCTGAACCGTCGGCACCACCCAGCTCAGGTCTCCCATGTCGGTCGAGCCGCTCGACACGCCAACTTCGGGCGCGCTGATGCCAGCGGCGGCGTTGACCGGTGGTAGCGCTCCAGTAAGCGATGGCCGGAGCAGATCGGCAAAGGCCTTTTCCTCGGCGGTGTACTGGTAGCCCCCAATCCTGTCCAGGGCTCGCTGCATCACATCCGATAGCGCATCGTTGGTCAAGACGTTGTAGACCGAATTGACCAGCTCGAAGTCCATCGTGGTGCCGGTGCCCAGCGCGGCGCCCTTGCCAGCGTTGACGATCCGCTCCCAGATTCCGTCGAGAATCCGCATGTCACTGTGCCGGGCGTAGTAGTACACTTCGGCGAAATCCGGAACGACGTTGGGCGCCTTCCCCCCGTTGGTGATGATGTAGTGAATCCGGGTTTCGGCGGGAACATGCTCCCGCATCAGGTTCACCATCGCGTTCATCGCCTCGACCCCATCGAGCGCCGAGCGCCCCTGTTCCGGGGCTGCGGCAGCGTGGGCGCTGACACCGTGAAAGCGGAACTTGGCGCTGGTGTTGGCGAGGGTCGTGGCGCGGGTTACCTGGTTGATGTCTCCCGGGTGCCATGACACCACCGCGTCCACGTCGTTAAAGAGTCCGGCCCGGATGAAGTAGATCTTGCCGCCGCCCCCCTCCTCCGCGGGAGTGCCATAGAAGCGAACGGTGCCGCGCCGGTTGTTGGCAACCATCCACTCCTTGACCGCTATTGCCGCCGCGGTGGCGGCGGTGCCGAAGAGGTGGTGGCCGCAGCCGTGCCCCGGTCCGCCATCGAGCAGAATTTTCCGGGTGGGGACAGCGTCCTGGGAAAGCCCCGGCAGCGCGTCGAACTCACCAACAATGGCAATGACTGGCTTTCCGCTGCCGTACGAGGCGGTGAAGGCAGTCGGCATTTCGGCGACGCCTGCGGCAATGGTGAAGCCGGCGGCCTTGAGCTGATCCTGGAGCAACGCGCTGCTCTTCTCCTCCTGGTACCCCACCTCGGCAAAGCTCCAGATCCGGTGGGCCACGTCGGCGTACCGGCTCATCTTTGCGTCGAGGCCGGCAAGCACGGCATCGACGGCCCGTGGCTGCACCTGAGCGCTGGACCGGGCGGGAAGTATCGTGATCAAGAGCAGGGTCAACGAAATTCGGCGCATATCGGGGCTCACGTAGGGATGGTGTCCGGTTTGGGTTTCGTCGGGATGGTGTCCGGCTTCGCCTTCGTGGTATCCGGCTTCGCCGCGGCGGAATCCTGCGCCGCCGACGCGGGTGCCGCCTTCGGTGCCGTCAGCGCCTTGAGCGCGTCGGCGTCGCCATAGCGCTCGATCAGCTTGCGCAGCACGCCGCCGATCCGCCGCTGCAGTGGGTGATCCTCGGGGAGCGGCACGTCGAGCTCGCGCTCGGGACGGGAGGGATCGGCCATCGAGCGATAGCTCGCTTCGATCACCAGCTCGCTCCAGAACTGCTTGGCAGGGTTGACCCACGCCCGGACCCGGACCACATCGCTGCCGAGTGGACGAGCGGCGCTGTGCTCCAGGGTGACTGCGTCGAGCCAGCTGGAGTCGATGAATCCATCACGCTCCTTGATCACCTGAAGGGCAATGCTGTCAACCGCCAGTGCCTCGGCGAGGGCCCGGGTGGCGGCGGGGACGTCCAGCTCCACCTCGCCCACCGATGCGGCGGGAAGTGGCAGGTAGCTGGGACGGGCGGTGGTGGCTCGGCAGGAGAGCAGGGCGGTGAGCAGTGAGCAGTACGCGAACGGCGGGATTACGCTCACTTGAGCCTCGGCCTTTCACTGGAGGCGGTGATCGCCTTCCGAATTTCGCCGGCCAGCGATTCGAGCAATCCCCCGCCGCGTGGCGGGAGCTGGTGCGCCGGTTTCACGCCGCCCCGTTCCAGGTAGTCCAGCGCCCGCTCCAGCCCCAACAGGGCCCTCTCTGCCACCGGGCGGAATTGCTTGACAATAATCCAGCCCAGCCCGCCCCCCAGCAGCAGCGGCGGTACCGCGATCACCCAGAACGGACTCAACAGACCAAGCACGATCGCGCCAGCGGCTCCAATGGATACGCCGGCAAACCCGCCGCCGATGTAGCCACCGCGAACCCCGCGGAGGTTGGCTGTGAGCGCGACATGGCAATACCCCGACTCCAGCTTGGTAAAAGTCGCCGTGACGAGCTTGGTTCGGTCCAGCATGTACTTCGACTTTCCCGACCCCAGCGCGGCGGTTCCCCGCCGGAGCGCGGCCGCCATCCCACCCAGCGGCTCGAAGGTCACCCGGCCGGCCTGCTGCCGCTGCACCACCAGCAGCTCGTTGCGATCGAACCAGTCCACCAGCGCTCGAGCCGCGTCTTCCGGATCTCCGATCACCACCCGCTGCGCCTCGACCTCCGCCGGACCAACCAGTCGGCCAGTGACCCCCGATTCCGGGGTCGGAACGACGTGGGTGGACTGCTCCAGCATTGCCTGTTGGAGAAACTTGCCGGGTATCCCGACCTCTTTCCCCAGCGCAACGACCTCATCTCGGGTGAGCCCTTCGCCCACTTCCGCCTCGCCGGCCTGAAGCTCCGCCGCACGTTGCATGATTCGTTCGAGAGCCGCCCGGTCGATTTTGTTATCCATGCTTCAATACGCCTCGACAATCACTGCAATGCCCTGACCGCCACCAATGCAAGCGCTTCCCAGCCCGTAGCGCTTGCCAATCCGGCGAAGGGTGTGCAAGAGATGCACCGTGATCCGGGCACCGCTCGCCCCCAGCGGATGGCCCAGCGCCACCGCGCCGCCCTCCGCGTTGGTGATACTCCGGTCCAGCCCCAGTTCCTTTTCCACCGCAAGGTATTGGGCGGCGAACGCCTCGTTCACCTCGACGCGATCCATCTGGGCCATGGTCATCCCGGCGCGAGAGAGCGCCTGACGCGCGGCCGGTGCTGGCCCGATGCCCATCACTTCGGGCCGGACGCCGGCCACCCCCCACGACACCAAGCGTCCCAGCGGAGCGAGACCCTTTTCTTTGGCGTAGTCGGCCGAGGCGAGCAGGCAGGCGCCGGCACCATCCGAAATGCCCGAGGCTGTCCCCGCGGTGACCACTCCGTCTTTCTTGAACACCGGAGGCAGCTTGGCCAGCCCCTCGAGCGTCGTTTCTGGACGCATGTGTTCGTCCTGGGCCCATGGTTCCGATTGTTTGGTCTTCCGGTTCTGGATCGGGATCGAGCACAGCTCGTCACCAAACCATCCAGCGTCCCACGCCGCCTTGGCCGCCTGCTGGCTCC
>JANNSC010000062.1:0-8060 GCA_031402135.1 Gemmatimonadales bacterium | reverse complement strand
CGACGTCTGGGCGATTGCGGCCGACGGATCCGACTCCATCCCGGTGGCGGCCGGGCCGGCCTCCGAGTCCGAACCGGACTTCTCGCCCGATGGGCGGTGGGTGGCGTACCAGTCGGATGAATCGGGGCGGATGGAAATCTTTGTCATCTCCTTTCCCGACCTCGCGGTAAAGCGCCAGATCTCCACCAACGGGGGCCGGGCGCCGCGGTGGGACCCTCAGGGAGGCAGGCTGTACTACCTGGAGGGACAGCGACTGACCGCCGTTTCGATAGCCGCCGGCACCGGGCTGCGGAGCGGGGCCGGTCAGCTCCTCTTCGAAACTCAGGCGAGGACGTTTGACGTGTCCCCCGATGCCAAACGGTTCATTCTGGTGCTACCCAATCCCGCCCTGGTGGCACCGGGAATCCACGTGGTGCTCGACTGGGTGAAGGAAATGAAGGAGATGATCCGCCGGTCCAACTGAGGGGTCCACCAGCCCGGCCGGCGGGCGCGGCTTGCTCCGCCGCCTGCCACCATCCGTAGGTGAATTGTTGGATTTGTCCTCCCGGTGTGGGGTGAAGCTCGAGGGAACTGCGGCGCAGCGTGAATCGGGGCCCCAGGAGCTTCCCAAGTGAATCTGGCGAATGCCGTAACACCGGGAGGCCGCTACAGCGGGTCGGGCCTTGGGGTCCGAACGTCGCGAGGATGACATGCCCGGCCGATTGCAATGCAGCCCGGAGGGTGCTGAGATAGCGTTCCTGCTCGGCCGACTCGGTCAGGAAGTGGAGCACCGCCCGGTCGTGCCACAGCGCGTACCGCCGGGTGGGGTTGAAGGAGAGAATGTCACCTTCGATCCAGGTAACCTTGGCGGCCTGCTGACCCAGCCGGGTCTGAGCCAGCTTGAGCGCGGCGGGCGCGATATCCAGCACCGTAAGGTCCTGGGAACCAGCACCCACCATGTGGTCAACCAGGGTGGAAGCCCCGCCTCCGACGTCGAGAACCGCGGCCCCGGGACCGAGGCCGGTTGCAGCGATGAGGGCGAGCGACGGCTCCGGAACCGGCTCAAACCACGATACGCCGGCTGGGGCCGTGGACAGGTAGACCCGCTCCCAATGACGCTTTGGGTCGATGGGAATACTCATGGTGCAGTAACCTAGCGAGAGCGCCCCTCCACTTCACCAGGAGCCCGATGCGGGACGCCGTCGCTCGCCGGAAGGCTGTTTCTGCCGATCGCCACCCGAGGGAGCGGCCCTGATGTCCAGCACCCGCGCCTACGCCGCCAGTGGCCCAGCCTCGCCACTGGCTCCATTTACCGTGAATCGTCGCGACCCGGGTCCCAGCGACGTCCAATTCGATATTCTCTTCTGTGGGGTCTGTCATTCCGACCTCCACACTGCCCGGGGCGAGTGGCCCGGCACCAAGTATCCCTGCGTTCCCGGGCATGAAATCATCGGCCGGGTAACCCGGATCGGTGCCGCCGTCACCACCTTCACGTCGGGAGAGCTGGTCGGCGTCGGCTGCATGGTCGATTCTTGCCGAACCTGCCGGAGCTGCCGGGAAGGGGAGGAGCAGTTCTGCGAAAATCACCAAGTGACCTGGACCTACAACAGCGCTGATCAGCACTCCCCCGGCAGCATGACCTACGGCGGCTACTCCAGCCAGATGGTGGTCGACCAAGCCTTCTGCCTCCACATCCCGGCCCCACTCGATCCTGCCGCCGCGGCCCCGCTGCTCTGCGCCGGCATCACCACCTACTCACCGCTCCGGCATTGGGAAGCCGGCCCGGGCCGGAAGGTCGGCATTGTCGGCCTCGGCGGGCTCGGTCACATGGGAGTGAAGCTCGCCCATGCCCTCGGCGCCGAGACCGTCCTGTTCACCAGGTCCGCGGCCAAGGCGGCCGACGGCCGGCGCCTCGGCGCCGATGCGGTGGTGATTGCTTCGGACGCCGCCGCAATGCGTCGGCATGCCGGCAGTTTCGATTTGATTTTGAATACAGTGGCCGCCGCCCACAATCTCGACGCCTACACGAGCCTGTTGCGGAAGGACGGAGCCCTCGTCCTGGTGGGAGTTCCGGAACACCCGCATCCCTCGCCCAGCGTCAGCACCCTGATCGGGAAGCGTCGCAGTATTGCCGGGTCCTTGATCGGGGGGATTGGGGAAACGCAGGAGATGCTCGACTTTTGCGCGCTCCACGGCATCATTTCCGACATCGAGCTGATCCCGATGCAGCAGATCAACCACGCCTACGACCGGATGCTGCTGAGCGACGTCCGCTATCGCTTTGTCATCGACCTCGCTTCTCTCGACTAGTTACCGACCGCTTCGAAGCGTCCGCACGAAATCATGCAACGCCAGGAATTTCTGGTACACCGCCACGCCCTTCCGCTTCTGTCCCAATTCGCTGAACAGCTCCCGGAGCCGGCCTCGGCGGGTTACGTAGAATCGAAAGGTTTCGGCAAAGTCCTCCTGGGGATGCCGCGTGGCGTAGCCACTCACATGATTGACTGGGGCAATTGCCACCCGGCGCCGCTGGAAATCCACCCACGCCTCATCCTGCACCCGGTACGCCTTGGCCACTTCGCCAAAGGTCCGCCGGAATGCCTCGGTGCGGGTCCAATGCCAATTGTGGTAGAGGAAACTGTGCCCCAACTCGTGACTGATCAGCCCGACCAGCATCGGCCAGGGAATTTCGTCCCGGCGCTTGGCCCCGGTAACGTAGCGCTGCTCGATTTCCACCGCCTTGGGATAGCGGGGGTCCACCCCTGACACGCCCGGCCGCAGCAAAATCCTATAGCCCCAATCGGCCACCCGGGACACCTTGAGCAGCTGCCGTACCTTGGTGAGGGCCCGCGGAATCAGATCGCGCCCGGTGGCGTCCTCCCCGCACCATGGGCAGCTGTCCATCCAGTCGTCCACCCCGCGGGTGCAATGGGGACAATTGCCCTCGAAGAGGTGATCCTCGTTCCAGTGCTGGTCCTTGCCGCACCAGGGGCAATGCCGCATCGGATACTGGACTCCGCCCCCACAGCGCCAGTCGCAGCGGGCGTCCATCCGGAAGCCTTTGGGGGCCTTGAGCGGTTCCTCGCTGAAGGTGCCCTCGTCCGCCAGGTCGAGGGCGCACCACGGACAGAAGGAGAATTTGGGAGACACCGCCCAGCGACACCGGGGGCACTCGGCCCCGGCCTGTCCGGAAATGTCCCGCCAGCGCTGGGTCCGGGCGCAGTCGGGGCAGAAGTCCCACCAGCGCCGCAGCGGGTACCCGCAAACACAGCGCGGGTCCGCCGTCGGGGCGGCAATCCGGCGTAGTTTACGCGGACTCATAGCGGGCAATCGCCTCGTCCACGATGCGCTGAATGAACTTCGGGTAGGGCATGCCGGCCTTTTCGGCGGCGTTGGCAATTTCGTGGCCTTCGCTGATGAAGGGATTGGCGTTGGCCTCGAGGAGCCAGATCTCCCCGTCCTCGGTCAGCCGAAAATCAATGCGGGCGTAGTCTCGCAACCAGAGGGCGCGGAAGGCGGTCCGGCAGATCTCATCAATCCGCTCCCGCGCCACCGCCGAAACCGGGCGGGCAAAAACGTTTCGAATTCCTTTCCGCTTCCGGTACGGCTCGTCCCACTTGGCCAATCGGGTGGCAAAGCGCTCTTCCGGCTCGTTCTTTTCCTTGTCGAACACCAGCTCGGTGAGGGGCAGCACTTCCAGCCGCTCGTCGTTGCCCACCACGCTGGCGTAGAGTTCCCGGCCGGCAATGAACTCCTCCGCGATTGCCGGTTGGCCGAATTGCCGGTGCACGAACGCCACCCGCTCCCGAAGCGACTCGAGGTCCTCGACCACGGAGGCTTGCGCAATGCCTTCGGAGGCGTCCGCCGAGAGCGGCTTCACAATCAGCGGAAAGCGCAGCGGCGGCGACTCCTTCACTGATTCCCGGGGCCGCCAGGTGGCGAACCCCGGAACCTGGATGCCGTGGAAGGCGAGGATTTCCTTGCTCATTGCCTTGTCGCGGGTCACCAGCAGCGCCAGCGGCGCCGATCCGGTGAAACGGTAACCGCTGGCGTCGAGCAGGGCGGGGAAGAGGTAATCGAGGTGGGAATTGCCCTGGAACGATTCGGCGCCGTTGACCACCAGGTCGGGCTTCCACTCCGCGCAGCGATCCAGGATTTCGCGGAGGTCATCCCGGACCCCGATAAGCAGAACCTCGTGCCCGCTGCGCTCCAGCGCCCGGGCAACCTGATACTCCATGTCGGGTTCGTAGGGTGGGTTTCCGTCGAGCTCGGTGACCAGCTGGTGGTGATGATCTTCGGGGGTGTAGTTCTTGTATGGAGTGTCGAAGACGACCGCAATCTTCACGACGGCCACCCCACCGGACGTTCGGCACAGAGCAGCGTGAGCTGCGGTCCCGAGGCGGTCGGACTGAGCATGATGCCGGTGCGGTTTCGCAGCGATTTCGGATTGGCTCCCGGTTCGACACCGTGCCAAAGCATGATCCGGTTGACCGGCAGCGGTTCCTTCCACTTGGCGACGACATCTCCGGGTACCAGGGAGTCTTCCTCATCCGCCGCGCCCAGCACGACCGGATCGGTTCCCTCCAGCAGCGTCGGCATCCGCTTCAGGCTTTCCAGCAGCAACACCGTCAATGGCAGACTCTCACCCCCCAGCGTCACAACGCCGAAGCCATGTTCACCGGCTCGGCGGCGGGCGTGGATCAGGCAGGCGTAGTGGCAGGGGAATGGGGAGGGCGTCCCGGCCAGGACGTTGCGCAGGTGATCCCGAACCACCACGACGATGCCATCGGTGGTACCGGAGCGGCGGTTGTCAGGCGAACCAGAATCGGGCATGGGGGTTTCGGTTGGGCCCATTCAATCCCGGGCACGTTGGGGCCGCACCCTTGGAACATAGGATCGAAGGGGGGGGAGTGCCAGCGTCCAGCTCCCCGGAGTTGCAAGGCGTTGCACCTGCCCCGCGCCAGGGGGACGCTGCCGGCGGCGGGCCCACTTCGGTGGCGCTCCTCAGGTTGTGGTGGGACGAACCGGTGGCACCGCTGCCCGGCCGATGGTGTCGTTGTCGGACCCGAACCAGATCATCCTGGTCTTGGGATCGAATACCATATATCGGATGGTCCCACCGCCGCTCGGGATGGCGGTGACACTCATGAACTTCTCGGTCTTTGGATCGAATCCAACCAGCCGGTTCGGCTGGGTGCCGGTTTCCACGAACCAGAGCCGGCCGGCGTCGTCCACCGTCATTGCATAGGGGAGCGAGCCCTTTCCCCCGGGGTTCAGCCACTCCTTGACGGCGCCGGTGCTGGGATCGAGGCGGCCAAGAAATCCCCGGGTGTAGTCGACATACCAGACTCCCCCGTCCGGCGTCAGGGCAATGCGGCGCGGACGACTCTGCGGATTGGGAAGCGGATATTCCTTGAGCGCCAGCGTCTTCGGATCGAGGGTGCCGATTTTGTTGGTTCCGAACAGGTCGAACCAGGGGCGCCCCGCCGCATCGAGCACGATGCCGTAGGGGCGGGCCCGCGGGGTCGTCATTTTCACCAGATCATATTTCCCGGTTGCGGTGGTCAGCCGCCCCACATAGTTGCTGTTCTGGGCGGTGAACCAGATGTCGCCCTTGGAATCCTCGATCAAGGTGTGGGGATCCCGCACCGCGGAATCGGGCATCGGGAAGCGGGTGAGGGCTCCGCTGACGGGATCGAGCCGGCCGATCATCCCGTTCCGATTACCCGAGTACCAGGCGTTTCCCTTCCGGTCTACGATGACGTTGTGGGGATGGGTGCCGGAATCGATGGCAAACTGCTTGAACTGGCCGTTGCCAGGGTCCAGCCGCGCGATGTAATTGCCGACCTGGCCGACGAAAAAGATCTTCCCGTCCGGAGCCACTGCCGGATCTCGGGGCCGGCTTCCGGTCCACGGTACCGTCCACTCCTTGACTGGCACCGGCGGCGCATCCTGCGCCCCGAGCCGTTCGGAATGCACCGGGAGGATCAACAGAAGCGCGAGTTGGGCAAGGCGAGCCATGGGGTGCTCCATCGGTAATCGACCGGATATAGATTAGCCCAAATTATATCACCCCGGAAGGCGGAGTACTGTGACTGGAAGCCGGACCATTCCCCTCCTCACCTGGCACGCCGCGCTTCTGGTTGGCCTCACCGGGGCCGCCCCGCTGGCCGGACAGGCTGCCCGGCCGGCCGCCCCGCTTGCTCCCCTGGAGCGCTCCTGGCTCCTGCTCCGGAATATGGCGGACGAGCTCCGGATGACTCGGAGCCGAGGGCTCCTGGTATCCTCACGAGGCCGGTCGGTGGATTCCCTTTCCGCGGGCGTCGAGCGGGCCCGCCTGGAGGTGGTCCGGAGGGCCGCAGCAGTCCGGCCGGCCAGCCTTGGGCCCGCCGATCGCGCCGCCTTTGACGATATGGCGCGGATCCTCCCCAGCTTCGGCTCCGCCGCCGCCGACTCTTCGGCGCAAAAGCCCGGACCGCCCAACTGTACCGAGCCGTATCACCCCACCGCCGGGCCCAACGACACCCTGGCCGGCCTCACCGACCATGTTTTCGCATGCTACGGTGCCGCCGCCCAGCGCATTGTGGTGGACCACGACACCCTCGATCGCCTCACCATTTTCGGGTTGCTGGGTCGTACCGATGATCGGGCCCGCCGGGAAAGGTTATTCCGGGCTCTGATGCCGGTGTGGCAAAGCGTCAATGGGGACGACGGCGCCCGGAGCCCCTACCGGGAGATGGTCCGCCGCCGAGTGGCCCTTTGGGCCCAGGGGCCAACCCCGATGGACGACCGGGCCCGCGGTCTGGGCGTTGCGCCTGACACGCTGGAGCGATGGCTGCTGCAGGTGCTCGAAGGGTGGCAGGCCACCCTGCCGGATACCCTCCTGGAGCCGTGGGATTGGTACTATCGAAACGGAGAGGCGAGTCGGCGCTTGAGCGGGGCAATCCCCCGGGATTCGCTGCTGCCGCTCAATCGGCGCTTCTATCGCGCCCTCGGCGTGGACCCGGTGGCTCTCGGAACGGTCTATGACATCGATCCCCGTCCCGGCAAGTACCCAGTTGCCTTCACCGATATTGCCCTCCGGTCGCCCATGACGCCATGGGTGTCGGCGTCGTATCGCATCGGCGGGCTCGACAATCTCTCCGAGCTGCTGCACGAAACCGGTCACGCCATTCACATTGCCGGCATTCGCACCCGGCCGGCCTGGGCCGACTGGCCCGACAGCGACACCTTCACCGAGGCAATTGCCGACCTCGCTGCCCTCGAAATGTACGAGCCGGGGTGGCAGCAGCGTTTTCTTGGGGTGGCGGCGCCGCTCCCGGTTTCCCTCCGCGCCAAGTACTCCGGCATCATGCTCGATGTGGCGTGGTCGCTGTTCGAAATTCGGGTGCATCGCAACCCCGGCCGGAGCCCCAACGAAATCTGGGCCGAGCTGACCCGCGACTACCTGAAAATCGTACCGCATCCGGAGTGGAGCTGGTGGGCGATGCGGGGACAATTGGTGGATGGCCCGGGCTACATGCTCAACTATGCCTTCGGCGCGATCCTGGTTGCCGATCTTCGCGCCGCGCTCACTTCCCGCCGGGGCCGGTTGAGCATTGGGGATACCGGGTGGTATGGCTGGGTGGCCCCCCGGCTCTATCGGTTTGGCGCCGAACGGCCAGCGCGCGACGTGGTCCGGGCGTTTCTGGGCCGGCCGGTGGGAACCGGTGCGCTGCTCACCGACCTGGCTCGCGGGAACCGGTAAGGGCAGGGAAGACTCGCTGCCGCTCGGCGAGGATCAGCGCTGGAAAATTGCTGATCATGCCCGTAGCTCCATCACGCCAGAGGGTCGCCGCATGGGCCGGGTCATTGACCGTCCAAACATGCACCGGGCAGCCGGCCCGTCGGGCGGCAGCGATGAATCGCGCCGTGGGAACTTGAATTCGATCCTTGTACCGCTCCGGCACGGCGTAGGCGTGGTCATGCTGATGGGGGGCGCCCAGCCCGAAAAGGGAGCGGACAGCCAGATAGGCAATTCCCCTTCGTGACGCGCAGGTGCGGAAGCCACTTGCCCGAAACGTCTCCAGGGCGCCGTCGAG
>JANNSC010000061.1:0-1505 GCA_031402135.1 Gemmatimonadales bacterium | reverse complement strand
GCAGCGCCCTCGCCTTCTTGGCCCCGATGCCCGGGATGCGCAGGATCTCGACCATCCCGGCCGGGACCGAAGCCGACAGCTTGTCGAAAAACTCCAGCCGGCCGGTCGTGTGCAGCTCCGTGATTTTCTGCGCGAGTGCCTCACCGATGCCCTTCACCTCTTCCAACGTGCCGGCCCCGATCCGCTGGGCGAGTTCGCCCTCCCCCAGCGACTCGACGATCCGGGCTCCGGCCTGGTAAGCGCGGATCTTGAAGGGATTCTCTCCTTTCAATTCCAACAAGGTGCCGATCTCGGTCAGGACGGCGGCGATTTCGGTTTTGTTCACGGAGTCAGCCGGTTCAATTCCCGGGCAAGGGCGGCCACATCCCGATCATCGGGCGGGCGGGTCAGGCCTGTTGCCGGCGTTTCATCTTCCATGTGTCGAACTCTTCCCAAGTGCGAAAGCGCAGCACCCCGGATTTGGTTCCGGCGGTGGGGGCAAGCAGGGCCGCGCGGCGCTGATTGCGACCAAAACGCTCCATCGGCGTCGCTATGATGGTTCCGACCACCAGCATTTCACCTTTCTTGGTCATGGCCGGACTATCGCCGGTTTCACCCTTGGGTCAAGTGCCCGGGCGTGCCAACACACGGCGCGCTACCTCTGCCCGGTTCACTTTGCCCTGGGGATTGACCGGCCACTCGGGGACGGGGACGAAACGCTTCGGGCGTTTCTCCGCGGACAATGTCGCCAATGCCGCCGCAACCCTGGCCATATCCGGCCGGGCCGTCGCCGGATAGGCCGCCACCACCACCTGGCCCCATTCCGCGTCCGGCAGGCCCAGCACCACGACGTCCGGAAATTCCCCGCTGCCGCGCAGCACGGCCTCGATCTCCGCCGGCTCCACTTTCTCGCCGCCGGTGATGATCACCGCATCGCGACGTCCCATGACGTGCAGCTGGCCGTGTTCATCGAGCCGGCCGCGGTCCGCGGTCTCAAAGTCCCACCGGTCGCGCCACTGCGGATGATAGCCGCGAAACAATGAGTCGCCACCAATGACAATCGCGCCGCCCTCCCCGATCGCAACCGACGCGTGCGGCAGCGCGGTCCCGCTGCTCCGCGCTCCCAGTAAAAATTCCTCCGGCCGCAGGGCCGTCACCATCGCGGCTGTCTCGGTCATGCCGTAGCCCGGCGACAGGGGCAACCCTCGCGCCGCTGCCTCGGCGAGCAGCGCCGGCCAGGTCGGACCACCGCCGAGGAAGATGATGCGGAATTTTCCGAGCCACTCCACCGTGCGGTCCTTGCGCAAAAGCCGCTCCAGTTGAGTCGGCACGAGGGAAATCATCCAGCCTTCGGGCTGGTCGGGCAAATCCGGCAGCCCACCGGCCTCCAGCCCTTTCCAGTCCAGCGGCCGGTATTCGCCCCCGGTCAAGGCGCAGCGCATCCACGCCATCAGACCGCTCACATGATGCAGCGGCAGCACGCCCACCGCGTTGATGCGCGACAGGGCGCCCAGCAGTTCCACCTC
>JANNSC010000060.1:0-2874 GCA_031402135.1 Gemmatimonadales bacterium | reverse complement strand
TTCCCACGCGCTGAGGTCGGCGCTGTCGAAGGCGTTGGCGAGCGAGAGCATCGGCTGGCGATGGGGATGTTTGGGAAGGGTCGTCGCCGGCGGGGCACCGACCCGGCGGGTGGGGCTGTTGGGGAGTGCCAACTCGGGATGTGTCGCCTCGAGGGCCTGGAGCTCGCGGAAGAGCCGGTCGAATTCGGCATCGGCAATTTCTGGCGCGTCGTCGACGTAGTAGAGATGGTTGGCGCGGTCGATCAGCCGCCGAAGTTCCTCGGCCCGCTTGGCGCTCACGTGCTCTGGGCCTCGCTGGAGAGCACCGTCATTGCCACGCCGACCAGGCGGTCGAGCTCGGCGGTGCTGGCCCGCGCCAGCAGGCCGTTGTCCCAGCCCCCATCCCGATCGCCAAAGGCAAGGAGAAAGCGCCGGAGAAACCCCAGCATCGCAGCCCGTTCGCGCTCGACCGCAATGGCGGCGGCGCCGCCGCCCTTGGTGGTTCGGAGTCGTTCGAAGTGGTGGGCCTGCCGAAGCGAGCGGGCGGTCAGGTCGGCCACCACCCGGCAGAACTCCACCTCCTGTTCGGCGAGCTCGGCGCCGTCCTTGAAGGTGCGCAAGAAGATGGCACCGATCGCCGCATCCCTCCATTTGATCGGCACCACGGTGATGGACTGCACCCGGCGGCTGCTCAAGACCGCAAAGACTCCGGCAAGCGATGGATCCTTCATGGCATCGGGGATGCTCACCACCGAGCCGGTTTCCAGCGCCCTGCGCAGCTCGGGATATCGGGTGAGATCCACCACATGGTTCCGGATGGCGGGATCTTCGTAGCTGGCCACCAGGTGGACCGCCCCGCCTCCTCGTTCGGCCAGAAACACCGAACAGCGATCCAGTCCGAAGGTATTTCCCAGCCGCCGGGCTACCGTCTGCACGATGTCGACATAATGGAGCGACCCACTGATTTCGCGCAGCAGGTCGAGCAGTGCGAGCAGCTGTTTCCGTTCCCGCTCCAACGCATCGACCTTGCCCTGCAATCGGGCAATCTGGTCGGCGGCGGGGCCGTTGCTACCGGACATGGGGGCTTCCGTCGGGTGGGGGATAATGGGCTGGAAGTTGGGTGGAGGCGCGGGAGGGGTCAAGCGATCCGGCGGAGCCGTTGAGGCGGAGGGCCCGGGGCGGGTAGGTTTCGGGGGTGCAGCACCGACGCCAGGAGACTCGCATGATTGACGACAGCACCGACCGGCAGACTGACTCGAACGATTCGACCGATGAGGCCGTACCTCATCGCCTTTCCGGAGGGAGCTTTGCTGCCGGGGTAGCACTGGGCGCATTGCTCGGCGCGGCGGTCGCCCTGCTCTTTGCGCCGGCTTCGGGCCAGGCCACCCGGGGCCGGGTCCGGCGGCATCTGGAGGAGGCCAGGGACTACGCGGAGGATGAGTTCGAGGACCTGAGCAATCGGGCCCGGAAGGAACTGCGGCGCAGGGTCGGCTAAGGGGTCGAACGCCGCGAAGAAATCCGGGCCAGCAGCTCGGTGGCCTGACGCCGATAGGTGGAATCGGCTGCCACCCGATCGGAAAGATTGTCCACTTGGCGGAGTTCTCCCTCGGCCAGGACGTTTTCCTTCCGGGCCAGCAGGATCCGGGCGAAGTCCAGCCGGTGATATATCCGGGTCGGGTCGAGGGCCACCGCCCGTTCCAGCTCTCGACGCGCTTCCCCCCAATTGGCCTGCCCGAAGACTCGGCCGCCGAGAATGTTCTTCGCGACGAAGCGTTCGACCCCGGACAGTTTCATGATTTCGTAGTGCCAGCGGCCCAGAATGTGGTGGGCTCCATCGTGGGTTGAGTCGGCGGACAGGGCCCTTTGCGCAGTGGTGCGGATTTCCAGCGCCATCCGCACCCTTTCCTTGATGCCTTTGGTGAGGGCACTGTTC
Source organism: Gemmatimonadales bacterium (assembly GCA_031402135.1). Classification (GTDB taxonomy): domain Bacteria; phylum Gemmatimonadota; class Gemmatimonadetes; order Gemmatimonadales; family GWC2-71-9; genus JABFSM01. Next base: position 962 of record JANNSC010000060.1, on the reverse strand, counting down.
CCCAATGCCAGCGCCAGGGCAAAGAGCGCCTGCGGATCGTCGGGGGCGAGTCGAACCGCGCGGCGGGCGTCTCGCGCCGCGGCGGCGAGGAGGCTGTCGCGGTGGCCCCGGGAGGCTTTGCTGGTCAGCGGAAGGGCGACGTCGGTTCGGGCAATTGCCGCGCGCCAGGAAGCGACCGCATCGGCTGAATCCCCCCCCAGGATGGCCTCGAACCGCGCCAGCGCCTCGGCGGGATGCATCGGAGCCAGGCGGACCCCTTCTCCAAGCAGGGAATCCCGGGTGGACCCCTGCAGGGCCACGAGAACGACGGTGAGCGCGTAAATTCCAGGCAGCATTTTCTGACCTCAGATTACCCCGACCCGTTTCTGGATCCCCGATCCCCGGCGCCGATGCTCGTTCCAAGACTAATCGAACGCAAGCGCGACGGCCTTCCTCTCACTGGCGACGAGTGGCGGACGGTGATCCGCGCCTACGTTGCCGGTACCCTGCCGGACTATCAAATGGCGGCGCTCGCCATGGCGGTGGTGTGGCGGGGACTGGAGCCGGGAGAGCTGGCGGCGCTCACGGAGGCCATGCTCAAATCCGGTTCGGTGCTCGATTTTGGTGCCTGGAGCACCCCCCGGGTCGACAAACACTCGATTGGCGGAGTCGGAGACAAGACCTCGCTGCTGTTGGCGCCGATGGTGGCGTGTTGCGGCGTAGCGGTACCAATGATTTCCGGCCGGGGACTCGGCCATACCGGAGGCACCCTCGACAAGCTGGAAGCGATCCCCGGTTTCAACACCCGGCTTGCGCTCGACGAGGCGATTGCTCAGGTCAAACGGCTTGGGCTGGTGATGCTGGGCCAGACGCCGGAAATTTGCCCTGCCGACAAGAAGCTCTATTCCCTCAGGGATGTCACCGGGACCGTCGAATCGATTCCGCTGATCTCCGCCAGCATCATGTCGAAGAAGCTGGCGGAG
>JANNSC010000059.1:0-2785 GCA_031402135.1 Gemmatimonadales bacterium | reverse complement strand
TCCGTTGGCGCAGAGCCGGTCCGAGGCCTGCGTCGCGCGCACTCCGCTCGCTGCGTTGCTCACGCACTTTTCCGAGGTCGGCTGGGCCGAGTAGAAACTCACCCGGTTGTTCAGATAGAGGTTTCCGGGCACCTGGGCCAGGAACCAGGCGTTCACCCGGTGCCGCTGGTCCCGGTCACTCCAGTTGTACTCCGGAGTCAGATCGCTTGCATCGACGTACCGGAAGGAGAAGGGATCCCGTTCGTTGTCGTCATTGGCCTTGTCGAAGCCTATGGTGTAGTTGATCTGGTACTGCAGCTTCGGACTCGGCGCGCCCTTGAGGCCCAACGTGAAGCCGTGGTACTGCGACTTGGCCGTGCTCTCCACTGTGGTCAAACCGCCGATGCCGTTACCGCCGGGGAGCCCGGTGGACCACGGCGACCCGAAGACTGCAGCGTTTCGGTCCACAAAGCGGGTCAAATGGTCGGTCTTGGAGAACATGTAACCCAGGGAAATTGCTACGCCCTTGGCCACTTCCCGCTCGTAACTCGCCGAAGCAGAAAGGGTCCGCGGATTCTGGAAATCTTTGTCCACCACCGTCACCCCGGGCTGAAATGGGTCGCCGGTGGCGCCGGGTAGCAACTCGCCGTACGCCGGCGGACGCCCCAGGAAATCCAGCGAGCTGTTCCGGAAAATGTTCTGGCCCCGGGAGCCATTGGTGCTTCGGGTACCGGCCAGGTTGAGCCCCGGAATCCGGGCGTAATAGATGCCGGCGCTGGCCCGGAGCAGCTGGCGGCCATCCCCGTTAACGTCCCACGCCACGCCGAAGCGCGGCTGAATCATCTTCTTGTAGGAGGGAATTGTCCCGTCCGACGGAAAGGAGTACGTCCCGGTCGCGTTGGTGACCGACTGCCCGATGAACGGCGCGAAGAACACGTCGGTCGGCGCTGTGATCACGTCGGGCTGGATTTGGGCCTCCCAGCGGACGCCATAATCCACCGACAGATTCGATGTCGGCTTCCAGCTGTCTTGCAGGAACACTGCGACTTCCTGCTGCAGGATCGACTGGGTACCGGCCTCCTCCACGGTCAATCCGTTGACGCCCGAAGCCTGGAGGTAAAGCACCACCGGTCCCGTGATGCCCGCGCCGCCAGGGCACGATCCCGTCGTGGAACTTCCACCGCCGGTGCACTCGACGTACCCATTGCCGAATTTCACATAGTTGAGGAACCCGCTCACCGAACTGAAGGCAATACGGCCGTTCCCGAAGCCGACAAAAGTCTGGGTCGCCTCGGTCCGATTGTACTCGACCCCCGCCTTGAAAAGGTGCTTGCCGCTGACGAACGAGATGTTGTCGAGCACCTGGAATCGGGTGTCGTGAGCGGTGATCGGCAGGAAGAACGGCATGCCCAGCCGAAAGCCCCCAAACGAGATGTCGGTGTCGGGGAAAGGCCGGCCGGTCTTCGGGTTGTCTGGCCCTTCGTACGGCCGGGGCCGATCCTCCCGGGACCACTGGAAGCGGAATTCGTTTGCGGTGGAGGAATTGAGCTGGGAGGAGATGCTGCCGTTCACCGCGTGGGAATAGTCCTTCTCGATGCCGTTCGCACTCCGCCCCCAGATATCCACATCGAAGGTGCCGTTCTCCTGCCGCGAGTTGGTGTAATTGTACTTCAGGCTGGCATTGTGCTTCTCGCCGAGCCGGAAATCCAGTTTGGCCAGCAACGCGTTGCCATCGTTGGTCCGGTGAACCTCCCCGAAATCCCCTTTGAGTGCACCGCTAAACGCGGTATCGACCCACGCTACCAAGGCGGGGTCGATCGAGGAGAGTCGGCCCTTCTGCTTCACTTCCCGGTAAATCTGCTGATCGTACGCAACAAAGAAGAACGCCTTGTCGCGCTTGAGTGGGCCACCGAAGGTGAATCCGAATTGTTGTTGCCGGAAGTCCGGGGCGAACCCCGACTTGGCACCGCTCGCGGGGGTGTGCGAGTAGTCCGCCGAGAGGGGATCGTACTTGCCGAAGTAGTGGGCCGAGCCCTTGAACTGGTTGGTGCCCGACTTGGTGATGACGTTGACGAAGCCCCCGCTCGACCGCCCGAACTCCGCGGTGGCACCCTGGGCTACTACCACCATTTCCTGGACCGCATCGAGGTTGAAGGTGAACGCTGGGCGCTGGCCGCCGCGCTGCTCGCCGAAGAAGGGGTTATTGAAGTCCGCCCCATCCACCGAAACGTTGTTGTGGATTCCCCGCTGGCCGCCAATGCTCAGCTCGTCGCCGTCCGGTCCCTGGACGATCGCGGCGTTCGGGGTGAGCAAGGCAAAATTGAGGAAATTCCGTCCGTTGTTGGGCAGTCCCTTCACGATCGCCGTGTCCAGCCGGGTCGCCGCGGCCACTCTGGTCTGCTCCACCAGAGACGAGGCGCCCTGCACCGACAGTTCGGCCAGCTGGGTCACCTGTCGGCCCAACTGGAAATCCGCCACCGCGGCCTCGCCGAGGCTGACTGCGACTCCGCTCCGGGAAGCAGCGGTGAATCCGACGGCGCGGGCCTGCACATCATAGGTGCCGACCCGCAGCAGCGATGCCGCGTAGGCGCCCCGGCTGTTGGTCGTGTGGGTCCGGGTGGCGTTGGTCTCCCGGTTCCGCAGAGTAATGATTGCCCCCTCAACTGGCCGCCCCGCGCTGTCGCTGACCACCCCGCGGATGAGGCCCGTGGAGGCCTGCACCTGGGCCGAGAGGGAAACCGGGAACGAGAGAAAGATCGCAACGGCGGCAACCGCCATCACGACCCCGAACCGCCGCGAAAGGACG
>JANNSC010000058.1:0-9735 GCA_031402135.1 Gemmatimonadales bacterium | reverse complement strand
CCGCGCCTACCTGGTGGGTGAACACGGGATGGTGTTCCGCTACAGCGTGGTGCCCGCTGCCCGGGCAGTTCTCCCAGCGTCGGTTCTGGGGCCCGCCATGCCGGCATTCGGGTCGCCCTTGGAGACCCAGGTGCCGGAGTTCGCCGGCTTCGTGCAGGATCTCACCACCGTCGTCGAACAACTCCCCGATTCGGCGGCTGCACCGGCAGCCGCTGGCGCCGCGACTTCCCCAGCGCCAGTGCCCGACCCGGGCGCCGCCGGCGCCGGTGGCTTTGCGCAGGACGCTGGCACGCCGTCCTCATTCGTGGCCTCCTGTTGCGGCAAGCCGGTCAACAAACTCAATACCATCCTGGGCATGGTGCTGCAGAGCCTGCCGCAATTCGTGGCCAAGTTCAAGAACACCAACCTCCTGGTGGCCGGCCTCCGGATGATCTCGACAATGCCGTCACAGCTGGTGGATGTGCGAGGCGCGTTGCGTGATTTCAAGAGCGCCACCGACAAGCAGGGAGCCCAAGCGGCGCTGGCGCGGCTCGCCGGCGCGGCCGGCTCGCTTAAGCAATCGACCCGAACGGCATTCCAAAAGGAGGGCTCACCATGAGGCGCACAATTCTGTTGGCGGGGGTCAGCTTGCTGGCCGGAGTTCCCACCGAGGCCCAGACTCCCGCGGCCTGTTGTTCCATCACCGCGATCGAGGCAGCTACCGGAGTCGTCTCCGGCAAGGTTTCGGCAAACGGCAGCGTCTTCCAGTTCAAGGTCGCCGATGCGCGGACCCTTTCCACGCTTCGCGTCGGCCAGGCAGTCTACGCCAACTTTGCCGGTAAGCAGGTGTCGCTCGATGGGCGGAGCGCCTGTTGTGCCATCATCAGCGGTCCAACCGCCGCCGCACCGGCGCCTGCTCCTCCAACACGGGCACCGGTTGCCCCGCCGCCGGCGGCCGCGCCACCCCCACCCCGGGCCGGCGTACCGGCCGTCCCCGCGCCGTCACCCCCCCGAGCGGCCAACGCGTTGCCGATTACGGCGGCCATGGTGAATACGCTGCCTGCGGTTACGGTGGGGCCACCAGAACCTCGAACGACTCTACGAGGGAGAGCCACCAGCCGGTTCACTGGTGCGACGATGACCACCCAGGTCGCCGGCCGAACCGTCAGCGCCCCGGTGCTCTACCTGCGCGGACTCAAGGCGGTCGACGAAGCCCCCGGCATCCCGCCCGGGGCACGGAGGCTGCTCAAGATGCTGGTGCGCCGGGTGCCTATGGGCGAGTCCGACAACTACATCGTCAATACCCAGATGGCCCAGGAATGGATTGCCGCGCACCCGGTCCCCGACAACGTCAAACCGACCGAGCCAGCGGAGAAGAAGTGCGGCAACTGGTACGATTCCTGGGATTGTGCCAACGAGGCGGTCAGCGACGAATGGAAGCGGACCTTCGACCACGCCTCCAATGAGTGGGAAAATGCCAAGAAGACCCTCGCCGATGCCTGGGAAGCATCCGTGGAATGCTTCACCGAGCGCACCATCTCAGGAAACATCCCGGTCAAATTCGACATCACTCAGTCGATGACGGTGAATCTCTCCCAGAGTGGCTCGAAGGGTTCGTCCCAGGGGACGGTGTCCGGAAGTGCCACCCTTGGCATCCCGATGCAGTCCGACGTGGCGGTCCGGCTCGATCTGTTTTACATCCCCTGCCTGCCCTTCGCGATACGTCCCAAGGCCATGGGTGGAGATGGCATCCTGACCGTCGGGCAAGACCTCCAGGTGAGTGTGTCAGCGACCGGGAGTTTCGACAAGACGTTCACGCTACCTCCATCCGGCGGTCCGTCGATTCCCATTCAGGTATTTCCCATTATCATCGGCGGCGTGCCGGTCGCGATCCTGGATATCAGCGCCTATATCGAGGGCGAGGTTCAGGTCAGCGCCGACGGCAAGGCCGAGGGCCAATTCCGGGTAAGGAATTCCAATCCGACCAGCTTCAATTTCTCCTGCAGCGGGAAGGGTTGCTCAGCCCGATCCAAGGCACTGCCCGCCGCCACCACCACCAACGAAAGTGCTCAGATCCAGGGCACCGTCAGCGTCAAGCCGGCCATCTATACCGCCCTGGAGCTGAATTTCAACTACGAGGTCTTGACCGCTCGAGTCGGCCCCCAGCCGTACCTGCTGGGCGTCGCTTCCGGTTGCGCCGCCGCCGCCGGCTCACAAACGGCGGGCGGAGCGTCGACCATTCAGGAGAATCACATACTGAGCGCCGACCTGGACTGGGGAGTCGAGCTCCGGGCCGATGCACTGGTCATGGGGAAGTACGTCGGCGACTCGTACCGGACCCAGGTGATGAAGGAGAAGCACCTCTGGTTCCGCGATATGGCGCCGGGCGGCTCTAATGCCCTCGTCGCGGAAGTCCTCAGCGCGGGGCCGGCGGTGGTGGGACAGCGCGCCGACCATCGAGTGAAAATGCCGAGCTGCTACCCCTACACCAGCCGAGTGAAATACCAGGTGAGTTGGACCGGCGGCGCTACCCCGGTGCCCGAGGCGGCGGGAACGGGAAGAAGTCCAGCATGCTCATGGGACGCAGCCCAATTCAAGGGCACCTGCACCTTCGTTCCAAAGCAGGAGTTCGTCATCAGCCTGGTCTGGCCGACGGCAGGAAACCACACGCTCACAGTAACACCGGTTGGTGATGTCCACGACCGGGTGTTCACCCCGGCGCCGAAGCCAACCCAAGTAAGTGTGAACGTGTCGCCATAGGACGCAGCGGCGCGAAACCTCAGGGAATGGCTTCGAGCTTCGCTTGGAGACCGGCGGCGTTCCACCAGATCCCCCGGATCATCACACCGGCAGGGGTTCGGAGCACCGCAAGGTTTTGGAGCGGGTTAGAGGGAAGCAAGAGCAGATCGGCCCGCTGCCCTACCGCCACTCGGCCAAACGGCTCGGCACCGGGGACGGTGCGGGCAATGAATTCCCCCGCCACCCGGGTGCCGCTCGACAATGCCTGAAATGGAGTGAACCCTGCAGAGATCAGGTTGCGGATTTCGTCGTGAATGGAGAACCCGGGAAACATGCCGGGAATGAAGGGGGAATCGGTGCCCAACAGGATTGGCACCCCGCCGTCGAGCATGGCTTTGATCACGGTCCGAATGAAGGCGGTACGATCTCCCAGACCGCCATCCCTCACGGCATAATCGGCATTCCGCCACCTCTCCTTGACCGAGGGGTGCAGATAGCGCGCCTCCGGCTGCTTCAAGTACGCCTCCACCTGCGCCGGCTTGCCCCACTGCTTGTCGATCGCCTCGTACGCTGACGGATTACCAGTCAAATAAGCACCGGTTTCCCTGGTCAGAGCCACCGCGCTCGGCAGGAGAGCCAAATTGGTCGTATTGCCGAACCAGGTGTAGATGTACTCCTCCGCGTGCGCCACCATCACCTGGCCACCCCGGAGCAGCCCCTCCATCCCCACCGACCGGACCCCGTGTCCGATGACCGCGACCCCCTGGCTTCGGGCCTCGGCGACGATGGCAGCGAACTGACTTGGGGTCAGGGAGTTGTACACCTTCACGAATTCGTAGCCGTTCGCCTTGGCGTACTGCACCGCCTCCCGGGCCGCCTGATCGGTCAAGACGACGTTTCCTCCTCCGCCCGGCCCGTTGATGAACCAGCCAGCATATATATGTGGACCAAAGATCGTTCCGGCGTTGACCTCGGCCCGGCTCTCCATGGCAGGGACGTTGGGCGGTTGGCCCATTTGCAGAATGGAAGTGATCCCGTTGGCCGCGTAGCCAACCAGGTCCTCCAGCTGGTGGGCGTGGGTGTGAAAATCGGCGAGGCCGGGCATCAGATAGAACGTGCCGCGGCCCTCGATGATGCTGCTGTTCTCGGGTGGCTGAGTGGTTGCCGCTGGTCCAACGGCGGTGATCCGGCCGGCCTCGACGAGGACGGTCTGGTGGCTCTGGACATGGTCGGCGTCCATGGGGAGGACGTTGACATCGACGAAGGCGGTAACGGTACCGGAGCCGGGGTGTTCCTCAGGGGCCGAAATGGCGAGGCCGTCGACGGAACATGCCGCCGCGAGGGCAACGAGGCCGGAGCGCCAGGGCATGGTTGGGCACCGCCGAATTGAAAGGGAGACCGATTGGCTCCCCTCACGACGGCGCCGGTTCCAGCAGAGTTTCCAAGTCCCGCCGGACTGTCGGGAACCGGGGGATGGGAGTAGCGTTCGCACATCATGGAACTCGGCCTTGCAGAGCTCATCGTCACCGCCGCCGGGGCGTACCTCGCCCTTGGGGTGGTCTTTGCCGTCCCCTTCGTCCTCCGCTGGGCGGCGAGGCTGGACCCCGCGGCAGGGGCCGGTTCGGCAGGTTTCCGGGTGCTGATTTTCCCGGGGGCGGTGCTGCTGTGGCCGGTGCTGCTGTACAAGGTCATGGGGGCAAGATGATCGGACCGCTCCGGCGGCGGCACCTCCGCGTGATGGCGGCGCTGACAGTGCTGGTGCCGCTGGTTCTGGCGGCGGCCCTGCTGGCCCGCGCCATGGCACCATGAGCATCCAGTACCAGGCAGTAGGGTGGAACCGCCAGAAGAAGCTCTACGACGGAGTGGTGGCGGCGGGCGTCCTCGGGCTACCGCTACTGTTCGCCGGGGTGACGCTGCTCCGAGACAGTTACGCCACGGTGGAGACGGCGCTGATCCGGGGCCTCGGGCTCACTGCATTCCTCCTGCTGCAACTGATTCTGGTGATCGGGCCGCTCTGCCGGCTGTGGCCCCGATTCCTTCCCCTGCTGTACAACCGACGTCACCTCGGCGTGACGATGTGCCTGGTGGCGTTGGCCCACGCGGGTTTTGCGGTGTTCCAGTTCCACGCCTTGGGTGATGTGAATCCCATGGTCAGTGTGCTGATTTCCAATACTGCGTTTGGATCGGTCGGAGGTTTCCCGTTCGAACTGCTGGGACTTCTGGCGCTGCTGATTCTCGTGTTGATGGCCGCGACCAGCCACGATTTCTGGCTCTCGGTGCTCAGTCCGCCAGTGTGGAAAGGCCTCCACATGATGGCGTACATCGCCTGGGCGCTCCTGGTAGCCCACGTGGCGCTGGGCGCGGTCCAGGCCGACCCCGGGTCAGCCTTGCCTCTGGTTGTCGGCGGGGGAGCGGTGCTGGTGATCATGCTGCACCTGGCCGCCGGACTACGGGAGTGGCGGTTCGATCGGTCGGGGGTTGCGGGAAGCGAGTGGGTGGACGTCTGCGCCGTCGACAGTATCGCCGAGAACCGCGCCAAGGTGGCGATGGTGGGCGGCGAACGGGTGGCGGTGTTCCGCTACGACGGGAAGCTCAGCTGCGTATCCAATGTTTGCCGGCACCAGAACGGGCCGCTCGGCGAAGGCAAGATCGTGAACGGCTGTATCACCTGCCCCTGGCATGGGTATCAGTACCGGCCCGATACCGGGACGTCGCCGCCGCCTTTCAACGACCGGGTGGAGACGTATTTCCTTCGGGTGGTAACCGGGCGGGTACAGGTGAACGCGAAGGCAAATCCGCCGGGAACGCGGGTTTCGCCGGTTCTTCTCGGGTCGAGCCCTGACGGCCATCGCGATGACACACCAGGTGATCCATTCTATTCAGGATACGAGCCCTCGGCGGCCTTGGCAGTGGCCCGACCGGTCAGCCGGCTGGTGGTGACCATGCTGTTACTCTGTTTCGGTGTCATGGTGACACTCGCCGTTGCGCAGCCTCGCTTTGCCCCGGCAGTATTCCTGGCCGCGGGGACCGGGAACGATGGTCCGGTAACCGGCACGGTGGTGGACCGCCCCTACCCGGTGCTGGTGGTGAGCGGTGAGGTCAGCGGTGTCCGGCAATACTTGCTGGCGGGCCCGGGAAAGCATCGGGCCGACATGGCTTCATGGGACGGGCGTGCGGTGCGGGTGCTGGGGAATCTCCTGCGCCGAGGCAACGCCGCGATGCTCGAAGTGGCGGAGATCACCGAGGCTCCGGGCGAGGCGGCGGTCGCCCCGATTCCGCAAACCGATCTGGGCGTGTTTACCGTGACCGGCGAAATCGTCGACTCCAAGTGCTGGCTCGGCACCATGAACCCGGGCCAGGGCAAGACCCACCTTGCCTGCGCGGTGCGGTGCCTGAGCGGCGGGCTCACCCCGCTGTTGGCGGTCCAGGACAGCAGCGGACGCGAGCGGCACCTGGTGCTGTCCGAAGCGAACGGGGGGCCCATGGCTCGGCAAAGGCTGGCACAGGTGGGCCGGCGGGTTACCCTGACCGGACGGATGATTCGGGAGGGAGATCTCCTATTTTTCCGGGTGAGTGTACCGTGAGCGGATTGCTCACTTTTCCGGCGGCGAGAGCTGCGCTCCCTGACCAGGTGGTGACCGCCGGGCGCTACGAAGTGCGCTTTGCCAGGACGCCTGAGGAATTGGACCGGTTGCTTCGGCTCCGCTACGCGGTGTTCAACCTCGAACTCCGGGAGGGGCTGGCCACCTCGGCGGCCACCGGCCGGGACGAAGACGAGTTCGATCGGAAGTTTCATCACCTGCTGATCGAGGAGCGGGAAACCGGTGAGGTGGTTGGGACGTACCGAATGCAAACGCCGGAGATGGCGGCGGCAGGAGGCTATTACGCTGCGGGGCTCTTCGAGATGGCGGCCCTGCCCCCTGCGGTGGCAGCGCAATCGGTTGAAATCGGGCGGGCCTGCGTGGCCAAGCCGCACCGGAACGGGCGGGTGCTGCAGGCACTCTGGAGGGGGCTGGCAGCGTACCTCCGGTGGAACGGGAAAACCCGGCTATTCGGCTGTTGCTCGCTGACCACTCAGGATGAATCTGTGGGATTGGCCCTGCATCGGTATCTGGAGCGGGAGGGACTGGTGCACCAGGAGGTGCGGGTTATGCCCCATCCTGCCTCCACCTGCCACGCTGCCGGAACCGAGGTGGCCGGAGCGAGTGCGGTGCCGGCGCTGTTCCGGGCCTATCTCGACATCGGAGCCAAGGTGCTGGGCCCGCCGGCAATCGACCGGGAGTTCAAGACCATCGACTGGCTGGTTATGCTCGACGTGACCGAGTTGCCGTTTCTCACCTACCGGAGCCTGTTCCAGTGATCGGGCTGGAGGCGCCTCCGACCATCACCCCGGTCCCGACACCACGGGGTGGGCGCGTCCGCGCCGTGGTACGCATCGGGGCGGTGCTGCTGTGGACCGCGGGGCTTACCCTGATCTGGGCCGCCGGCAACCTCTTGTTGCTGCTCTTTCCCGGCAGCAAGCTCCGCTGGCGGCACTCGGTGGTGAAGAACTGGGCCCGCGGATTCGGCTGGATGTTGGGAATGCGCACCCGGGTCATCGGGAAGCCGCCCCCGGCGCCGTTCTTCCTGGTGTCGAATCACCTGGGGTATGCCGATATCATTCTCCTGTTGTCCCAGCTCGATGGGGTGTTCATTGCCAAGCGGGAAATGCGGAGCTGGCCGGTGCTGGGGCCGCTGGCCCACATCTTCGGATCGATCTGGGTGAACCGCGAGGTGCGCCGGGATGCCATTCGGGTGCTGGATTTGATCGATGAGGCGGTGGCCCGCGGCGACGGCGTCATGCTGTTCGCCGAGGGAACCACGTCGGCGGGAGATGGGTTGTTGCCGATGCGGTCGGCTCTCTTCGATTGGGCGGCGCGGGAGCAGTATCCGGTCCACTTCGCCGCGCTGACCTATCAGACCCGCTCCGACACGATTCCCGCGCACATGAGCGTATGTTGGTGGGGGGAAATGCGGTTCGGTCCCCACTTCTGGGACCTCTGCCGGATGCGGGGATTCGAGGCGACGGTGGAGTTTGGTGCCGACCCGATCACCGCACCGACCCGGGGAGAGCTGGCGGCCCGGGTGCAGCAGGCAATTACCCAACGATTCATTCCGGTGGTAACCACCGAAAGGCTGAACCGATGAGCGGCGCCGCGTTGCAACTCGAAGGCAACCGGATTCTCCTGCAGCAGGGGGTGGCCCTGTTGGAGCGGCTGGGGGATGAGCAGTACGCCGAGTCGAGGAATAGTTGGGCTCCGGTGGGGGCGCAGTACCGCCATGTGCTGGAGCACTATTTGTCGTTCCTCGAGGGACTTCCCGGCGGCCGAGTGGATTACGACGCCCGGCCGCGGGATGAGCGAATCGAGCGGTCTCGCAGCGCGGCGCTCTGCGCTACCAACGAGTGTCTGGCGGGGCTTGCCGCGCTGGCGGGAACGCCGGAGCGGGCGCTTCAGGTCCAGATGGATTCCGGCGCCGGGCCGGAAGCACCCGACTGGAGGGAGTCGTCGGCGGGCCGGGAGCTTCAATTTCTCTGCAGTCACACCGTCCACCACTACGCCCTCATCCGGCTGCTCCTGGGGGGTGCCGGAATCGAGCTCCCGTCTGAGTTCGGCGTGGCACCTTCCACCCTTTCCTACCAGCGCGCCACCGTTCGTTAGGTGTGCACCCTGAGCTGGGTCCCCCATGACGGGGGCTACACGCTCGCCTTCAATCGCGATGAGCGGAAAACCCGGAGGCCAGGATTGCCCCCCTCCTTCACGGTCCAGAAGGGGGTGGCGGTGCTGATGCCCCACGACCCGGACGGCGGCGGCAGCTGGATTTCGGCCAACGCCCGCGGGCACACCCTCGCGCTCCTCAACCGCTATGAGGACACCCCCCACGACGACGGCGGCGAGTACCTCAGCCGAGGCGGTCTGGTGTCGAGCATGGCAAGCTTGGCGGGGGCCCCTGAGGTGGAGGTTGCCCTTGGGGAACTCGAGCTGGCGCAATACCGGCCCTTCACCCTGGTGAGCGTGGGTAGGCAACAGTCACCGGTGCTGTACCAGTGGAATGGCCAGGACCTGGCGGTTGCCACGGTGGCAACTCCTGGGCTGGTCCGCTCCAGTTCCGGCTCCCACCAGGGCGAGGCGGAGCAGGCTCGGGCTGCAGTGTTCCTGGCCCTCGGAGCTCAACTCAACGGGTCGGACCTGATGCCGCTGCACCGGTCCCACATCCCCAACAAAGGCCCACTATCGATTTGCATGCATCGACATGATGCAGAGACAGTTAGCCTTTCTTATATCACCGTAAATCTCAATAATTTGTTGATGCGTTACGTGAACGGACTTCCCTGCGAAAGCTCAGACATCAGCGAGCGCTCACTGTGAGTCGGAGGCGCAGCGTTCTTCTGGCTGGCTACGCTGCCCTGCTCGTCACCTCCCACCTCCAACAAGCCTCCATCGCCGTCGAGTCGATGCCACGCCCTGGCGAACGGTCGGTCACGGTAGGAGAGGTCTCGGGGGATCGGGTGACCGGGGCTCCAGTTCGGATTGCGCTGTTCGATTCCGGCCCGGCCGGGAGCGCGTCCGACGCTAGCACCTCGGCTGGAGCTCCGCGCTCGGGGAACCGTGCCCCACCCACCATCCTCCTCCTCCACGGCAGTCCCGGCAACAACAGTGAGGTGACCCGCATCGCGAGGGCGCTGGCGGGAAACTTCCGAGTGGTGGCGCCCGACCTGCCCGGCTTCGGCCGCTCCAGTCAGCGGGTTCCCGACTACTCGATCCGGGCCCATGCCCGCTACGTAGCCCAGTTGATGGATTCGCTCGGCATCTCCCAGGCCCACCTCCTCGGCTTCAGTATGGGCGGTGGAGTGGCCCTGGAACTCGCCGGGATGGCCCCGGACAAGGTGGCCTCGGTCATCCTCCTGTCCGCAATCGGGGTCCAGGAGTACGAACTCCTGGGTGACTACCACCTCAACCACGCCATCCATGGGCTCCA
>JANNSC010000057.1:0-2728 GCA_031402135.1 Gemmatimonadales bacterium | reverse complement strand
GACCGAAAGGACTTGAGGATGCCCCCGCTGGCATCCGTCAGCAGGTTGCCGAAGGCTTCTGCTAGGTCAGCGTCGCGGCTGTCGTGGCTAATAAATACGAGCGGGTTCTCCGTGGTAACGCGCTTAGCCTCGAGAACGGGCGCGACATCTGATTGGGGCGCCCCCTTCTTTCGCGCTGCCATATTGCCTCCGTTGCCGGGCTAACGGATCGGTTTTCTGCGGCGGCCGCCCCACCGAACTGAGCGGCCGCGCCATCCTCCTGCCAACATTGGGGCGCGGCCGCGACTCGGCAAACCGGAGCCTCTGCGGCCGTCCGTCTGCAAAACCTGGTTATACCGCTGCTCAGTGCGTCGCGGCTGCCGTGTCCGGAACGTGGACGGCGTGACCGTGAATGATGCGCCAACCCTCCGACCGGCGGACCCAGGTCCAACTGACTAGCCCGCGGAGCCGAGTGGTGGTCCCCGTGGTATCCACCAGCACGTCGCGGAACGGGGTCGTCGCCACCGCGGCGCCGGGACCCAAGACGGTTACCTGAATGTCGTCGAAGGAGCCCTCAATGGAGCGGAGGCTGCCCAACAGGCTCCGCACTATGGCGACCATTTCGTCGTAGCGGCTGAGCGCGCCGTCGAAGTAGACCCGGAAATCCGGGTCGTTCAGATAGAAGCGGGTAACCGCATCGGCATCCCGGCCAGGGAAGGCGGCGGCGTAGGCCCGCATGGCAGCGGTCACCGAGTCAGCAACGGCCGCTCGATCGAAGTCTGCTGGCGTTGCCGGAGGCCCACAAGCCGCAGCGACCCCGATGACGGCAACCGTGAGAAAGCTCCTCATGACTCCTCCTTCGCGAAACGGGGCGTCCGGGCAGCGGTATAACTAGCAATGGACCTGCATGGTCACCACCATCCGACGGTCCAATCGGCTCTACGATACCATCGCGCTGCCTAATCCGCTAACGTTGCGCCGCCCCCCCAAGGCCAGCATCGCCCAATGGGCTTTGAGCGCCGGGGTCGACCCCGATGCGACCAGTGGTCCGCGCGCATTTGCGTCGAGCCCGGTGGGTGTCGGGCTCTGGAAGGCGGCACCGGCGGGCCGACGGGCTGCCCAGTTCCGACGCTGCCAATTGAATACCTGGCAGCGCTGGGTCGCGAGTTCCGCTTGGCCGTACTGGTGCCTTCCCTCCCCGCCCCAGTCAGGGGCAACCCATCGGCTCGGGAGATTTCGGCTGCGCGGCTTTCGGGGTGTGGATTTAGGCCGCGACGCTCCTGGACGCTGGCGGTCCTCCAGAAACCGCTCCGCACCTTCACGGTTCTGGTCGCTCGGGTCAGAGTCCCGACCAAGGCGTGGGCATGGTCAAAGGCCAAGCCCAGGAGCACCGTGCCCGAGCCCTCATCTGCCCCGAGCGGGCACGCGATCCCCGAACGGAGTCGGCGCCGTAGGTGATCGGTCCCCCGTCCGACACACCGTCGCCCCCTGGCTCCCCCGCCCCCTTCCGAGTATCCTCCCTACTCGTTTCCCTATCACCACATCCCACCCCCCGCCCCCACTCGGAGCCCCGGGCTGATGAGTCACGCGACGGTCCCCCTCACCAGGCGCCGTTTCGGCGAAACCACCCGCCGCGACACCTGGTGGGTCGAACCCCTGATCGTTTTCACCGTCTTCACCTCCTTCATCATCTACGCGACCTGGGCGGCGTTCCAGAACGCTCACTACACCTTCGGGGAGTACCTCTCTCCTTTCTATAGCCCGGAGCTGTTCGGCGACTCGCCCCATGCCTGGTTCGGGCCCAAACCAGGCTGGTGGCCGGGATGGCTGCCGTTTTCGCCGGCCCTCATCATCCTGCCCTTCCCCGGGCTGTTCCGGTTCACCTGCTACTACTACCGGGGCTCCTATTACAAGGCGTTCTGGGCCGACCCGCCCGGCTGCACCGTCGGCGAGCCGCGGAAATCCTACCTCGGCGAACGGTATTTCCCCCTGATCCTCCAGAACATTCACCGCTACTTCATGGCGATCGCGGTGGTGTTCGTGTTCCTCCTCGCCTACGACGCCTTCAAAGCCTTCTGGTTTGCCGATCCGGCCACCGGGACGACTCGGTTCGGGATCGGGGTCGGTAGTCTGCTGCTGACGCTCAACGCGGTGTGCCTGGGCGGGTACACGTTCGGGTGCCACTCGATGCGGCACATCGCGGGCGGGTGGCGGGATCAGTTTTCGAAGAAGCCAGGCTTCTCGGTGCCCTACAACTGCTCCTCCTGCCTCAACCGGGCCCACGGCCGGTGGGCCTGGGTGAGTCTCTTCACGGTGGCGTTCAGCGACGTCTACGTCCGGCTCTGCTCGGTGGGCGTCTGGACCGACTTCAGGATTCTCTAATGGCCGACTATCAGAGCTACGATCACGACGTCCTCGTCATCGGCGCGGGCGGGGCCGGGCTCCGGGCGGCGATCGGGGCGGCCGGCAGTGGCGTCTCCGTCGGCCTCGTCTGTAAATCCCTGCTCGGCAAGGCCCACACGGTGATGGCCGAGGGCGGGATGGCGGCGGCGATGGGGAACGTGGACGACCGGGACAACTGGAAGGTCCACTTCACCGACACGCTCCGGGGCGGCCAGTACCTCAACAACTGGCGGATGGCCGAGCTGCACGCGAAGGAGGCGCCCGATCGGGTCCGCGAGCTCGAGAAGTGGGGCGCGGTCTTCGATCGCACCCCGGACGGCAAGATTCTTCAGCGCAACTTCGGCGG
>JANNSC010000056.1:0-1612 GCA_031402135.1 Gemmatimonadales bacterium | reverse complement strand
CGCCAGGCGTTCGGCCAGCACGTTGTAGACGGGCTGCGCCAGGGCGAGACCGGCGGAGGAGAGGCCGCCGGGCATCTCATTCTCGATCTCCACCCACTTGTAAGTGTCCTCGAAATTTTTGAAGGTGAGGATCAGCACGGCGTCGGGAGCCGCGTTGGTCGCGGTAAAATTCTGGAAGATGATCTGGTAGCTCTGAAATATCTCGGCCGCCTGCCATTGGTCGAGCCGCCGGGGCGCCGTGTTTTTCAGATAGGCGCGGAAGGCGGCGCGGTTTTCCGCCTTGGCCGTGTAACCGATCAGCATGGAGACCAGGACCGGCAGGACCTGCCGAAGGAGGTGTTTGATGTAATTCATGGCCTCAGTGGATTTTCTTGCCGGGACCGCCGTCCCTGCGGCCTGGGGTGGCGCCGCTCATCGCCGGGAGTACGTCAGTAGGGTGAAAGTATCCTTGAAATAAGTGTTGGGATAGAATGGCGCGATGCTGGTCTTCCAACTCTTCCCGGGGTCCACCGTGCCCTCGGCTGTGACGAGGTAGACCTTCTTGGTCTTGAAATCCACGGCCATGGTGCGGGCCCACGGCCGCGTGGTCGCGGCCTCGGCCAGCTGGTAGGTGTTGGCGTCGACCTGGTCGAGGATGACCAGCGTGCCATCCAGGCCGTTCGAAGTGTAGATTTTCTTGGTCTCCGGGTCGAACACCACGACATCGTTGTTCCGCCCGATGGCCGGACTGGCGACGATCCGGCCGGTGGCGGCGTCGAACACGATCACCGAGGGATTGTCGCCACGGCAGGTGACGAACAAGCGGTTGGTGGCCGCGTCGAAGACCACGCCGTTCGGCAGCTTGAAACCCGTGGTCGGCCACTCGGCCACCACCTGGTGCCGGCGCATGTCGATCTTAATGACTTTGTTCCGATCGCGGATCGCCATATACATGAACCCCTGCCCGTCCGGGGCGGTGCCCTCAAGTTTTTCGGCATCGGAATCCAGGGTGGCGACCTTGGCCCCGGTCCTGGCATCGACGAAGACGGCTCTCTTCTGGTCGCCCTGGGTGATCAGCAGCTGCTGCGTCACCGGGTCGTAGAATGCGTTGTCCGCGCTCTCACCGTAGGAATTCCGGGCCAGCAGCTTGAGGTCCGAGTGCCGGAAGATTGTCAGCGAACCGTCGGTGTTGGTGACAAAGAGTCGGTCGAGCTCCGGCGCGATCGTGACGGCATTGCCGCCCTTGGTGTTCTCCAGCACGCCCGCGATCTGCCGGGTCTCCGTGTTATACATCAGGACACCGTCCTCGCGACGGGTGATGTACAACACCGGCCGGGTCGGATCGATCGTCAGGTAGTCCCAATTCGGGAGGCTGTCGCTCTTGATCGTCAGCGCCGACTCCCCGTTCATCGAGCCGGATAGAACCGCCGCCCCGGCCGATTTGGACAGAAGATACGGCTCCCCAGTTAAGTAGGCTTCGTTCATCGAGCCGTGCCCGGATATGACGACGCCATCGACCGGACACGTTTCGTGGGGAAAGACAACTAGCGAGTCGCCGGGAGTAACGGCGTCGACCGGGATGTCTTCCGTGCCGTCGCCTTTTACTCGGTGCGCCGTCCGCGGCATCCGCTTC
>JANNSC010000055.1:0-10743 GCA_031402135.1 Gemmatimonadales bacterium | reverse complement strand
TGGTCCGAAGGCAAGAGCGTGGCGGCATTCGACAGCACCGTGGTCGAAATCAGCACCGACGCCGGCATCACCGGGTACGGTGAGGTCTGCCCGCTTGGGCCGGTGTACCTGCCCGCCTACGCCCGCGGAGCCCGCGGAGGTATTGCGGAAATTGCGCCCCAGTTGATCGGGCACGACCCAACCCAGTTGCTCGCCCTCAACCGCACCATGGACTACCTGCTGAAGGGGCACCCCTACGTCAAATCGGCCATCGATATTGCCTGTTGGGACATCACCGGACAGGCAGCCGGGATGCCGGTGTGCCACCTGCTGGGTGGGCGCTTTGGTCCGGATTTCCATCTGTATCGGGCCATTTCCCAGCGACCTGCGGCTGAGATGGCGGAGAACGTGGCCGGCTACCGGACCCAAGGCTACCGACGCTTTCAGCTCAAAGTGGGCGGCAATCCGGAAGAGGATATCGAGCGGATCCGCGCCGTTCGCGCCGTCCTCGACCCCCAAGACAAGCTGATTGCCGATGCCAACACCGGTTGGCTCATGCATGAAGCGGCCCGGGTGGTCAACGCCGTTCGGGATGTCGACGTGTATATCGAGCAGCCCTGTGCCACCTACGACCAGTGCCTCGCCATCCGGCGCCGGACCGCCCTGCCATTCGTGCTCGACGAGGTCATCGATTCAATCGACATGATTCTGCGCGGCGCCGCCGACGGCGCCATGGACGTCGTCAACCTCAAAATCAGCAAGTTCGGAGGGCTCACCAAGACCCGGCAAGCCCGCGATCTCTGCGTTTCCCTGGGGATTGCCATGACCATCGAGGACAGTTGGGGAGGGGACATCGTCACGGCGGCTATTGCGCACCTGGCCCACAGCACCCCGACCGAATTCCTGTTCACCGCAACCGACTTCAACAGCTATGTTACCCGGTCAATTGCGGCGGGCGCTCCGGAGCGCGTCAACGGCCGCATGGCGGCAGCGACCCTTCCCGGGTTAGGCATCACACCCCGGCTCGAGGCCCTGGGAGATCCGCTGGGCCGGTGGGGCTCCCCCTAACGCCGCTTCCCCAACGGGTCCGCACCGACCTCGATCGAGCCGCTCACCCGTGCCCCGGCCCCGCTGATTTCCACGCTGTACCTGCCGGGGCGAGCATCCCGCAGTGGTCCTGGCACCGGCTCGGCTTGGAGATCCCAAGTCAGCGTGTTCACGCCCGGCAACAGGTTGACCGGCCAGCGCCGAACTACCCCCCCCACGCTGTCCCGCACTGTAATTTCCGCCGAGCCACCGGCCCGGGATGCGACCTGGAACCGAGCCGAGTTCCGGCCCCGCCGATCGCCCGGTACCGTCTCCCAGGGAAACCAATCGGCGATGACAGTGCGGATCGGGAACAGGTGCAACGGAGCTTCGGCAGCCTCCTCGGTGAGTCCCCGAATCGGTGCCAGGTCCAGGATCCACGCCCCGCGGCCATGCGACCCGGCGACCAACTCCCCCACCCTCGCCTGCACCGCCAGATCGTGCACCGGGGTGGACGGCAGGGTGGCGCTGAGGGATTCCCACCGAACGCCCCGGTTGCGAGACACATACACCCCAAGGTCGGTGCCGACATACAGGAGGTTTGCGTCGGCCGGGTCCTCCTTGATCACGTTGACCGCTTCCCATGGCAGGTTGCCGGCAATCGAGTGCCAGGTTCGCCCGGTGTCCCCGGAAACGAACAGGTAGGGCCGAGTGTCGTCCTGGCGATACCCGGTCATACTCACATAGATCGTGCCGGCATCATGCATCGACGGCGTCACTCGGCTGATCCATTTCCGGGGCAGCCCCGCCCCGATTCGGCTCCACGTGGCACCATCATCGCTGGTTTTCCAGAGACTCCCCCCCTCGGTACCCCCGACCAGCATCCCCCGACGGAGCGGTGATTCGGCCAGCATCGTCAGCGCCCCGGTAGGCACCAGCCCGCGGTTGCCGCCGGCTGGGTCACCCAGATCGGGGCTGACCGCGGTCCAGGTCGCTCCCCGGTCGGTGGTCTTCATCACCCGATTGCCCCCGGCGTACAGGGTGCGCGGGTCATGCGGTGAAATGAAAAACGGGGTGTACCAGCTGAAGCGGAGCTCCGGTTCCCCAGGGGGCAACTTCGGCCGGATATCAACCGAGGCGGGGCCTCCCGACAGCACCGACCCTCCGGTGATGTCCATCCGCATCATGTGACCGTTCTGGTGTTCGTAATAGACCCACCGATCGTCGGTCGGATCGGGCAGCGTCACGTAACTGTCGCCCCCCGTCCAACGGTCCAGGTACACGCTCTTCCACGGATCCGGCACCGCATCGTCGAGCGAGGCGGTACTGGGCCCGAACACCGCTGCGTCGTCCTGGGTTCCAGCGAAAATCCGGTACGGTTCCCGGTCGTCGGTCGCCACAAAGTAGAATTGGACAACCGGGATGTTGTTCAGATGGAGCCAGCTCTCCCCGCCGTCATAGGACATGAACACGCCGCCGTCATTGCCAAGCAGCAGCCGGCCGGGATTGGCCGGGTCGATCACCAGTTCGTGATGGTCCAGGTGCAAGGCTCGGCCTTCGGTGTCGTGGAGGCGGTGGATTCGGTCGCCGAGCTGCCGCCAGGTCTTGCCACCGTCGAACGATTGGAAGGCGTAGTTGCCCAGGATGTAGAGGTGGTCAACATCTCGAGGGTCCACCCGGACGTCGGCAAATTTCCATCCATAGTCCCCGAAAACCCGGTAGAGGTCTTCGACGTTCGCCTTGCGCCAATGCTCCCCGCGATCGTCGGAGCGGTACACCTCGCCGCCGGTGTAGGGCCGGTCGGCCACCGTGGTCGGGTTGCGGTTGTCGAGGTAGAGATAGAGCGTGCGCGAGTCTTTGGCCGAGATGTCCAGCCCGGCGCGGCCGAGGAGACCCACCGGAAGCCCGGCGGTAATGTGCCGCCAGGTCCCGCCGGCGTCGCTGGACTTGAACAGCCCGCCCCGCCGTCCCGCCTCGATCTGCCAGGCCCAGGCGTAGAGTGTGGATGGGTCATTCGGGTCGATGACCAGGTCGATTACCCCGGTCGAGTCATCAATGAAGAGGACCCGATTCCAATGGGCGCCGCCGTCGGTGGTCCGAAACACACCCCGCTCCGGATTCGGGGACCATTGCCGTCCCATCGCGGCGACATACACGATGTTGGGATCGGTGGGGTGGATGGCGACCTTTGCGATGTGCTGGGTCTCGGCCAGCCCCATGGCCTTCCACGAACCACCCGCGTCCGATGACTTGAACACGCCGGTGCCGGGGTAGGCGTACCCGGCAAACCGGGGCTGCGCCTCGCCGGTGCCGACCCACACGATGTCCGAATTACTGGCGGAGACGGCGACGTCTCCGATGGCAAAGGCCGATTGGTGCTCGAAGATCGGCCGCCAGGTGACGCCGTTGTTCAGCGTCTTCCAGAGGTTCCCGGTGCCCACCCCCACGTAAATCGTGCCGGTATTCCCGGCGGGAATGGCAATCGCCTCGATTCTCGCACCGATCTTTGCCGGCCCGACCGGTCGCCACCGCAATCCACGGAAGGGGGATGCCTGCGCCAGCTGCTGATGATCGAGCCAGGCAGTAGCGCGCCCGACGGAGTCGGTGGCTTGGCCGGCCTGCAGGAGGCCAGGTAGTACGGTAGCAAGCACCAAGGCGAGGGTCAGGATTGCCGCCATAGGTCTCCAATGATGGGCGTGGGCTGATCGCATCGCACCACCTTCTGTCGCCCAGGGACTCGGCCCGGACGGCGAATACATCGCGGGGCTGCCGACGCGGTGAAAGATATCTCCTCGCCTCCGCTCCAACGAGAGTGCTTGCGTCCACCGGGGAGGCGGGGTTATTTCTGGCCAGGGAGCACCGCGCTGGTTCGTTCCTCTGTTGCTTCCATCGATATAGTCGTCAACCATTCGAGGTGCCAGGTGTCTGCCAATCGGATCATCGCCACTCTCGCCGCCGGGCTGTTCGCTGTCACGCCCGCGCGCACTCTCCCCGCCAACGCCCAGGCAGCATCCAAGCCCGCCGTCGCGACCGACTCCGCTCCACCCGGTGGTCCGTTCGACCGCCTGCACTTTCGCTCCATCGGTCCCGCGACGATGAGCGGTCGCATCGACGATTTTGCCGTGCTCGAACGCGATCCGCGCATCTTCTACATCGCCGCCGCTACCGGCGGACTCTGGAAGTCCGTCAACGGCGGCGTCTCGCTCACCCCGGTCTTCGACTCCGCGGGCCCGGGGTCCATCGGGGCCGTCGCGATCCCGACGAACGATCCCAACCTCGTCTGGGTCGGCACTGGCGAAAGCAACAATCGGCAGAGCTCCAGCTGGGGTGACGGTGTGTACAAGTCGGCCGACGGCGGCCGCAGCTGGAAGAACATGGGTCTGCGCGACTCCAAGCAGATCGCCCGCATCATCATCGATCCGGCAGATCCCGAGGTCGTCTACGTCGCTGCTCTTGGCGACCTGTGGAAGGGCGGGGGCGATCGCGGAATCTATAAAACCGTCGATGGCGGCCTCAGCTGGGTGAAGGTACTGGATGCCGGACCAGACGCCGGCGGTACCGAGCTGGTGATGGATCCCGGCAACAACAAGGTGCTCTACGCCGCCACCTACCAGCGGCGCCGTTCCAGCTGGGGCATGAACGGTGGTGGCCCCAACAGCGGAATCTGGAAGACCACCGACGGCGGACGCAGCTGGGCCCGCCTGACGAAGGGACTTCCCGAGGGATCTCTCGGACGCATCGGCCTCGATGTCTGGCGCAAGAATCCCAGCGTTGTTTACGCCCGGGTCGAGCACCCCAAGCTGGGCGGGGTGTACCGCTCGGATGACGCCGGCTCGACCTGGACCAAGCAGGGCGGCACCAACATGCGGCCGATGTACTTCGGACTGGTGCGCGTGGATCCGGAAAACGACCTTCGAGTCTATCTGCCGGCTACGCCGCTGCAGCTCTCCGACGACGGCGGCAAGACGTTCCGCTCCAATGGTGCGTCGACCATCCATGTGGACTTCCACGCCATGTGGATCAACCCGCGCAACGCCGATCACATGATGGTCGGTGGCGATGGCGGCGTGGGGATCACCTACGACAAGGGCCTGCACTGGCTCTGGGTCTCGCACCTCGCCGTCGGCCAGTTCTACCACGTCGGCTATGACATGCAGGAGCCGTACAATGTCTGTGGCGGTCTGCAAGACAACAATTCGTGGTGCGGGCCCAGCGCGACGCGCTCCCAGTACGGCATCGGCAACGATTCCTGGCTCGCGGTGCAAGGTGGCGACGGCTTCGTGAGCCTCATTGATCCGACCAACCATCGGATTGTCTACGCCGAGTCGCAGGACGGCTTCATCGGCCGCATCGACAAGGTCACCAACGAGTCCAAGAGCATCCGCCCCGAGGCCCCGCTCACCGAAAAGCCCTACCGGTGGAACTGGGACACGCCGATGATGCTGTCCCATACTGATCCGGCCACCATCTATGCAGGCGCGAACAAGCTCTTCCGGTCCACCGATCGCGGCCATTCCTGGACCGCAATCAGTGGCGACCTCACCACCGGCGTGGATCGCGACACCCTGGTGTTAATGGGCGTGAAGGGGAAGGAGATCACCATCGCCAAGAACGACGGCGTGGAGGTCTATGGTACACTCTTCTCGATCGGCGAGTCGTGGAAGCAGCCTGGGGTGCTGTGGACCGGCTCGGACGACGGCCAGGTCAACGTCTCCCGGGACGCTGGCGCCACATGGGCCAACGTCACCGCAAAGATCCCCGGGGCGCCCAAATTTGCCTACGTCTCCAAGGTGGAGCCCGGGAGAGCCGATGCCGGCACGGTGTACATTTCCTTCGATAGCCACCGCACCGGAGACTACGGCACCTACCTCTATTCCAGCACCGATTTCGGCGCCACCTTCAAGTCGATCTCGTCCAATCTCCCCAAGGGCGAGGTGGTACGTACCGTCACCGAGGACCAGCGCAACCCCGACGTGCTCTACGTCGGCACCGAGACGGGACTCTGGGTCAGTACCAACCGCGGCGCCGCTTGGACCAGAGTCCGGGCCAACCTGCCGACGGTGCCGATCTACGAGATCACCCAGCACTCCCGCGACAACGCGATGATCCTCGCGACTCACGGACGGGCAATCTGGATCCTCGACGACATGACCCCGTTTCAGCAATCGGCCACGGCAACCGCCGCCGGCGATTTCGTCCTGTCGGCCAAGCCGGCAGTGTTGCGCCTGCCCACCACCGATCAGGAGCGCAGCTTTCAGGGGGATATGCTCTTCCTCGGCGAGAATCCACCGATGGCAGCGTTCGTCCCCTACCAGCTCAAGGCCAAGCCGGATAGCGTGCGCATTGTGATTACCGATGCGAGCGGAGCCACTGTGCGCGAGGTCAAGGCCGACACGGCGAAGGCGCGACAGCCGGCCGCCGGAATGAACTTCGCCAAGTGGGACCTGCGGGTGGAGCCGTTGCCGGAGCCCAAGGGGCCACCCGCCGCCAATATGGGTTTTGGGGGCCCGTCCCGCGACGGCCCGCTGGTGCTTCCCGGCGATTACACCGCGACAGTATGGACCAACGGAAAGGCAATCGGGAAAACGACGGTCGAAGTACGCTCCGATCCGGAGTCCCAGATCAGCAGTGCGGATCGACGTGCGAACTTTGTGATCCTGACCGAACTCCATGCCCTCAACGGGCGGCTCACCGCCGCCGTGGCAGCAACCCGGCTGGCCAACACTCAGCTCGGTGCCATCCGCAAGGAGCTCGGCGATACCACCAAGCTCACGCCAGGAATCCGCGCCACGCTTGACACCTTGACCAAGCAGGTTGCCCCGCTGAAAAAGAAGTTCCTCATCCTGGATGAAGGGGAAGAACTGGATTTCTCCGCCGAGTTGTTCCGCACCGTGCTGACGTTCAAGCTCGGAGGTCTCTCCGGGAACCTCTCGGGCTTCCTCACCGGCGCGAACACCCAGGACCTGGTGGCGCTGGGCGAACTGCGAACCGAGGTGCCGGCGGTCATCGGGGAAACCAATGCGCTGGTCGAGCGATTGACCGCATTCGTGAGGCAGCTCGCAGATGCCGGCCTCTACCCCGCCCTGCCCAAGCCGGTCAAATGATAAGGGCCAGACTGAGCACCCGGTCCGGCGTACCGAAAAGCACGGGACTCCTCGCGGCGCTGTTGCTCGTCGGAGCGAGCGGCGCCCCGGGCGGGGCGGATGGCTATCCCCGCCAGTCGCTGGACGTGGAGCACTATCGGTTCGCGCTGACGCTCACTGACAGCACTGATCGCATCGAGGGCGAGGCCACGGTGCGCCTGCGGCTTCTCGCGGCGAACCTCAGCCGAGTGGAGCTGGACCTGGTGAATGCCAGCCCCACCCGGGCCGGGCGAGGAATGAAGGTGAGTAGCGTGGTACGCAATGGCAGGCCGCTCACCTTTGGGCATGCCGCCGATCGCCTGGCGATTACGCTGGATGGACCGTCGAATACGGGCGACGTTGTGGAATTCATCGTCCGCTATGCCGGCATCCCGGCCGACGGCTTGCAGATCAAGCCGAACAAGCACGGCGATCGCACCTTCTTCTCGGACGACTGGCCCGACAAGGCCCGGCACTGGTTGCCGACCATTGACCACATCGCCGACAAGGCGACCATGGAAATGGACGTCGTCGCACCGGCGCACTACCAGGTAATCTCGAACGGCGCTCGAGTCGAGGAAACCGACCTGCCCGCCGGCATGCGCCGGACGGTCTGGCGCGAATCCATCCCAATTTCCCCCTGGCTCTACGTCCTCGGCGCCGCCCGCTTTGCCGTGCAACACCTTGGAGATTATCGCGGAATCCCCTTGGAAACCTGGGTGTTTGCCCAGGACCGGGATGCCGGCTTTCACGACTTCGCGGTGCCGGTGCGGGAGGCAATGGCGTTCTACAGCGAGGCGGTCGGTCCGTACTCCTACGAAAAGCTGGCGAACGTGCAATCCAATGCGGTGGGTGGCGGCATGGAGTCGGCATCGGCCATCCAGTACGGCGCGAACAGCGTGTCGGGCTCCCGGTCGGCGCGATGGCGCAACGTCGTGATTCACGAGATCGCCCACCAGTGGTTCGGCGATGCCGTGACCGAGAGCGACTGGAATGACGTCTGGTTGAGCGAGGGGTTCGCCACCTACTTCACGCTGCTGTTCATCGAGCACGCCTACGGCCGGGACGAATTCGTCGCCGGGCTGCGTGATTCCCGGAAGACGGTGCTGGACTACTACCTGAAGACGCCGGGCTATCGCGTGGTGCACCAGAACCTGACCGACATGGCGCAGGTCACCTCGAGCATGACCTACCAGAAGGGGAGTTGGGTCCTCCACATGTTGCGCCAAAAGATGGGGGACGACCGCTTCTGGTTCGGCATCCGCGAGTACTACGCCCGCTACCGCGACTCGAACGCAACAACCACCGACTTTCGCCTCGCAATGGAGCGCGCTTCCGGGCTCGATCTTTCCGCGTTCTTCCAGCAGTGGCTCTATCGGGGAGGCGTCCCCCGGGTGGAAGCCACCTGGCAATGGGACGCCGGCACGAAGCAGGTGGTCCTCGAGGTCCGCCAGACCCAGCCGGGAGAGCCCTTTCGGCTGGTGCTGGAAATTGGAATCACCGAGCCGGGCGCGCGCCCCCGGGTGGAAAGGGTGGACCTTTCCGATCGGTCCGGGCGCTTCACCTTTCCTGCGGCACAGGAACCCACCGCGGTGGAGCTGGACCCGAACACCCGCCTGCTGATCGACGGCCAGCTGATTCGGCGCTGACCGGTTTCGCGGCGGCGGACCGGCTCGGCTACCTGCCGGACTTTCGCGGCATTCGCTCATCCGACATGGCCGCGTGGTAGGCGTAGGAGGCCATGATGACCGAGTTCTTCATCAGGTCGGCGCTCTGGATCGTGTCGAAGAAATCAAGGTTGGTGTGGCCTCCCGTTCCCGGTGTACGATCCTGCAGGAACTGAAAGCCTGGCAAGCCGACCTCGTCGAACGCAATGTGATCGGTGCTGCCCACGCTCTGGTTGGAAACGACCGTCATCCCGAGATCGCGGAACGGTTCCAGCCACGCCCCCAGCTGGCTGCGGGCCTGTTCGTTCCCTTGCAGGTAGATGCCGCGGTACTGGCCGGCACCGTAGTCCTGGTTGAAGTACGCCGAGAGTTTCTGGTAGGCGGGCTTCACCCCGAGGGTCGAGTCGCGCGGGTCGCCGAAATGTTGCCGCACATAGGCGCGTGAGCCGAAGAGCCCCTGCTCCTCCCCAGCCCACAGCGCAATTCGAATGGTGCGGCGCGGCTTCGCCCCCACCGCCCGGAGGATGCGCATCGCCTCCAGCGCAACGGCGACGCCCGAGGTGTTGTCGCTCGCGTTCGGACTCGCGTGCCAGGTATCCAGATGCGCCCCGATCATCACCACCTCGTCCCCGAGGTCGCTGCCGGGAATCTCCCCGACGATGTTCATCGCCTTCTCCACAACGTCACCGAGGCGATTGCGGACCTCGACCTCGATCTTCACCGGAATGTCGCGCTTGAGGATACGGTACATCCGGTTGTAGTGCTCCGGCGTGATGGCCACCATCACCGGGGACGCGAGCGCCCCCGCGCGTGACCATTCGTCGTTCCTCGAACCGGGACGGGAGAACCCTCGCACCGCACCGAGCCAGCCGCTCTCGCTCTGTAGCACGGCCGTCACGCCCTCGGCGACGTAGAACGCCATCTTTTCTTCGGCCGTCAGCAGGTTGGGATCGCGGACCGCGCGCGGCGGCGCAGGGCGCGGGGGCACAATCACGGTTCGGGAAATCACATCCAGTTCCGCATCGGTGTAGCGCGGCACGCCGTTGGTGAGCGGTGCGAGGTCGATGGTCGCAGGCGGCGTGACCAGCACTGCCTTGTTCTTGAGCCGGCCGCGATACCGGGCGAGATCGTCCCGCACCAGCAGGTCCACGATTACCGCCTGGGCCGTCTGGCGTCCCTCGGTCCCACGGGTGTGGGCAATCGGGTAGCCGACCATCGGCTGGTAGTCGGGCTCCAGCATGTGAATCGAGACATACTCGTTGTCCCAGGTGACGCCGTAATCCATGAATGCTTCGGCAGCGACGTTGATCAGGCCGATGCGGGTCATTTCGCCGAGCACCCACTGCTGGGCCCGCTTCATGTCAGCCGAGAGGGTGAGGCGGGCTCCGAGCACGTCGGCGATATAGCCCTCGAACTCCATCACCCGGGAGTGTTGCAAGCCCTCTTCCCGGATCTTCGCGACCATCACCCAGTCCACGGCGGCCCCACGGCCAAAGGCAGTGACCAACGCGACCAGGAGCAGGGCAATCACCAGGGGCTTCCGTCGAGCGTTCATAGTGGGTCTCCGAATGGGAACGGGAACAGTCTGGGGCGGGACCATGCGGTAACCATAGCGACCTGACCGTACGGCTTCATTGCCCAATGCGAACGGGGAGGCGGAGAGGGCCTCCCCGTTCTCCCCCGAATTCCTGAATGGAGCGATTCAGTTCTCCTTGCCGACCAGAATGCTCACTCCCACGCCACCGTTCATGGCGAGGTCGAAATTGTCGCCCTGGTCATTGGGAAACGCCGTGGAACTTTAGTCGTGTTTCATCGCTCCCGCCGAGGCGATCAGGTACGGGCGGCCTTGACGGCGTCGCCAAATCGGTAGCTCAGGAAGGCTCCGGCGCCGTACAACCTGGTCTTGTCGCCTCGCGGTGGCTCGTGCTTGTAGCTGCCCAAAAAATGCC